>CAYPYF010000081.1:0-11681 GCA_964414675.1 uncultured Dehalococcoidaceae bacterium
GATCGTGAGGGCGACGAGACCGATGCCGAAGCCCGCGAGCAGGAGCAGCAGGGCGCCCTCCCCGGGCGCTGAGAGGCCGTCTACGACCGCCTGACGCCCGGTGGAGCGGAAGAAGGGCGGGAGCACCACCAGGGCCACGAGGGCGAGCATAAGCCCGTCCAGGAGCCGCTCCGCGAGGAGCGTGACGAGGGCCTGCTGGACGGTGGCGACGCGTCGGACAGATGGAGAAAGCACGCGAGCGCCATCGCCGACACGGAATGGCAAGAGGTTGTTCAGTAGGATGGATACGTGGAAGATTCGGATTGCCTCTACTCGGCGCATGGCGCCGGGGCCAGGCAGCATTGTCCGCCACCGGAGCGCCTTCGTGACTAACGACCCGCCGAGCAGCGCGATGCCGAGCAGGAGTGCCGGCAGATGAGCGCGTTGCAGCAACGGCCAGACGGCCGCTGGGTCAGCGGCGCGCCACAGCCAGAAGAGGCTGACGACCGCGAGCGCTACGGCGGCGATGGACCGCACGGCGGCGGATGGTCTTCGCATCGGCCGAGGCTGGCCGAGTTGCTGCGCTATGGGAGCCTCGTCGTCCTCGCCTGGGTGCTGCTGGCCGGGTACTGGAAGCCGCATCCGATCCCCAGCCTTGCGTTGCCGGCAGTGGCGCTGATCTGGTGGTGGCCGGAACTTCGCCGGCCGCGCTCGGGGCGCTGGCTATTTTTCTACGTGGCTGGAATCTACCTCTACACGGTATTGCGCGCCTACGCGGACGACGCCGGCATGGCGGTGCAGGCGCAGTACGTGATCGCCTTCGACCGCGTCCTGTTCCTGGGCAACGTACCGACGGTGGAGCTGCAGCGGGCGCTGTTCACCCCCTGGCGGATCGACATCATCGACCTGCTGGCGGTGGCGACGCACTGGTCGTTCTTCGTGGTGCCACACGCGATGTTCGCGTTGCTGTGGTTCCGGCGGCGGACGCTGGCGGCAAAGTACGCGGCGGCGATGCTGATCACGCTGTACTCGGCGCTGGTGCTGTTCTGGCTGGCGCCGACGGTGCCGCCGTGGCTGGCGGCGCGCCAGGGTGACCTGAGTGAGACGTACCGCGTGATGAACTTCGTGACGCGCGGGCTGGACGTGGATGCGTATCGCGAACTGTACGGGACGATGGCGGGGCCGAACGCGGTGGCGAGCGTGCCTTCGATCCACATGGCGCTGACGTTCCTGGTGCTGCTGGCGGTCCGCGACACGTATCCGCGGCTGACGTGGCCGATGGTGGGCTACAACGTGGTGATGGCGTTCTCGCTGGTGTACCTGGGCGAGCACTATGTGTTCGACCTGGTGGTGGGGATGCTCATCGCTGCGGTGGCGTACTACGCGCTACGGTTCAGCCAGGTGTCGCGGCAGCCTTCGCCGAGCAGTGGCACGATCGAGGGCGTTCCGGCGCGCGTCGAGTAGTCCTCGTGTGCTTGTGGTGTTTGTGCTTCGCTCAGTGGAACTGAAGGCGTTGCGGTGTGAGGCGCCCACCCCCCCCCGGCCCCCTCCCCAGGAGGGAGGGGGAGACAGAAATTGTCGTGTGAAACCCCTCCCCCAACCCCCTCCCCTTTCCGGGGGAGGGGGCTTTCGGAGTGGGCGAGCCGACGGCGTTCTGTCCGGGGTGATTCCACGAGGAACCCTCCCGCCGGGAGTCCGAGCGGTGTTCCGGCGCGCGTCGAGTCGTCCTCGTGCGCTTGCGGTGTTGCGCTTCGCTCGGTGGAACTGAAGGTGCTGTGGTCTGAGGTGCCCACCCCCGCCCCCTCCCCAGGAGGGAGGGGGAGACAGAAATTGTTGTGTGAAACCCCTCCCTCAACCCCCCCTCCCCTTTCCGGGGGGGGGCGGATCTCTGAGTGGAGGTCAGGGCGCTCTGCGCGTGAGGTTGCGCGCCAGGCGCCGGTCGAGGCTCCCCGTGGCGGAGTACCTCGAGGCCCTGCAACGGGCGGGTTGGAGGTTCGGCTCCGAGCGCGGGGAGCTAGAGGGCGGGGAGGTAGCGCTGGATCTCGAAGGGGGTGACCTGGGCGCGGTATTCGCGCCATTCGTGGCGCTTGTTGGCGACGAGGGAGTCGCACATGGCGCTGCCGAGGGTGCTGCGGAGGAGCTCTGAGCCCTCGAAGGCGGCGATTGCCTCGCCCAGGGAGTTGGGGAGGAGGGCGATGTTGTGCGCGACGCGCTCGGCCTCGGTCATCTCTTCGACGGGGCGTTCGGCGGCCATCGGCAGCTCGTAGCCCTCGGCGATGCCCTTGAGGCCGGCGGCGAGGAGGGCGGCGAACGCGAGGTAGGGGTTGCAGGCGGAGTCCGGGACGCGGTACTCGACGCGCGCGGCCATGCGCATCTCCGGCTTGTGCTGGGGGACGCGGACGAGGTCTGCGTTGTTGGTGTGCGACCAGGACGTGTAGACGGGCGCTTCGAAGCCGGGGACGAGGCGCTTGTACGAGTTCACCCACTGGTTGGTGAGGAGCATCATCTCCGGCGCGTGCCTGAGGAGGCCGGCCATGAAGTGGCGGCCGTCCTGCGACAGGGTGCCGGGCGTGCCGGGGTCCGAGAAGGCGTTGTCCTCGCCCTTGAAGAGCGAGAACTGCAGGTGCATGGCGGAGCCGTTCTCGTTGGCGAGCGGCTTCGGCATGAACGTGGCGTACACGCCGCTGCGCATGGCCACTTCCTTCACGATGAGCCGGAAGGTCATGACGCTGTCCGCCATGGTGAGGGCGTCCGTGTAGCGCAGGTCCATCTCGTGCTGACTCGGGGCGACCTCGTGGTGGCTGAGGGCCACGCCGATGCCCATGTCTTCGAGCATCAGGACGGTGTCCCGGCGCAGGTCCGAGCCGCTGTCCGCGGCGGTGAGGTCGAAGTAGCCGCCGGAGTCGAGCGGCTCCGGTGTCTTCGCGTCCTTGAAGTAGAAGTACTCGATCTCCGGTGAGACGTACGCGGTGTACCCGAGCGCTGCTGCGTCCGCGAGGACGCCCTTCAGCACGCGCCTCGGGTCGCCCTCGAAGGGTTCGCCGCTGGGGCGCTGCACGTCACAGAACATGCGGGCGACGGCCTGCGGCCGGGGGCGCCAGGGGAGGAGCTGGAAGGTGGCGGGGTCCGGGAGGGCGATCATGTCGGTCTCGCCGTGCCGGGCGTAGCCGGCGATCGCGCCGCCGTCGAAGGTCACACCATCCTCGAGGGCGTGTTCGAGCTCCTCGATGGTGATGGCGACGGACTTGAGGGTGCCGAGGATGTCCGTGAACCAGAGACGGATGAACTTCACATCGTGGTCGCGGCAGGCCTGGATGACGTGCTGACGCGAGGAGAGATCGGCGGTGCCGTGGTCGGTGCTATCGAACATGAGGCCGATCGTACCCGCTCACCTGTTTCTGGACTGTTTCACATCGCTCACAGACTGCGCGCCTGAGTGGTCGACCGAGAGGATCAGGCCGGCTTCTGTCCGCCGTCTGGACGCCGGGCCAAGCGATATCCCTCGACTCTCCGGTCGGCGTCGGACTTCTTTCGGGACGACTTAGACGCCGCCAGATTCAGGAAACGCTGCCGAAACGAGGGAGACACGAGACCTTCACGGTTGTGACGCCGACGTGAAACGAGCCGCCCCCAGACTCCGCCGAGTGAGAAGGAGGTTCTCTTGAGAAGGTTGCGTGCACTTTCGGTTGGGGCGGCACTCGGGGCGGGTATCTCACTCGTCGCGGGAATCGGCGTCGCGTCAGCCCAAACCCCGGAAGAGTTGCAGACTGGCCTTGATGAGCTGGCTGCAGCTGTAGACCTTGGGTGGCTGCTCATCGCGGCTACGCTGGTGTTGTTCATGCAGGCTGGCTTCGCACTGGTCGAGGCCGGATTCGTCCGAACGAAGAACGTGACGAACATCCTGATGAAAAATGTCCTGGATGCGTGTGTGGGCGGTCTGCTCTATTGGGCGTTCGGCTTTGGCCTGGCCTATGGGGTGGACGGCGGTGATTTCATCGGTAGCGGGAACTGGTTCCTGGCCGACTTCTCGGACTACGGGACGTGGTTCTTCCAGTTCGCGTTCGCGGCGACCGCAGCCACGATCGTCTCGGGAGCGATGGCCGAGCGGACGAAGTTCGGCGCGTATCTCATCTACACGGCCGCGATCAGCGGCGTGATCTACCCGATCGTGTCGCACTGGATCTGGGACGGCAACGGGTTCCTGACAGCGTTCACGGATGACGCCATGAACGGCGTCGGCATGGTCGACTTCGCAGGATCCACCGTGGTCCACTCGGTCGGTGGTTGGGCGGCCCTGTGTGGCGCGATCATCGTAGGTGCCCGCAAGGGACGCTTCACCGAGGGCCGTGTGACGGCCTTCCCCGGGCACTCGCTCCCTCTGGGTGTGCTGGGTGTGTTCATCCTGTGGGTGGGCTGGTATGGGTTCAACCCTGGTTCGACGTTGGGGCTGAGCGGTGGGCTCGCAGACATCGCGGCGCGTGTCGCCGCGACGACCACCCTCGCTGCGGTCGCCGGTGGCTTCACGGCCATGCTGGTCTCGTGGCTGCAGCACGGTAAGTCTGACCTGTCGCTCACGCTGAACGGCATCCTCGGCGGCCTGGTCGGCATCACGGCCGGCTGTGCGACGGTGGAACCGTGGAGTGCGGTTGTCATCGGCGCGGTTGCGGGCCTGGTGATCGTCTACGGCGTCATGTTGCTGGACACGCTGAAGATCGACGACCCCGTGGGCGCGGTGCCGGTCCACCTGATGAACGGCATCTGGGGCACTCTGGCCGTCGGCCTGTTCTCCAGCGAGGCCTTGATTGACAACGCGTACGGCGTGACGTCCACGTGGGGCATCCTGCTGGGCGGTGGTTCGGATCTGTTCATCACTCAGGTGGTGGGCATCGTCTCGGTGGCGGTCTGGACGGTGGTGCTCTCCAGCCTCGTGTTCCTGGGCATCAAGTTCACTGTCGGCCTGCGTGTGAGCGAGGCTGAGGAGGACGCGGGCCTGGACGTGTACGAGCACGGCATGGAGGCCTACCCCGAGTTCACCGGCGGCCGCGACCCGTTCGCCACGCTGTCCGAGAGCTCGCGCTAGCGTACTCGGCCACAGGAGGAAACGTAGATGCAGAGAATCGAAGCAATCATCCGGCCGGACAAGCTCCAGGTGGTGAAGGCCGCCCTGGAGGAACTGTCCCACGCCGGCATGACTCTGACCGAGGTCCGTGGGCACGGCGTGCAGCGCGGTGTCACGGAGCAGTGGCGGGGACGCACGTTCGCCGTTGAGTACCTGACCAAGATCAAGGTCGAGATGGTGGTCAAGGACGAAGACGTCGACGCGATTGTGAACCGCATTGTGGAGGCCGCCCGCACGGGCGAGGTGGGCGACGGCAAGATCTTTGTCAGCCCCGTCTCGCGTGCGGTCCGCATCCGGACTGGCGAGGAAAACGAGCAGGCGCTCTAACCCGCGCTCATCCAATCCCCCGGCCCCCGGTGCTCACCCTCCCGAGCACCGGGGGCCGGAGTCCCTCGCCCGAACACAAGGTGCGCCCGGCTACTGCCGGGCGCCGCGGGAGAGAGTAGAAGCAACGATGATCCGAGCTGGAGACCTCATCATCGATCGGGAGCGGTACCTGGTGACGGTGCACGGTGAACCCGTGCGTCTGACCTTCATGGAGTTCAACGCGCTCTGGGCGATCGTCGTCCAGTCCGGCCGGGTCGTGACGTACGACTCGCTGGCGGAGGCTCTGTGGGGGAAGCCCGTCCCACACGCGCGACGACGCCTGGCGGTCATCGTGTCGCGCATCCGTTCCAAGCTCGGCGAAGCCGCCGAGGTGATCGATACCGTGACGCGCGTGGGCTACCGCCTCGCGCCGCTCGCTGCCGACTAGGCAGCGCATCTGTCGGGGGACCGCCCCGGCCTGGGACAAGGACAAGACCCGACCTCGGACGAAACACGGGTGAGCCGGAACCGCACCGCGGTTCCGCGCACCCCCATCGAGGCCGGCGCTCCTCCGTCACGGGCGACGGCCGTCGTGCCCGTGATGTGCCGGCGCGCTAGATTGGCTCATGGACTTCACGCGACTACTGGCCGACCGCACCTCCCAGATGGAGGCAAGCGCGATCCGCGAGATCCTGAAGGTCGCGTCGCAGCCCTCGGTGGTCTCGCTGGCGGGTGGCCTGCCGGCGGCGGAGTCGTTTCCGCTGGACCTGCTGCCGGGCCTGCTGGACACGGTGATCGCGCGCTACGGCGCGGCCTCGCTGCAGTACGACGCGAGCGAGGGATTCGCGCCGCTGCGCGAGGCGCTCGTCCCGCACCTCACGGCGCGCGGGGTGACGACGACGGCGGAGCAGGTGCTGATCACCAGCGGTTCGCAGGGCGCCCTCGATGGGCTGGGGAAGACGTTCCTGTCGCCGGGCGACCTCGTCGCGGTGGAGGCGCCCACGTACCTGGGGGCGCTGCAGGCGTTCAACCCCTACCAGCCGCGCTACGTGCAGGTGGAGGCGGACGACGAGGGCCTGATCCCGGAGTCGCTCGAGGGCGTGCTCGCCGGCGGCGGCGTGAAGTTCGTCTACGCCGTGCCGACGTTTCAGAACCCGACGGGACGGACGCTGTCGGTCGCGCGCCGGCATCGGGTGGCGGAGATCCTCCAGCGCTACGACGCCCTGCTGATCGAGGACGACCCGTACAGCGACCTGCGCTACGTGGGCGAGCGCGTGCCGCCGATCCACAGCCTGGCGCCTGACCACGTGATCTACCTGACCACGCTCTCGAAGACGTTCTCGCCCGGACTGCGGCTGGGCGTCTGCGTTGCGCCCAGCGAGGCGTTCCGCTGGCTGGTGATCGCCCGGCAGGGCGTGGACCTGCACACCGGCACGCTGGGCCAGGCGCTGGCGTCCGAGTACCTCGCGGGCGGGCACCTCGAACGGCGCGTGCCGGAGATCGTGGAGTTCTACCGGCCTCGACGCGAAGCGATGCTCCAGACGCTGGAACGCACGATGCCGGAGGGGGTGCACTGGACGCAGCCCGAGGGCGGGATGTTCGTGTGGGTGACGGGGCCGCGCGGGCTGGACGCCGACCGGCTGTACGAGGCCGCCCTCGCACGGGGCGTGGCATTCGTGCCGGGACGCCACTTCTACGCGGCGCCGGAAGGGGCCGACCTCCCGGAGGAGGCTGCCTCGACGTTGCGGATGAACTTCACCGCCGCGGAGCCCGCCGTGATCGAGCGGTCCGTGGAGGTCGTCGCCGAGGTCATGCACGAGATGCTGCGCGGCGGCTAGCCGCGCAAGGCCTCCGCCAGCCCGCCACGCGGTCCTGGACACATTGCGCCGAGTCGGTCTTCGACATGGAGTGCGTAATCATCGCGACGCACGCTCGAAATACAAGCGAAGGATGATGTGCGCCTGAACCGTCGAGGAGGCTCCGGTGGTTGCCGGTGCGGACGGATCGGGGCTGCGGGCACCTCGTCCGCGCTGGTAGCGAGGGATAGACTCCGCCCATGCAGCGCATCCTGATCCTCACTCAGGATCCCGCCACGGCCCGCGTCGTCGAGTCCGTCGCGCGGGTGGATGGCCGTGTCGTCCGTGCGGAGGCGACGGCGGAGCGCTGTCTGGTGGCGGTGCGCGAATGGCGCCCGGCGCTGGTGATCGTGGACACGGGCATCGGCATGACGAGCGGCGGCCTCGCGGCGATCCTGCGGGACGAAGCCATCCAGGACACGGGCTCCGTGATGGTGCTCGCGCCGCCCTCTCAGCTGAACATCCTGGGCCCGAACGTCCGCGTGGACGACTTCGCGATCACGCCACTGAACGAGGACGAGCTGCGCGTGCGCATGTCTCGCCTCATCTGGGCGCAGACGGGTGCGGAGGACGGCACGGTCATCCGCCACGGCACGCTCCTCATCGACCTCGAGCGGTACAAGGTCACGGTGGACGGCGAGGTGGTGGACCTCACCTACAAGGAGTACGAGCTGCTCCGCTTCCTGGCGTCGAACCCCGGCAAGCCGTTCACGCGCGAGGCGCTGCTGAACCAGGTCTGGGGCTACGACTACTACGGTGGTTCTCGGACTGTGGACGTCCACGTGCGGCGGATCCGCTCCAAGATTGAGCAGCGCGAGCAGTTCATCGATACGGTGCGCAATGTGGGCTACCGGTTCGTGGAGACGTTCAGCGGGCGTCGGTAGGCGCTCACGCTGGGAGACCCTCACCCCCAGCCCTCTCCCCGTGTGGGGAGAGGGAGCCGGATTCGGATGGTTGTTGGTGGCGGCGTCGGTGCGGCCGCGTTGTGGTGGAGGCTGCGACTGCGTCACCCCACCCCGACCCTCCCCCCTTAAAGGGGGAGGGGGCCGGATTCTGGGTGGGGAAGGGGAGGGGAGCCCTCACCCCAGCCCTCTCCCCGTGTGGGGAGAGGGGGCCGGATCCGGAGGGGGAGTGGGGCGAGGTCGCCGTCTATGTCTCGTCAGGAATCGCTGTTACGATCGCGATGCGCGACGGGGGTGCGCCTGCGAGTGCCGTGAGGCCTCGCCGGGGCGTCCGATGGTCGCGCGACGCGACAAGGACCCCCCACCATGCACGTCGTCAACACGACTGACCTCACCAAGATCTACGACAACCGCTACATCGCCCTGAACGCGCTGAACCTGCGCGTGGAGAAGGGGCAGGTGTTCGGCCTGGTCGGGCCGAACGGCGCCGGGAAGTCGACGACGTTCCGGCTGCTGTTGGGGCTCCAGAAGCCGACGGCGGGGACGCTGCAGGTGTTCGGCGAGGAGATGGGCGCGGACCGCGCCGACCTCCGTCGGCGTATCGGCTACCTGCCGACGAACCCCACGTTCCCGAAGCACATGACCCCGATCGCCTTCCTGCAGTTCGTGGGCTCGGTGCTCGGGATGCCTCGCGACCGCGCGAAGATCCAGCTGACGCGGCTGCTGCAGGCGGTGGACCTGGCGGGTGCGGCGTCGCAGCCGATCAAGGGCTTCTCCACCGGCATGCTCACGCGCCTCGGCATCGCGGCGGCGCTGATGAACGACCCGGAACTCCTGATCCTCGACGAGCCGACCTCGGGCCTCGACCCCGCGGGGCGCAAGCAGACGATCGAACTGATCCGCGAGCTGTCCGGCCGCGACCGCACGATCATCATCGCGACCCACATCCTGACCGACGTCGAGCGCGTCTGCACCGACGTGGGCATCATCTCCGCCGGCCGCCTGATCTACTCCGGCCCGATGGCGGACATGCGTCGCCTCGCGCGGCAGGGGACGATCGCCGTGGAGATCGAGGGCAACACGAGCGCCTTCGAGCAGGAGTTGCACACCCTCGACGAGTTCGGGTCCGTGCGCTACGAGCGCATCGGGTCCGAGTTCCGCATCACCTTCCTGGGGACGCAGGGGCTGAACGAGTACCTCAACCGGGTGCTCGCGCTGATCGACCGCACCGGCGTGGAACTGCTGCACGTGGACACGGGCTCCGACGAGATCGAGGAGGCGTTCCTGCGCCGCCTTGAGGACGACCGCACGCGCGGGTTCCTCCGCGCGGCGGCGTGGGCGGCGGCGCTGGACGCGAACGGTTCTGGCGGCACGGGTAGTGAGCAGAAGGAGGCGTCCGATGCAGGCATTCCTGGCCATCCTTCGGTATGACCTGATCCAGCTGACCCAGTCCTGGGTGTCCCGGATCTGGATCCCGCTGCTGCTCGCGCCCGCGTTCTTCCTGATCGTCGTCGCGGCGACCGAGAACGAGCTGGCGTCCGAGACGCTGGCGGCCTACGTGGTGGCAGTGCTGATGCCGCTGTCCGCCCTCGCGGTGGCGGTGCTGACCTCGGGCGCGATCGCGGGCGAGGCGCAGATCATCGCGGACGGGATCCTCAGCCGGTCCGTGACGCGGACGGAGTTCGTGTCCGCGAAGATCGTGTCGCGGCTCGGCTTCGCGCTGGCCGTGTACCTGCTGGTGATGCTGCCGTTCTCCTACCTGATCATCCGCTACTCGGAGTCGGACATCTCGTACGCCGGGCTGCTGGCGGCGCTGCTCACGGCGGCGCTGCTGCTCATGTTCCTCGGCGCGCTCGGGCTCACGCTGTCCACGGTGATGACCAACGTCATGGTCTCCGTGGTGGTGCTGCTGTTCGTGGTGCTGGTGTCCGGGCTGCTCCTGCAGTTCCTCGGCCTGTCGTGGATGAGCGCCACGGCCGTGCTAACCGAGCTGGCTCCGACCATCCGAGGCGAGACGGCGGTGTGGGACACGTTCCGCGTGCTGTTCGTCTTCAGCGGGCTGACGGCCGTGGCGCTGCTGACCACGTACTCGGTCTTCCGCCAGCGCGACCTCTAGCGGGCTGACCGCTCCGCTACAGCGTCGATGCTTCCGCCATCGCGGCGGAGTGTCGTGCCATCGCGCGGGGGGTGGACCTTGAGTACCCTCGGACGACTATGCGTATTGTCGTGAGCGGTTCATCCGGGTTTGTCGGCAGCCACCTCGTGGGGTTGTTGGTGCGGAACGGCCACGAGGTGGTCGGGCTGGACCACGCCGAGCCTCGACGTCCGGTGGACGGGTGGCGCGACGTCCGGGGCGACATCCTGGACGACGACTTCGTCGAGAAGCTGATGCATGAGGTGCGACCGGAGATCGTGTTCCACCTGGCGGCGCAGGTGTCCGTGTCGGTCTCCATGCGTGAGCCGCGGCTGGACATCGAGACGAACGTGCTGGGGACGGTGACGCTGGCGCGGCACGCGGCGGCGGTTGGTGCTCGGCGGTTCGTGAACACCTCGTCCGGTGGCGCGATGTTCGGCGAGGCGCCGGTGGTGCCGACCCCGGACGGGACGGAGCCGCAGCCACAGTCGTTCTACGGGGCGTCGAAGGTGGCGGCGGAGGTGTACCTGCGGCTGATCGAGGACCAGATGGGGATGTCGGTCGCCTCGGTGCGGCCTTCGAACATCTACGGCCCGTGGCAGGACCCGCACGGCGAGGCGGGGGTGGTGGCGATCTTCGCGCGGCGGATGCTGCGCGGCGACGAGGTGACGGTGTTCGCGCCGGGGACGGACACGCGCGACTACGTGTACGTGGGCGACGTGGTGGACGCGATGCTGCGGGCGGCGATGGCCGAGCGCGGCGAGATGGCGGTGGTGGGCACGGGTATCGAGACGTCGACGATGGACCTGTTCCGCGCGATGGCGCACGAGACGGGGTACGAGCATGAGCCGGTGATGGGGCCGCCTCGGCCGGGGGATATTCCTCGGAGCGCGCTGGATGCTCGGCGTGCGGAGGCGGTGTGGGGGTGGACGCCGCAGGTAGAGCTTGCGGAGGGGCTGCGTCGGACGGTGGACGCGTTCCGTGAGGAGCTTGGGTAGCGTCTCGTTGGCTGTCGCCTGCGGCGGCGGATCTGCTGTCGTGGTGGTCGAGGGCCTCGCGCGGTCCGTTGAGCCCTTCCCCCGGCCCCCTCCCCAGGAGGGAGCGGGAGTCAGAAATTGTTGTGTGTGAACCCCATCCCCCAGCCCCCTTCCCTTTCCGGGGAAGGGGGTTTTTCGGATCTTGCCTCGGTGGTCAGGGGAGATGTGCTGGGCCGGGGTTCGGTGGTCGAGTCGCGTGCGGGGAGGCCCTCACCCCATCCCTCTCCCAAAACGGGAGAGGGGTCAGAGTCAGAGTCAGAAGCAGAGCCGGATCAGGTCCCGCCCTCCGAATCTCCCTCCGGCCCCCTCTCCCGTTTTGGGAGAGGGATGGGGTGAGGGTCTTCCGCG
>CAYPYF010000082.1:0-11265 GCA_964414675.1 uncultured Dehalococcoidaceae bacterium
GTCCTGCGAAGTTTCGTCAACTACATGTTTTCAGTCGCCATGCTATGAGGACCTAACGACCGCTATCTCAACAGCAATTGTCTCAATAACAACTGTCCCGACAACAACTGTCCCGACAACAACTGTCCCGACAACAATTGTCCCGACAACAACTGTCCCGACAACAACTGTCCCGACAACAGGCTGTAAATATTATTACCTACCATTTATTAGCACACGGTAGTGATAGAAAGCATTCATTCAGTGCGAGAATTAGCGTAGAGCCTCTTCTCTGGGGTTACTCAGAGGCGCACGAGCCCCAGCGCCGCTTCTGGTCGCGCAGCAGCACCCGCCGGGGCTCGTAGCCGGCGCGCGCCGACCACGCGGCGACGCGGTCCGTGATCTCCTCGGTCGCTCGCTCGCGGTACCACTGCCGGAGGGCCTGGACCACCGCCTCACGCTGGTCGGCGACGCCACGTGCGAGGGTGACGCGCAGCCCCAGGAGGTCAGCGTGGACGTGCGTCGTGCGCCCCGTGCCCTGGGACACCTCGAGCGGCATCGGGCGGGCGAGGTAGGGGACCACGTCGCCGGTGACGAAGTCGAGGGCTGCCGGACGAGGCCGAGTGCGCCGCTGCTTCTTGATCCAGTCGATCCGCGACCGGACGAACGCATCGATCTCGTGGCGGGGCGTCCTCAGCGGAACCGAGACGCGGACGCCGTCCGCCTCGACGCGGAGTTCGAGCGTGCGTCTCCGGCGGGCGCTCCGCACGATGCGGTAGGGCACGACGATGTCGTCCGCGGCGACGAGCCCGGACTCCTGCCGCTCCAGTGCGCTGGCACCGGGCACGGCGTTCGACGGATCAGATGAGTTCCCCAGGCGCATCGCGGTCTTCCGGAGCGTCCCCGCGCGGCCTAGGGTACTGCCGAGGCGACCCACGCGGGCGCCTGCGCTGTCACGCGGCCTACGTCCGGCGTCGGTTGGCGACGCTGCAGACGGAGGATCGCGCGAACGCCCCCTCGATGTCGTACAGGACGCACTCCCCGATGCCCACGCCGTGCGACGAGTGGTGCGCGGCCACTTCCATGCCGATCCATTCCCCCACCGGGTCGCGGTGGAGGTAAAGCGTGGCGTCCGCGTTCACGAAGTTGAGGCCGTTGCTCCCGCTGTTCGCAAACGGGTTCGTGAAGTCAGAGGCCTGCGCCGCCCGTACGAACGGGGTCGGTCGGGAACCCTCGATGAGGTCGTGCGTCTCGCGGAGCCACGCCTGCTTCTGCCCGACGGTGCCGAAGTCGCCGGCGATGCGGCGCGTTTCCCACGTAGGGAGCCAGTCCGGGCCGGCGTCCGCGGGAGGCGCCTGCGGTGTGAGCGTGTCCGGGTGCGGCACGTGCCACGCGGGCGGCGCCCAGACCTCGCCCTCGGGCTGGTCGGCGCGACGGAGGAAGACCACGTTGCCGCGAGCGATCTCGGTGCCCTCGTCGTCGGTCATCGAGGCATCGACCACCTTGATGCGGTTCCCGTCCCGGACCAGCGTGGTCGTGACCGTCATCGGCTTCATCGGCGCGACGCGGAACATGTCCACCGTGAGCCGCGCCGGCTGGAAGTTCGGCTCGCCGTGCTCGTGCTCGATCTGGTGCGCGATGAGGCCCGCGAGGACCCGCCCGTGGAGCGAGTTCGGGTCCCACGGCCCGCGCGTGGCGGGGGTGGGGTGGTATCGGTTGCCGTCTGCCGCGAAGAAAAAGTTGCCTTCAGCCATGTCCGGCATCCTACGGTTGGGTCGTTTCAGGAGCG
Organism: uncultured Dehalococcoidaceae bacterium; assembly: GCA_964414675.1. Classification (GTDB taxonomy): domain Bacteria; phylum Chloroflexota; class Dehalococcoidia; order UBA2979; family UBA2979; genus W-Chloroflexi-9. The sequence continues at coordinate 1,769 of CAYPYF010000082.1, forward strand.
AGCGCCGCCTTCAGGCGGGGCAGATGTGGTCGAATATGACCGTATGAACAGGACGTCCGACCGCCTCGATGCGCGCGTGATGCGCGATGGCTGGCCGCCCACCGGCTGGGTCGCGCTCGTCGGGTTCACGTTGTTCCTCAGCGGGTTCTTCCTGCTGGCCGTCGCCGGGCGTGCGTTCGACCTCCGCGTCTACGCGCTCGTGCTCGGCGGGGCGGCGACGATCACCGTGCCGATCCTGCTCCTCGGCCTGCTCGTGACGCTCTCGGAGTCCGTCGTCGGGCGCGCATGGGCCTCCGGCTTCCGCGCGCTCGGATCCCACGAGCGCCACCTCGCCGGGACCGCCGCCCGAGGACTGCGATACGCCGGGTTCCTCTGGATGGCGAACGGTGTCGCCCTCTGGGTCGTCACGTTCACCACCAGCTTCGGGTAGCGCCAGGACGTCACATTACGTCCGCGTATGAGTGCGCCTGAAGGTTGCGGGATATCGCCCGGAAACCACCAGATCCTCGTCAAACTTCCCTCGCCCGTGACCCGATCCGAGGGGACGATACGCGACGGCTCGCCACCAGAGGGGCGACGCCCGGACTGGCGTATCTCTCGCCAGTTCGCGGAGAGATGCGGAGAATTCATGCGCGATTCACGGTTCATGCGTCTGGCCCTCACCGGGTCCGCCGCACTGGCCCTGCTCCTGGGCGCGGCGTGCTCGGACGACAAGTCCGACGCCACCTCGACCCCCACCGGGAGCGCGACCACCAGCGCCACCGCCGAGACGACGGCGACTGCCGAGGGCACCACGACGGAGACGGCCGCGGCCTACCCGGTCGAGGTGACCGACATGCTCGGCCGCACCGTCACTATCGAGGCTGCCCCCACCACCATCGTCACGCTGAGCCCCACGGCCGCCGAGTTCGTCGCCATCCTCGGCGGCGAGGTGGTCGGTCGCTCCTCCTCCACGACGTTCCCGCCCGAGGTGGCCGGCGCCGCCGACGTGGGTTCGGCCTACCAGCCGAGCATCGAGGCGATCCTCCAGCTCAACCCTGACCTGGTCGTCGCGGACTCGTTCATCCAGGCCCAGCCGCAGGTCCGCGACGCGCTCGAGGGCCTCGGCGTCCCGGTCGTGTTCGTCGGCGCGGTGTCCTTCGAGGACATGGTGACGGCCTACCAGCTCATGGGCGCCGTCCTCGACGCGGGCGACCTCGCCGCCGAGCAGATCGCAGCCGTCGAGGCCGCGCACGCCGAGGCGTCCTCGGGCGTGTCTGCCGACACGACGGTGGTGCTCCTCATCGCGGACCGCGAGAACACGCTGTACGCCGCGAACGGCACCTCGTGGGCGGGCTCGCTCATGGCCGAGGTCGGCGCGACCAACGTGGCTGCCGATCAGGCCGACTCCGGCCCGTTCCCGGGCTACTCGATCGTCGCGCCGGAGACGCTGTTGCAGTGGGACCCGGCGGTGATCCTCACGGTGACGCCGGCGCCGGCGCCCGCGCCGCGTCTGTCCGAGATCATGACGCAGATCCCCCCGTTCGCCGGGCTGTCCGCACTCCAGGACGGCCGCGTGGTTGAGATGGACGTGGAGCTCTACCTCCAGTCCCCCGGCCCGCGCGTCATCGAGGCGCTCGCCGCGCTGGCGGAGACGCTCGCCGCCCAGTAGCGCCAGTAGTGACAGTCCGGTAGTAGCAGTTGATGCGAGAACCTACGCCCGAGGGCGTTGCAGCGACCGGGGCCGCCACACAGCGGCCCCGGTCGTGGCGTCAGCGACGCGCCCGGCGCTTCCGCGCCTGGACCGTCGGGCTCCTCGGGCTGTTGTGCGTCGTCGGGATCCTCAGCGTGGTGCTCGGCGCCGTCACGCTCGGCGTGCCGGATGCCCTCCGGGCGCTTGTCTCCGACACCGGTGGCTTCGAGCGACTCGTCGTCTGGGAGCTGCGCTTCCCGAGGTTCATCGCGGCCGTGCTGGTCGGTGCGGCGCTCGGTGTCTCCGGCACCCTGCTCCAGGTCGTGACGCGCAATCCGCTGGCGGACCCCACGATCCTCGGCATCTCGGCGGCGGCGGGCCTGGCGCTGGCGCTCGGCCTCGTCTTCATCCCTGGCATCGACCACCGCTGGCTGGCGGTGGTGACGATCCTCGGAGGGCTCACGGGGGCCGGGCTCCTGCTCTCGATGGCGTGGCAGGGGGCCGTGTCGGCGATCCGTCTCACGCTCGCCGGGATCGCGATGTCGGCGCTGTTCGGTGCGGCGATCGTCGGGCTGCTCGCCTCCAGCCAGCGGTTCCTCGAGCTCTCGCTCGGCTTCCTCGCCGGCGGCATGTACGGCTCCGACTGGCGCGATGTCCGGATCGTCGCGCCCGTGATCGTGCCCGGGATCGCCGTCGCGGCTGCGCTCAGCCCCCGCCTCAACGCCCTCGCGCTGGGCGACGAGCTCGCGGCCGGACTCGGGGTCCTCACCGACCGTACGAGGCTGTTCGTGCTCTTCCTCGTCGGGGCGATGACGGGCGCGGCGGTGTCCGTCGCCGGGCTGGTCTCGTTCGTCGGGCTCGTGAGCCCGCACGTCGCCCGCTCCCTCGTCGGCGATGACCACCGCTACCTGCTGCCGGCCTCCGCGTTCACCGGCGCGCTGCTCGTGGCGTCCGCGGACCTCGTCGCGCGGATGGTGATCCGCCCGGCGGAGCTGCCGATGGGGATCCTCACCGCCGCCGTGGGAGCGCCGTTCCTGCTCTACCTCGTGCGGTTCCGTCGATGAGACTCCGCGCCGAAGGCCTCACGCTCCGCTACGGCCGTCGCGTCGTCATCGACGATGTCTCGCTCGACGTCGCATCCGGCGAGTTCTGCGTCATCGTCGGCCCGAACGCGAGCGGCAAGAGCACGCTGCTCCGAGGCCTCGCGCGCGTGATGCGCCCGGACGCTGGCGTCGTCCGCCTCGACGAGGACGACATCGCCGGCCTCGACTCGCGGGAGGTTGCCCGCCGCCTCGCGATCCTCCCGCAGATGCAGCAGTTCGACGTGGACCTGGTGGTGGAGGAACTCGTGTGGCGAGGCCGCACGCCCCATCACCGTCCCCTCCACCCCGCCTCCGAGGCCGACCAGGCCGCCGTCGAGCGCGCCATCGACCTCACGGCGCTCGGAGACCTCCGAGGCCGGCCGCTGCGGTCGCTCTCGGGCGGGGAGCGGCAGCGCGCCTGGCTGGCCCTCGCGCTGGCGCAGGAGCCGCGCGTGCTGTTGCTGGACGAGCCGACGACGTTCCTCGACCTCCGTCACCAGGTGGAGGTGATGGAGGTGCTCCGACGCCTCAACGAGGGCGGACTCACGGTGGTCGCCGTCCTGCACGACCTCGCGATCGCGAGCCGCTACGCGCATCGCATCGTCGCGATCGTGGATGGACGAGTCGCCCTCGACGGTGCGCCGTCCGAGGTCTTCACGCCGGAGGCGCTCTCTGGCGTGTTCGGGTTGGAGATGGTGTCGCTGGCCGATCCACGGAGCGGACGGCCGCTCCCGTTCCCCGCCTGACGTCGGGCGCCTCGGCTAGTGCGTGTGCCCGGCGGACCCCGGCCCGTGCGAGTGCCCGCCATGCGACCAGCCGCCGGCCGGCTTCACGGCAGCCGGGCCCGGCGCCGGCGCCTTCCCGGTCACGGTGACCCCGGTGAACACGCGCCGCGCGACTTCGCCGCAGGCGGGGCAGGGGGCCGGTTCGCGCATCGCGGACATCTTCCGGGAGACCTCGAACTCTGCGCCGCACGGGTCGCAGACGTAGGGGTAGATCGGCACGCGTCCGCCTTCATTGATGCCGGCCTCACGCCGTGCGGGTAAGGTGAGGATGCCCCGTCCTGCAACGATTCGCAATTGGCCAGCCTCGGATCGCCGCTCGCGGTCCCTCGCCGTCTCTCGCCATGGAGCCCATCATGCCCCACGTCCTCGTAATCGCAGACACCGATGTCGACTGGGAGCGGACGCGCGAGCTACGCGACCTCTCGCAGTCCTTCGCGGCCTTCCTCGGCGAGCCCGTCGAGTTCGCGTACGTCCGCCCGGAGCTCGCGGAGCTCGCCCGGCTCTCGATCGCGCCGATGACCGGCGACGCCCCGATCGAGGTGCTCGCGCCGTTGCGGGTGCAGACCGAGGGCATGGCCGCCGCCGACATCCTCTATACGGACGACGGCCGCCTCGACTGGGGCTCGATGTGGGAGTCGTTCTGCGAGCTCGCCTACTTCGGCGGCCCGTCGCACCGCGGCCCGGACAGCGTCGTCCGTGCCCCCTCGGAGATCCCGGCGCCGGTCGAGGGCGAGTTCGACCCCGTCGCCGAGATCCGGCGCGGCATCTACATGACCACCGGCCTCTTCTCCGAGCTGGCCGACGAGCCCGGCTGGCTCGCGATCTCCTGCCGGACGCGCCAGATGGCGGCGTGGATGTGCGCGTGCATCATCCTGGAGAACGTGGACGCCCGCCTTGACGACCAGGACCGCCTGCTCGTGCCGGCCGGGCCCGCCTTCACGCTGAAGGACCAGGTGAAGAGCGTCGTCACGGTGGTCGCCAAGGTCGCCCACTACTGGCAGATGCACGCCGCCGTCTACGGCCTGGACGATGGCGAGGTCGCCGGCACCGAGGTCGCCGGCACCGAGGTCACCAACGCTGGGCCAGCCTCGTGACGCCCGCCGTCGACGCCGCCCGTCGCGCCGGCATCGAGTTCGAGCTGCTCGAGTACGAACACGACCCCGGCCACGAGTCGTTCGGCCTCGAGGCCGTCGAGGTACTTGGGCTGCCGGGCGAGCAGGTCTTCAAGACGCTGGTGGCGGAGGTGGACGGCCGCCTCGCGGTCGGCATCGTGCCGGTGGTCGCGCAGCTGGACCTGAAGGCCCTCGCGAGCACCCTCGGCGGGCGGAAGGCGGCGATGGCCCCCGCCGACGCCGCCCAGCGCGCGACCGGCTACGTGCTGGGTGGGATCAGCCCCCTCGGCCAGAAGCGCCGGCTGCCCGCCGTCGTCGACGACTCCGCCCGCCAGTTCGAGCGCATCTACGTGAGTGCCGGCCGCCGAGGCCTGGAGATCGGCCTCGCCCCGGACGCCCTCGCGACCCTTGCGGGCGCGACGTTCGGCGCGGTGGCGCGCTGGTCGGACCGCTAGTCCCGGTCTAGCCCTCGGTGCTGTCGCCGCCCGCGAAGTGCGCCGTCAGCCCGAAGAACGCCCCGGCGATGATGCCGCCGCCGATCGTCGCGAGTACGGCGATGCCGGGGTCGAGCGTGGCGAAGAGCGCGATCCCGCCGCAGAGCGGCGCGAAGATCAGGGCGGCACGGAGGGCGATCCGCATGGGCTAGGCAGTCGCCTCGCGGGCGTCGGGGGCCTCGGGAGCGGCGTCCGGGATCCGGACGTGGACGTGGGTGCCGCCGGCGGGCGTCGAGCGGATCGTGAGCGCGCCGCCCACGGACTGAGCGCGCTCGCGCATGCTGAGCAGCCCCAGCCCCGCGCCGATCTTCGACTCCGCGTTGAAGCCCGGGCCGTCGTCCATCACGTTCATGTCGACCGACCCCGTGCCGAGCGACAGGCGCACGACGATTGCGCCGGACGTGGTGTGCTTGAGCGCGTTGGCGATGGCCTCCTGTGTGATCCGGAAGGTCGCGATCGCCGTGTCGGGGTCGATGGGGGCCTCGTCCCGCGCCTCGCGTGCGAACTCGATCTCCCGCCCGGTGCGCCGGGACATCTCCATGCAATGACGCTCGACGGCGGACGCCAGCCCGAGTTCCGCGAGCAGCGGCGGATGCAGCGCGCGCACCACGGACCGGATCTCCTCGGACGCCTCGCGGATCGCCGCCATCGCGTTCGAGATCTCCTCGGGGTCGATCGGTTCGCCCGGCCCCCTGGTCGCGGCGTCGAGCCGCATGAACGAGAGCGTGAGGGACTGGAGCGGGCCGTCGTGCAGGTCCTTCGCGACCGCCCGGCGGGTATCCTCCTCGGCCCGCATCAGGCGGTGCGCCAGCAGCCGGCGCTGCGCGGACTGCTCGCGCAGCCGCGCGGCCAGCGAGGCCTGGGCCTGCGCGCCCTCCTGCAGCGTGCGCATCATCCGCCCGAGCACGAGGTAGAGCGCGAAGCCGGTGACCCCGACGAATCCGAGGCCCTTCACCATCTGCACCAGCGTCGCCCGATGGTCGATGGCCATGCGCCCCAGGAGCCACTCGCTCAAGACGATCCAGAGGGCGCCCGCAGCGACGTACGCCGCCGCGACGGCGAGGGCAGGCCCGAGGTGAGGGGCCGGTCGTCGAGAAGACGGCCGCTCCCGCGTGGCGGGAGCGGGCATGCGTTCGGCTTTCATGGTCCCCCGCAGTCGCCGCGCCTGCATGCTAACAACCCGAATGCTTCCGAAATGTATCGGACGAGACCGACCGGTCGACGCGGTCCGAGGTGGACGCGGGGGCATCATGCCGGGGCTGCGCCCTACGAGAATGGCGCCATCGCGAGCAGCCGCCCGTGGACGCCGATGTCGTCCACGGTCTGGTCGCGGCTCCAGGTGGTGTCCTGGAGGACCCACGCCTGGCGACGGTCCTCCAGGAAGAGGTCCAGGACTCGTCGGATGCGTGCGCGGAGCGCCGGGTCTGCGATCGGTGTGAGCACCTCGGTCCGCTCGTCCAGGTTCCGCTTCATCACGTCTGCGCTGCCGATGTAGACCTCGGGCTCGCCGTCGTTCTCGAAGTAGAACACCCGGGAGTGCTCCAGGAACCGCCCGATCACGCTCCGGACGCGGATGTTCTCGGAAAGGCCCGGGATGGCCGGCCGGATCCGGCAGATGCCGCGCACGATGAGGTCGATCTGGACGCCGGCCCGGGAGGCCTCGTACAGCAACTCCGTGAACTCGGCGTCCTCGAGCGCGTTCACCTTCATCACCACGCGCGCCGGGCGTCCCTCGTGGGCGTGCGCCATCTCGCGTCGGATGCGTTCGCTGAGGCCGCTCCGGACCGTCATCGGCGCCACGAGCAGCGAGCGGGTCACGAGGCGGGTCGAGAGCCCCGTGAGGTGATTGAACACGGCCATGAGGTCCTGGCCGATCTGCGGGTCGGTCGTGAGCAGGCCGACATCCGTGTAGATCCGCGCCGTCCGGGAGTTGTAGTTCCCCGTGCCGATATGGCTGTAGGTCACGATGCCGAGGGCTTCCTCGCGGACGATGAGCGAGATCTTGGCGTGGATCTTCTGGTTCGGATTCCCGTACGCGACGTGGACGCCGGCATCCTCCAGCCGGCGTGCCCACTCGATGTTGTTCGCCTCGTCGAACCGCGCGGCGAGTTCCACCAGCACGGCCACCTGCTTCCCGCGGCTCGCGGCGTCGATCAGCGCGCCGAGCGTGGGCGAGTCCGGCGACGTGCGGTAGGTGGTGTGCTTGATCGCGAGCACGCGAGGGTCGTCGGCGGCGGTCTGGATGAGGCGCGCGACGCTCTGGTCGAACGACTCGTACGGGTGGTGGACCAGCAGGTCCTGCGAGCGCATCGCGGTGAAGATGTACTGCGGGTCGTCCTCGTTCGGGATGAGCGCGCTCGGCACCGCCGGGATGAACGGTGGGAAGGACTCGTCCGGGACGGGCAGGGACGCGAGCTGCGCGAGGTCGCCGAGGCCGAGCATGACCTCCGACACGTAGACCGCATCGGCCTCCAGCTGGAGCTCCTCCAGCAGCAGGCCCAACCTGGCCTCGGGCAGGTCGCCGTGCAACTCCAGGCTGACCGCATCGGCCATGCGCCGGCGTGCCAGGGTGTCCTCCATCAGCTCAAGGAGGTCGGCCGCGTCCTCGCCGGGCGTCCCCACCTCGGACGACCGCAGCACGCGGATGACGCACGACTCCTCGATCTCGACCCCCGGGAACAGCAGGTCGAGGTGGGACGCGATGAGGTCTTCGAGGCGGACGTGGGCGCCGTCGCCGACCTCGATGAAGCGGTTGCGGTTCGGGGGGATCTTGATGCGGGCGAAGTGCCGCCGCTCCTCGTCCGCGCGGACCGTGAGCACCAGCGAGAGCGACGATCCGGAGATGAACGGGAAGGGGTGCGACGGGTCGACTACCAGCGGCGTGAGCACCGGGTAGATCGCCGCCATGAAGTACTCGCGTAGTTGCTCGCGAGACGCCTCGGGCAGGTCGGCGTAGGGGACGACGCGGAACCCGTAGGCGTCGAGCGCCGGCTCGAGGGTGTCGCGCCAGGTCTCGTCGATGTCTCGCTGCATCGCCTGGACGCGTTCGCGGACGGCGGCGGACTGCTCCGCGATCGTCATCCCGTCGACGGTCCGGTGCGCCGGGTCAGACTTCATGCTGAGCCGCAGCCAGCCCATCCGCTTGGAGACGAACTCGTCCAGGTTGCTGGCGGTGATCGACAGGAAGCGGATGCGCTCGATCAGCGGGTTCCGCGGATCCTTGGCCTCCCAGAGGACACGATCGTTGAAGTCCAGCCAGGACTGTTCCCGGTTCGTGTAGAGCGAGGGATCGCTCAATGCGACTGTCGTGCCATCGAGCTCCGGAGTCTGCGTCTCGGCCGTCATCGCCCCTCCTGCGCAGCCCTTCGTGTACGCGTGCGCGCTCGCAGCATCGTGGCCGAATGTTATCGGCATGCTAGATGCGCTTGCGCGCACCCCTCGGGCGGTGTTCACTCGCGGCGCATGGAGTCCGGGAAAGTCCGGTGCAATACCGGCGCTGTCCCGCAACTGTAACCGTCTCCGCAGGCCCTCCACCGGCCCGCGCGACGGGAGCCAGAACACCGGCCCGTGCATTGTGTCGAACCTGCGAGGACAGGGGACGGCCTATGCACACCAGCCGGTAATCCGGCGGGCGTCGCGGACGGCTCTCAATCCTGCCCCCTCGCACCAGGAGGGGGTTTCTTGTGCCTCCTCCACGTGCAGGAGGTGTTCCATGTTGGGTAACTACTTGAGGCCGCATTCCTTGAGGGCCGATGTCTTCGGGGCAAGACGCTGGCTCGTCCTGCTGGCCGCACTGTTCGCCTTCGGGCTCGTCGCCTGCTCGGACGACGCCGGCGAGGCGACAGCGAGCACCACCGCCGCGACGACCGCGACCAGCGCTTCGACGGAGACGGCGACTGCCACCGAGGCAGCCCCCGCGCCGATCGAGGCGACCGACTCCAGCGGCACGACCCTCACGCTTGCGACGCCAGCCGCCAGGATCGTGTCGCACTCGCCGGCGCTGACGGAGATCCTCTTCGCGATCGGCGCGGGCGACCGCGTCGTCGCCGTCGACGAGTTCTCCAACTACCCGCCGGAGACCGCTGACCTTCCGAAGGTCACGTATTCGTCCCCTGATCCAGAGCAGGACCTGGCCTACGAGCCAGACCTCGTCCTCTTCTCCGGCCGCCAGGACGGCAGCCTGGAGCACTTCCGCGAGCTCGACCTCCCGGTGTTCTTCATGCGCGAGCCGACGGACCTCGAGGGCGTCTTCGAGAGCATCCGCACGCTCGGGGTGCTGACCGGCCAGGACGAGGGCGCGGAGGCCGTGATCGCGGACATGGAGGCGCGCCTCGCCGCCGTTACCGCCGTCC
>CAYPYF010000083.1:0-11251 GCA_964414675.1 uncultured Dehalococcoidaceae bacterium
AACATCGGCCTTATCCGGGCCGTCGAGAAGTTCGACTACGAGAAGGGCTTCAAGTTCTCCACGTACGCCACGTGGTGGATCCGGCAGGCCATCACCCGTGCCATCGCGGACCAGGCCCGCACCATCCGCATCCCCGTGCACATGGTGGAGACGATCAACAAGCTCGTCCGCATCCAGCGCCGCCTGGTGCAGGAGTACGGCCGCGAGCCCACGCCCGAGGAGATCGGCGCCGAGTTGGAGCTCCCGCCGGACCGCGTCCGCGAGATCCTGAAGGTCTCGCAGGAGCCGGTCTCGCTGGAGACCCCGATCGGCGAGGAGGAGGACTCCCACCTCGGCGACTTCATCGAGGACCCCACGGCCCTCGCGCCGCAGGACGCCGCCAGCCACCAGCTCCTCAAGGAGCAGGTGATGGACGTCCTCTCGTCCCTCACCCCCCGCGAGCGCAAGGTGCTCGAGCTCCGCTTCGGACTCGAGGACGGCCGTTCGCGGACCCTCGAGGAGGTCGGCCGCGAGTTCAACGTGACGCGCGAGCGCATCCGCCAGATCGAGGCGAAGGCGCTCCGCAAGCTGCGGCACCCCACGCGGTCCAAGAAGTTGAAGGACTACCTCGACTAGCCAGCGCTGGCCTGAGGTCCCGTTGGGCATAGAATCCGATGGCCGGGCAGACTGCCCGGCCATCGTGCCCATCGGCCCACAGGCCTGACCGCGCAGAGTCTGAGCAGGAGCGTCGAGAGATGCCGATCTACGAATACGGCTGCAAGAAGTGCGGCAACAAGTTCGAGTTGATCCGTCGCCTCCCCAAGCGCGACGACCCGGCGCCCTGCCCGAAGTGCAACTCGAAGACCCCGAAGCGGATCGAGATGCAGCGCGTCGCCGTGCCGCGCGGCGTCCGCCCCAACGCCGCCATGGGCGAAGGCGAAGCCGAGGACTTCCTCGACGGTGGTGACTTCGATGGCATGGACGACTTCGACTTCGACGACGACTTCTAGGTCCACCTCGGCATGAGCAGCCAGCCCAGCCGCCTCGGCGCGCCGGGGACCTACGAGTCGGGCGAGGCCATGGCCGTCGCAACATGCTTCATCGCCACCCTGAAGCGCGCGGACGGCGTCGCCGTGCCCGGCGCATGGGTCAGCGTGCACCTCGACGGCAGCGGCCTGCTCAGGCCCGAGGGCGCCTACGACGCGAAGACGTTCACGTTCCAGCGCACGGACGAAAGTGGCGTAGTCCAGTTCACATGGCTGCCCGGAAAGGGCGCGCCGCCCGGACCGATCGCGCTCCGTGCGAGCGCCGCCACCGCCGGCTCGCTCACGATCCGACGTCTCTAGGCCAGCCGTCGAGCGCCTCAGACCGTCGGCGGCTCCGCCTCGGCGACCGTGGCGGCCTCCGCCACCGGCGGCACCCCGCGCCGGCGCCGGCGCGACAGTCGCCGGGCCTCCGCGCGGCGGTCGAGGTAGATGATGTACCCGAGGCCTCCGAGGGCGACCGCGCCCCCCTCGATCAGGCTCAGCACGCCCACCGCCAGCGTCACGTCGAACCAGAACCCCATCGGGAACATCTGCACGAGACGGTCCGTCCGAGGGTCGAGCTGCCAGAAGTCATTGCTGAACGACAGCAGGTGGAACTGCTCGAAAAGCGCATCGAACCCCAGCATCACGCCCACCGCCGCGACGCCGAGGATGCCCACCGTCGCGATCCCGGCGGTGATGCCCTCGCGCGCCAGGCGACGCAATGAGCGTTCGCGGGACCAGAGGTAGACCGCCGCGACGTACGCGACCACGTAGACCAGCGCGAACTCGTGGATGCGGTAGATCAGCCGGAAGAGGTCACGGACGTCCGCCATGTGCAGGATCTCGCGCTGGTTGAACAGCGCGATCGTCTCGTCGCTACGCTGGACACGGATGTCCAGCAACTCCTCCGACCGCGAGTGCTCGAAGTAGCGCACGATCTCGTGCGCAGAACGGTCGAGCTCGACGCGCTCGATGCCCGTCACCTCGACGGCGTCGTACTGGGAGAAGGCGTAGTCGTAGACCCGCTCCCACGATGCGGCGATCCGGACGTTCGTCAGGACCAGCAACAGCGGGATACAGGCGATGAACAAGCCCGAGGCGACCCAGCGGAGTGGCTGCACGCCGAAAGTATACTCGCGGTATGCCGGACACTCCCCCCACCGCCCTCTCGCTCGACCGCATCGCGGCCGCGTTCGGCCTCGCTCCCCACGAGCTGCAGATCTTCGACCCCGCCCACCCGGCCTTCGACGCGCAGCGCCCGCTCGTCGTCCTCGCCCCGCAGGCCGAGGCCGCCCGGCCGCTGATCCGCCAGCGCTACCGCCCCAACCTCGAGGTCCGCGTGCTCCTCGGCGGTGCCGTCGTGGACGCCACCGCCGCCGCCCTGCCGCTCGATGCCGAGGCGTGGCTCCTCCCGGCCCTCCCGCCCGAGGCAGACACGCGCTCGATCGAGGGCCTCCGGCGCGTCATGGAGCGCCTCTTCGGCCCGGATGGCTGTCCGTGGGACAAGGAGCAGACCCACGCCACCCTGCGCCCCTACCTCCTCGAAGAGGCATACGAGCTCGTCGACGCCATCGACCGCGACGACATGCCCGGCCTCCGCGAGGAGATCGGCGATATCCTCGCGCAGATGTTCATGCTCACCACCATCGCGGACCTCGGTGGCGCGTTCTCGCTGGAGGACGCCGTGCAGTACGCCAACGAGAAGTTCGTCCGCCGCCACCCACACGTCTTCGGTGACGAGGCCGCCGGCACCGCTGAGGCCCTCAACCAGCGCTGGGATGCGATCAAGGCGCAGGAGCGCGCCGCCCGCGAGGCAGCCGGCGAGGTCGCGGCCCCCGAGGGCGCCCTCGACTCCACGCCCGTCGCCGCGCCCTCGCTGCAGCGCGCGCAGTCGCTCGTCCGACGCGCCGGACACGCCGGCCTTGCCGACCTCGGCCAGCCCGCGCGCGAGGCCCTGCGGGACGCCCTCGACCGGGACGACTGGAGCGCGCTCCTGTGGTCCGTCGCCCACCTGGCCGCCGAGGAGGGGTTCGACGCCGAGGAGACCCTCCGTGAGGCCGCAGGACGCTTCACCGAGGCGTTCCGCACCCTTGAGGCCGAAGCGCGCGCCGCAGGGCTCGACGTCGGCGCGCTGCCCTCGACATCGCACGGGATGCCCTGGGCGGCGGTCTCCGCGCACCTCAGACCGCGGGCGGCGGATACCCCCTAGCGGTATCGCTGTAGAATCTACCGTGCGTGTTACTCTGCACGTCCCCGGTGAGCGCACGAGCCGCTCGCGCGCCTCGGGATCCACACACATCACGCAGGAGGATGAACATGACCGCCACCTCGACCATTACGCGGAAGATCGCCGCGCCGAAGCCCGACTCCGTCGTGACGCCCGACCGCTACGCGCAGGGCTTCGACTCCTTCGCCGCGTGGCTGGACGCCATCGAGAAGAACAAGGAGACCTTCCAGCGCCATTATGACGAGTGGCAGCCGGAGCAGGCCGACGTGGACGCCATCCAGGGCTTCGTCGCTTCCCACGGCGTCAAGGCGCTCGTCCTCGGCGAGGACTGGTGCCCGGACGTGTGGCGCGGCCTCCCGGTCATGGCGAAGCTCGGTGAGCTCACCGGCATGGAGGTGAAGTTCTTCCTCCGCGACCAGAACAAGGACATCATGGCCGAGTTCCTCAAGGACGGGGAGTTCGAGTCCATCCCCGCCGTGGTCCTCTACGACCGGGACCACAACTACCTCGGCCACTGGATCGAGCGCTCCGACCAGGCCAACAGCGAGATGCCGGCCCTCCGCGAGATCATGGCCGGCAAGGAGCGCGACACCCCGGAGTACGAGGAAGCGCGCGTGGAGTACCAGGCCAAGACCTGGGACTACGCCGAGGGCTGGCGAGACAGCCAGGTCAGCGAGCTCCGTGCCCTCCTGGAGGAAGCGCTCGGCTAACCGCCGGCACCGACAGACCGAGAAGGCCGCCCATCGGGCGGCCTTCTTCGTTTCGTGGCATCACCGAAGGCCCGGATTCCCGCATTCGTTCGTACTTCTGGATGAACTTCGTCTTGACTCTACTCACGACATAGTCTGATCTATGTCGAAACGAAGCGCACCCCGGAGGACTTGTTGGACATCCCGACCGAACGACTGCTCGCTGGGCGGCGAAACCGCCGCCAGTTCCTCGCCCTCGCCGGCTCAGCCGCCGCTGCCGCCGCCTTCCTCGCCGCCTGCGGGAGCGACGACGAACCCGAGGCGACCACCACGACCAGTGCGGCCACGGCATCCGCAACCGGGACGACAGCGGCATCGGCCGCCGCGACCGAGGCCCCCGCAGGCCCGTGGGAGTACACCGACGCCCGAGGCAAGACGATCACGCTCGAGCAGCCCCCGGAACGCATCGTCGCGTGGGTCACCATCGCGGCAGCGCTCTACGACTCCGGCGTCGAGTCCGTCGGCATCTTCGGCCCGTCGATGACAGACGCGGGCGAGCGCACCCCGCAGGCCGGTCGCCTCGAACTCGAGGCCCTCGAGTCGCTGACGAACGGGTACTCCGAGGTTGACCTCGAAAAGCTCGTCGCGCTCCAGCCGGACGTGATGTTCGTCGCCGCGTATGACGGCGTGATCTGGCCGATCCAGGACGAGGAGATCGCCGCCATCGAGAAGATCGTTCCGCTCGTCGCGATCAACATCAACCGTCGTCCGGCGAGCGAGGTGATCAGCGAGGTCGCCGCCCTCGGCGAGTCGACCGCGGCGCCGCGCATCGAAGGCGCCGAGGCTGCCGTCGCCACCGCCCGTGCGGAGTTCGAGGCCGCGTCCGAGGGCCTCCGCGCCGCCGCAGCAGCGAAGCCGGACCTCACGATCATCGTGTTCTCGTTGAGCGCTGACACGGTCTGGATCGCCAACTGGCAGTCCGTGCCGGACCTCCTGTACTTCTCGGAGCTTGGCGTGAAGTTCTACCCGCCGGCTGGCACCGTCGAAACGGGGAACTTCCGGCTCACCTGGGAGACGGTCAACACCTTCAAGACCGATGCCATCCTCCTGGACGCGCGTCCACAGTGGCATTACGCCGAGGAAGACCGCGCCGGCACCTGGAGCCTCCTCCCCGCCGTCGAGGCCGAACAGCTCGGCTGGTGGCGCGCCGAGGTAATCCTCTCCTACCAGGGCGTCACGCCCGTCCTCATCGAAATGACCGAGCAGGTCAACGCATTCGCTCAGGACGTGGTCGACGAGGCAGCCTGACCCCTGATCCCGACCCCGGGCTCCGGGACAACGGACGAGCCGCCCTCTCGGGCGGCTCGTCTCGGTTCAGTCGTAACGCCTCAGCGTCTACTCGTCGGCGCTCGTCGTCGGGCGCGGGCGGCGAGGACGTGGCGTCGGCGTCTCCTCAGCCTCCCCTTCGGCCTGACGGCGGGGACGAGGCGCCTCCGCGCTCGCGGAGGCCTGCGGCGAGGAGCGCTCGGTCTGGGCCGGTCGTGACGCGCGAGCGGGGGCGCTGCGCTGAGCAGCGGCCGCAGCAGCGGACGGCCGGCGCGCGGCGGCTGCCTCGGCCTCGCGCTGGCGGGCGACTTCGGCGGGATCGGGCTGGGGACGCGGCTTCGGCGTCTGGCACGTGGGACAGACGCGCCACGAGAACTGCAGCAGACGCCCGCACGAGGTGCACGCCGACTTCAGCGAGGTGCCACAGAACGCGCAGAACTGGAAGTCGTCCTGCACCGGCCGGCGACAGTTCGGACAACCGGTGACCGAGTGCAGCTCGGAGAGGATGGCTTCCTGCTCCAGCTGCCGGTCGTACGCCTCCTGCAGGGTCTCCTGGGGACGGACCACCATGTAGACAGGGAGTCCGACGAGCGGGAAGACGACGGAGATGCCCACGCCGATCGCCTGTGTGATCGGATCCTGGCTCCGCGCCTGGATGTCGCGATACACCCAGAGGATCGAGGCGAACCAGAGGACCAGCAGATAGCCACCGATGAGCGCTCCGAAGAGTCGCAGCGTGGCCTGCCAGTCACCGCCTGGCCACGGAATCGCATCCAAGTCCACACGGACCTCCGGAATCCCCCGCTATTGCGATTCAGGCTAACACGGCCCCTCTTCAGGATCGCCAGCCAGGCGAGACCGGGTGCTCCGCTAACGAGGCGACTGTTGAAAGCACCGTGGACGCCTCGTGGACGCAACGTGGAGGAGTGACGTCACCGCACCCGTCCCGTAAGGAGCCCCCGCCTACAATCGAAGCGTGACCACTTCCATGCACGATGTCCTCAACGAGGCCCAGCGCCGCGCCGTCGAGACCCCCGGTGGGCCGCTGATGATCCTCGCCGGGCCCGGCTCGGGGAAGACGCGCGTCATCGCGCACCGCATCGCCTATCTCGTCCGCGACCAGCAGGTCCACCCGTGGCGCATCCTCGCCGTCACCTTCACCAACAAGGCCGCCCGCGAGATGCGCGAGCGCGTCGAGGGCCTCCTCGGCCCCGAGGCGAACGACCTCACCATGGGCACGTTCCACTCGATCTGCGCGCGCATCCTCCGCCGTGACGGCGAAGCCATCGACCTCCCGCGCGACTTCGCCATCTACGACACCGACGACCAGGCCTCGCTCGTACGCAGCATCGAGGCCGAGCTCGGCATCGATCAGAAGCGCTTCCAGCCTCGCGCGGTGCTCTCCGCGATCTCCTCCGCGAAGAACGAGCGGAAGGACGCCGCCGCGTTCCACCGGCAGGCGGACAACTACTTCGAGGAAGTCGTGGGCCGCATCTTCGAGCGATACCAGGACGCCCTCCGGCGTGCCGGCGCCGTCGACTTCGATGACCTCCTCGGCCGCACGCTCGACCTCTTCGAGACGCGTCCCGAGGTGCAGCAGCGCTATGCCGACCGCTACCTCCACGTCCTCATCGACGAGTTCCAGGACACGAACCTCGTGCAGTACGAGCTGTCGCGGCAGCTGTCCAACATCCACCGCAACCTCACCGTCGTCGGCGACCCGGACCAGTCGATCTACTCGTGGCGTGCAGCGGACATCCGCAACCTGCTGGACTTCGAGCGCGACTTCCCGGACGCGCAGACCGTCCTCCTGGAGCAGAACTACCGCTCCACCGGCCACATCCTGAAGGCCGCTCACGCCGTCATCGCGAGGGCGGACGGGCGCCCCGAGAAGTCGCTCTGGACCGACAACGACGAGGGCGACCAGGTGGTGGAGTACGAGGCCGACTACGGCGAGGAGGAAGGCAACTTCATCTCCTCGGAGATCCGTCGCCTCATGCGCCAGCACGAGTACCAGCCCGCCGACTTCGCCGTGATGTACCGCACCAACGCCCAGTCCCGTGCCGTCGAGGAGGCGTTCATCTCCTCCGGCGTCCGCTACCGGATCGTGGGCGGCACGCGGTTCTACGACCGCCGCGAGATCCGCGACCTCATCGCCTATCTCCGCCTCGTCCACAACGAGTACGACACTGTCGCCTTCGAGCGGATCGTGAACGTCCCCACGCGCGGCATCGGCGCGAAGACCGTCGGCGAGCTCATGGCCGCCGCCGTCGACCTCGGCATTTCGCCGATCGCGATGGCGCACCGCGCCGCCTCCGGCGACAGTGCCGAGGGCGTCCCGCAACTCGCTTCCCGCGCCCGCGGTGCGCTCATCTCATTCATCCAGATGTACGACCGACTCGCTGCCGAACGGGAGACCACGAGCATCGCCGGCCTTCTCGACCGCGTGCTCGCTGAGACCGACTACCGCCAGCACCTCCGCAAGAGCGAGGGCGAAGAGCAGGCGGACGTCCGCTGGGAGAACGTGCAAGAGCTCCGCTCCGTCGCCGCCGAGTACGCCGAGGTCGAGCGCGAGGGCAGCCTCGCGTCCTTCCTCGAGGAGATCGCGCTCGTCTCGGACATTGACGATCCCTCGGCGGACACGCCGGACGCGGTGACGCTGATCACGCTCCACGCCGCGAAGGGCCTCGAGTTCCCCGTGGTGTTCATGCCGGGCATGGAGGAGGGCCTCCTCCCGCACATCCGCGCGCTGGACGACCCCGCGCAGATGGAGGAGGAACGCCGCGTCTGCTACGTGGGCATGACCCGCGCGAAGGAACGCCTGTACCTCACCCGCGCCCGCCGCCGGTTCATGTACGGCAACATCCGCGCGAACCCGGGGTCACGCTTCCTCCGCGACCTGCCAGACGACGCCGTCACGACGCCCCTCGGCTCGTCGGGCCGCCGAGGTGACTCGCTGACCGCGAGCGGCCTCCGCGCCGCTGCCGATGTCCGACGCGAGCAGGTGGACGACAAGGAGCCGATGTTCTCGCCGGGCGACCGTGTGAGTCACAACACCTTCGGGGTCGGCGTCGTCATCGCCTGCGCGATCGTCCCCGGGGACCAGCAGGTCACCGTCGCGTTCCCCGACAAGGGCGTGAAGAAGTTGATGCAGTCCTTCGCCCACCTCGTGCGGGCGGGCTGACCGCCTAGCCGCCCCGTCCGAACCCGACGCCGTCGGCGAAGTGCATCTTCGTCTGGATATGGTTCAGCACGTCGCCGCGCGTCAGCATCCCCACGAGCCGCCCCTCGTCGATGACCGGCAACTGGTGGATGTCGCGCTCCACCATCGTGCGCACCGCCTCGCTCACCAGCGTCGCCGGAGCAATCGTCGCCACCTCGGCGGTGGGGACCATCGCGTTCCGCGCGCTCGTCGTCGGCCATTCCTCGCGAGGCACGCGCGAGAGGTCGGTCGTCGTGAGGAGCCCGCTGACGGCGCCCTCGTGCTCCAGCAGGACGCACCGCTCGCCGCGGTCCAGCACGCGCTCATCCACGATTCGCTGGAGGGACGACGAGTCAGGCATCGGGTCGGTCGGCGCGCGCATCAGGTCGCGCGCGCGCACGTTCTGGAGCGCGCGGTCGAACATCAGCTGCTCGTACGCGGACTCGGCGGCCTGCTTCAGGAACAGCCCGATGAAGACGTACCAGATCCCCGTGAGGCTGATCGTCAGCGTCACGTAGATCCCGCCCCCGATCATGAGCCACGCGATCCCCTGCCCCACGCGCGAGGCCCATCGCGTCGCCTTCGTGAGGTCCCGCGACTTCGCCCACACGATCGAGCGGAACACCCGGCCGCCGTCCAGCGGGAAGCCGGGCAGGAGGTTGAACACCCCCAGCAGCGCATTCACGCTCGCGAGGTACAGCAGCACCCGGCCGATGTCGCCGCCGACGAGGATCGCGATCACGCCGAGCACCAGCGCGAGGAGGAGCGACATCCCCGGCCCCGCCGCCGCGACGAAGAACTCCTGGCGCGCCGACTTCATCTCGGTCGCGATGTTCGAGACGCCACCGAAGATGAACAGCGTGATCGAGGGCACCGGCATCCCGTATCGCTGCGCCAGCAGCGCGTGAGACAGCTCGTGGAGCAGCACCGAGATGAAGAACCCGAAGGCCGTCCCGCCCGCGACCAGCCACGCCTGCAGCGCGCTCCAGTCCTCGTACTGGTCGCGGAAGTACTCCACCAGCGACCACGTGATGAACGTGAAGATCAGACCCCACGACCAGTGGACGAGGATCGCGATGCCGCGAATGGTTGCGACCTTGAACCCGCCGGAGAGATCCATGTGATGAGGATAGCGTGAGCGCTGGGTGCGCCCCGGGATCAGGCCCCGGCTACCCGACCAGGGCGGCGAGCACGGAGGGCTCGAGGGCGGCCGCGAGCAGGAGGCTCATCCGCTCCAGTTTCGCCTCGTGGGAGAACGCGGACTTCCCGAAGGTGCCCTCGATGTCGCGCATCGTCTCCACGGTGCCTTCGGGCGCCAGGAGCAGCGTGGTCTCGCGGGTCGAGGCGGCGCGGTCCAGCAGGTACGGGCTCGGCTCGTGGCCGCCCGTGAGGATGAGGCACTCCGAGCGCGTCAGCATCGCCGCCAGCGCGAGGTCCACCTTCTCCGCCCGCGACACGACCGCCCGCCGCGGGAAGCGCGCGAAGTAGGCGTCGGCGGCGTCGTGTGAGATCGCACCGACGACCAGGTGCTCGCAGATGGCGGCGTCCCCGGCCTCGGAGCGCGACAGCACCGTCGCGCCGCTCGCCTCGATCAGTTGGGCCACCGTCGGCGCGGCGAGCAGGCGGTCCTCCACGATCGCGTTGGGGCCGGCGTAGCGCTGGTGGTTCGCGATCACCGTCGCGCCGTCCTGCGTCAGCGTCGCGTCCGTCGTCACCACCACGAGGTGCGCGCCGAACGTCTGCGCCAGCGACGCGCCGTCCACCCCGGCAGGCGCCTCGATGATCGTCACGGCCTGGTCATCGGCGGGCAGCTCGCCCTCGGCGACCGGAGCGCCCGAGGCGTCCGCGATCTCGAACGAGGCGAAGGCGCGCGCGTCTGCCTCGGCGCGGGCGTCGCCCGCGAGACGGACGAAGCGCACCGCGCGCCCCTCGAGGGCGATCAGGCGACCGAGGCCGGCGGCGACGGCAGTCGCGCCAGCACCGGGCTGAGCGTTCACCACCAGGATCCGGCTCATGTGGTCACCCATTCGATCGCGCGGGAGGCGTGTGCACCGGAGGCTGCGTACAGGGGGCTTGGTGCCGAGGGCCGGGATCGAACCGGCGACACCACGATTTTCAGTCGTGTGCTCTACCAACTGAGCTACCTCGGCGTAGCCGGGGCAAGCGTACCCGCCTCGTCGTCCTGAGAAAAGTGCTCGACGGACGCGGCGGACGCCGTCCGCTAGGCTTCCGTCATGACCGACCAGATCGAGGACGTCGCGGGGCTCCCGGCCATCGTCGACGGACCGCGCAGAGCACGCCGCACGCTCGTCCTCGCCCACGGCGCGGGCGCCGGGATGCAGCACGAGTTCATGCGCCACGTCGCGACGGAGGTCGCCGCGACCGGGATCCGCGTCGTGCGGTTCGAGTTCCCGTACATGGCCGCGCGTCGCGAGGGCGTCCGTCGTGGCCCCGACCGCGAGGCCGTGCTGCGCGCGAGCTGGAGCGGCGTGATCGCCTCTCTCGGTAACCCAGCGCGGCTCGTCATCGGTGGGAAGTCGATGGGCGGCCGGTACGCCTCCATGGTCGCGGACGGCGAGGATGTCGCAGGCGTCGTGTGCCTCGGCTACCCGTTCCATCCCCCCGGCCAGTTGGACCGCCTGCGCACCGCCCACCTCGAGCACCAGGTCACCCCCACCCTGATCCTCCAGGGCGAGCGCGACACGATGGGGACACGCGACGAGGTCGAGGGCTACGCGCTGTCCGAGGCCGTGCGCGTCCAGTGGTTCGCGGCCTGAGCGAGTGGTCGCCGTCCTCGAAC
>CAYPYF010000084.1:0-3236 GCA_964414675.1 uncultured Dehalococcoidaceae bacterium
ACAACCTGCTCTTCCGGGAGTTCGCGCGCGAGCTCTTCCCGCTCTGCCAGGAAGATGGCATCGGTGTGATCCCCTACAACCCGCTCGCGGGCGGCCTCCTGACTGGGAAGCACAATCCAGAGGTGCCCCTTGAGGGCACGCGCTTCGACCTCGGCACGGCCGGGCCTCGCTATCGAGAGCGCTACTGGCACGAGCGCGAGTTCGAGACCGTGGAGGACATCCGGCTCGTGGCGGACGAGGCGGGCCTGCCGATGACGCAGATGGCGGTCGCGTGGGTCCTCGCGAACCCCGCGATCACCGCGCCGATCATCGGCGCGAGCCGCCCGGAGCAGCTCCACGACTCGATCCAGGCGACCATCGAGCCCCTCGCAGCGGACGTGAAGCAGCGCCTGGACGACATCACCGAGGCGTACCGGATGGGCGACGCACCCCGCTAGGTCTCGCCGCAGGCGATCGTCCCGTCCGTGTAGGCTTCCTCTCACCGAGGGAGCACGCCCGTGGCTGACATCGACTGGCCCGCCGTCCATGCCGAGGCGCTCGGCATCCTCCGCGAGTACCTCCGGATCGACACGACGAATCCACCCGGGAATGAGGCGCAGGCGGCGCGGTTCCTCGGCGGGCTGCTGGAGACGGAGGGCATCCCGGTCGAGTACGTCGAGATCGATCCGGGACGCGAGGCCGTCTATGCACGCCTCGCCGGGGACGGGTCGAAGCGCCCGTTCATGCTCGGCAACCACATGGACGTCGTCCCCGTCGAAGCCGCGCACTGGACGAAGCCACCGTTCGAGGGGCTCCTGGAGGATGGCCGGCTCTACGGGCGCGGCGCGATCGACATGAAGGGCTTCGGCGTGATGCAACTCGCGTCGATCCTCCTCGCGAAGCGGCACGCCCTCCCGCTGACGCGCGACCTCGTGTTCCTCGGGACGCCGGACGAGGAGGCGGGCTCGGCGCGCGGCATGGCGTGGATCTGCGAGCACCGTCCGGACCTCGTGGACGTGGAGTACGCCCTGAACGAGGGCGACTCGGGACGCATTTCCAGCGGCCAGACCGTGTTCAGCGTGGCGGCGAACGAGAAGTTCGGCTGCCCGCTCCGCCTCGTCGCCACCGGAGCCGGCGGGCACGGTTCGTTCATCCACACCGACAACACGATGGTGCGCCTCGCGAAGGCGCTCGTACGCCTCGACGAGTGGCAGCG
Source organism: uncultured Dehalococcoidaceae bacterium (assembly GCA_964414675.1). Taxonomy (GTDB): domain Bacteria; phylum Chloroflexota; class Dehalococcoidia; order UBA2979; family UBA2979; genus W-Chloroflexi-9. Next base: position 1,196 of record CAYPYF010000084.1, read on the forward strand.
CGGGCTCACCTTCGCCCCGGACACCCGCGCCTACGTCGAACGGCTCGCGGACGCCCGGGTGCTGGAGGGCGGCAGCGACGCCGCGCTGGAGGCCTCGATCCGCGCACGCCGAGGGCTGACGCCGATGTTCATGAACACCCTGAACGTGACGATGGTGAGCGCCGGCGTGAAACGGAACGTGCTGCCCTCGCGGAGCGAGGCGACGCTGGACTGCCGCCTCCTACCCGGACAGGACACCGAGGAATGGCGACAGCAGGTCCATGAGGTCGTCGCCGACCTCGACATCGCGGTGGAGTTCATGAACGACCCGCAGCCGCGCGCGATGCCTCGGACGGAGTGGGACACCGAACTCTTCGCCGCGATCGAGGCCAGCGCGCACGCGGTGTTCGAGGGCGCCGTGGTCGCCCCGACGATGACCATCGGCGCGACCGACAACCGCTTCCTGCGTGCACGCGGCGTCGTCTCGTACGGCTTCACACCGGCCGTGTTCAGCCGGGACGAGAACAATGGCTTCCACGGGAACGACGAGTTCATCTCCGTCGAGACGTTCAACACCGGCTGCGAGATGACGTTCGAGATCGTGCGGCGGCTCTGTACCTAGCCCCGCGTGGACCTGGCCCCGCGTGGCCGCCTCGGTCACTCCGTGACGATCACGGCGCCGGTCATGCCCCCGTGCAGCGTGCAGATATATCGGAACGACCCGGTGGTCTCGAAGGTGTGCGTGAAGGCGCCCTCCGACTGGAGATCGGACTGGAAGCCCTCCCCGACGACGTTGTGATCCCGGTCGCCGGTCCATGTCCAGGTGACGGCCGTGCCCTGGTCCACCTGGATGACCCGAGGCCCGAACCGGTTGTCCTCCACGGTCACCTGGTCGACCCCGATCTCCGGGGTGATGTCGGAGAGCGCCTGCTCACCGCACGCGCCCAGGAGGAGCACGGCGGTGATCGCGAGGACTCCGAGGCTCCCCGCCCGCAGGCGCGAGATAGTCGACATGACGCATTCCTCCACCAAACCGCCCGGTCTGTGCATCCAATTTCTCGCGTCTGGCCGTCACGGGCATCCCCCCGAAGGGGGAAATCCCCGTACCGGGCGGACTGCCCACGTCAACCTGACGATTCGCCTACCTCGCGGGAGTTCCTCGACGTTCGTCCGTCGTGGGGCTCGGACGTCGCTTCCCTCCAACCGTCGAGTCGAGAGAGGATGGAGGGAGCCCGCCAGCCTGTTTGGAGACCCCATGCGCCGAGGACTACTACTGACCGCCGCTGCCATGACCCTGCTGCTCGCAGGCTGCTTCGGCGGCGACGACCCGGACGATGCCCCCGACGCGACGGGGACCGAGTCGACGGACGCGACGGCGACCGAGTCGGCGACGCCGGACAACCCGAACGCCCCCCGCCCAACCCCGACCTTCCCACCCGCCGCCGACCCGGTGCCGGTCACGGTGGTGCCGTCCTACGAGACGGTCGTCCTCGATCGCCCCGTCGAGGTGCTGTCCTACCCGCTTGGCGGGTACGAGATCGCGGTCGCCGACCAGGGTGGGGTCATCCACGGCGTCCGCGAGGGCGAGACGACCCCGCTGCTCGACCTTTCGGAGCGCGTGCTCACGGCAGGGGACGAGGAGGGCCTGCTCTCGGTCGCCCTCGACCCGCAGTTCTCCACCAACAGCCACGTCTGGGTCTACTACTCGGCGGACGAGCCAAAGCGCAGCGTCCTCTCCCGCTTCACCGCGAACGCCGACGGGACGATCCCGCCGGAAAGCGAACTGGTCGTGCTGACGCAGGAGCAGCCCGCCGCCAACCACAATGGCGGCTCGATCCGCTTCGGGCCGGACCGGATGCTGTACCTCGGCCTCGGCGACGGTGGCACCCTGCGCGACCGGAACCTCAACAGCCAGGACCTGGGCACGCTCCTCGGCACGATCATCCGCATCGATGTCGCACAGGCCTCTGCCTCTGAGCCCTACCGCATCCCGGACGACAATCCGTTCGTGGGCGAGGCGGGGGCGCGCGGCGAGATCTTCGCCTATGGGCTGCGCAACCCA
>CAYPYF010000084.1:3246-11046 GCA_964414675.1 uncultured Dehalococcoidaceae bacterium
AGATCCTTCGGATCAACCCGCGGGCCGCATCGGGCTTCAACGTCCCGGCGGACAATCCGTTCGTCGATCGCGCCGGCGCGCGCCCCGAGATCTACTCGTATGGGCTGCGCAACCCATGGCGCATGTCGTTCGACGCCGCCACCGGCGAGCTCTGGGTCGGCGACGTCGGTGAGGACAAGATCGAGGAGGTCAACCGCGTGGCCGCGGGCGACAACCTCGGGTGGAGCGAGATGGAGGGCGACGAGTGCTACGAGGGCGACTGTGACCCCTCGCAGTTCGTCGCGCCCATGGCCACCTACAACCACGAGGGATCGCGCTGCTCGGTAACGGGTGGCGTCGTCGCCCGTCGCTCGGCGGCGGTCGGCGTCGAGGGCGCGTACGTCTACGGCGACTTCTGCTCCGGCGAGCTCTGGGCGCTGCGGACCGACCTCGAGGGCGCGGAGCCGGTGCTGATCGCGGACGGACTCGGTAGCATCTCCTCGATCACCCAGGTGGGGAACCAGGTGTACGTCCTGGTCTTCGGCGAGCCGATGTACCGCCTGGTGGACGAGTAACGCGAAGGCAGGCCGCCGTGATCCCGGGACTGATCGTGCTGTTCGCGCTGTATGTCGCCGTCACGGCGTGGCAGATGCGGCGCGCGGTCTCCACCCAGGATCCGGAGGCGAAGCTCACCGAGGCGAAGCGGCTGCTCTTCACCTCGGCGCTGGGCGTCCCGCTGCTGGTCGCGTTCATCTTCGCGATCTAGTCCAGAACTCGACGCCCTCCGGTTGACGCTCTCCGAGGGCGCTCCGGATACTGGTACGACCATGCAGATGCGAGACGTAGCTCACGGTCAGGAGCGCCGCAGCGCGCTCACCCTCGTCCTTACGTAGGCGACGCGGGCCTGCGGGCCTGAGCGTCGCCTGGGCCAGCGCCCCCTGCCCCACCCCACCGCAGACGTCAGGACGCCCTCATGGCTACCGAATCCCAGACCGACTCCCAGACGAGCGCCGCCGACGCGGGCCGGTACCAGCCCGGCCCGATCGAAGCGCGCTGGCAGGAACGATGGCAGCGTGACGCGCTGTACCGGACGCCGGACCACGTCGCCGGGAAGCCGAACCGCTACCACCTCACGATGTTCCCGTACCCCTCGGGCGACCTGCACGTGGGCCACTGGTTCGCGATGACGCCCTCGGACGCGCTCGCGCGGTACATGCGCATGCGCGGGCACAACGTGCTGTTCCCGATGGGGTTCGACGCCTTTGGCCTGCCGGCGGAGAACGCCGCGATCAAGGGCGGCAAGCACCCGCAGGAGTGGACCAGCGCGAACATCGAGCGGATGCGCGGGCAGATGCGCGCGATGGGCACGATGTTCGACTGGGACCGCGAAGTGAACACCAGCGCCCCGGACTACTACCGGTGGACGCAGTGGTGGTTCACGCAGCTGTTCAAGCGTGGCCTGGCCTACCAGAAGCAGGCGACCGCGAACTGGTGCCCGGACTGCAACACCACACTGGCGAACGAGCAGGTGGTGGACGGGCGCTGCGAGCGCTCCGACACCGTGGTCGTCCAGCGCGAGATGAAGCAGTGGTTCTTCCGCATCACGGAGTACGCCGAGGAGCTGCTGGACAACGAAGGCCTCGACTGGCCGGACCACGTCAAGCTGATGCAGCGCAACTGGATCGGCCGCTCCGAGGGCGCCGAGTTCACGATGGCAGTCCAGGGCCGCGATGACCTCCCCGGCGTCCGCGTGTTCACCACGCGTCCGGACACCGCCTTCGGCATGACCTTCGCCGTCCTCGCGCCGGAGCACGCACTCGTCGACGCGATCACGACGCCCGGCCAGCGGGCGGCCGTCGACGAGTTCGTGGAGCGCGTCCGCCGCACGAACGAGATCGACCGCCTTTCGACCGAGGGCGCGCTGGACAAGCGCGGCGTGTTCACCGGCGCCTACGCGGTCAACCCGTTCAACGAGCAGCCCGTCCCGATCTACCTCGCGGATTATGTCCTGACCTCGTACGGTACGGGCGCGATCATGGCTGTCCCCGGGCAGGACCAGCGCGACTGGGACTTCGCGAAGGCCTACGGCCTCCCGATCGTGCGCACTGTCACCACGCCCGAGGGCTGGGAGGGCGAGGCGTACACGGGCGATGGCCCCGCGGTGAACTCCGCGTGGCTGGACGGCCTGCTGAAGGCGGAGGCGGTCCAGAAGGCGAGCGCCTGGCTGGAGGAGCGCGGCGTCGGCGAGCGCAAGGTGAACTATCGCCTGCGCGACTGGCTCATCTCCCGCCAGCGCTACTGGGGCGCCCCGATCCCCGCGCTGCACTGCGACCGGTGTGGCATCGTCGCGGTGCCCGAAGACCAGCTGCCGGTCCTGCTGCCCGCGGACGTGGAGTTCCTCCCCACCGGGCAGTCGCCCCTCGGACTGTCCGAGGCGTTCGTGAACACGACGTGCCCGGACTGCGGCGGCCCCGCGCGCCGCGAGACGGACACGATGGACACGTTCGTGTGCTCATCCTGGTACTTCATGCGCTATCCGGACGCGCACAACCCGGAGCAGCCCGTGGGCAGCGACGCGGCGGACGCCTGGCTCCCCGTCGACCAGTACACCGGCGGCGCCGAGCACGCGACGATGCACCTGCTGTACGCGCGGTTCTTCTACAAGGTCGCGCGGGACATGGGCCTCGTCGCGGGCGATGAGCCGTTCGTGCGCTACTTCGCACAGGGCCAGATCCTCGGACCGGACGGTCGAAGGATGTCGAAGTCACGCGGCAACGTCGTGGCGCCGGACGCGCAGGTGGAGAAGTGGGGCTCGGACTGCTTCCGGGCCTACCTCATGTTCCTCGGCCCCTGGGACCAGGGCGGCCCGTACGACGTCGATGGCATCGTCGGCGTCTATCGCTGGCTGAGCCGTGTCTGGGCCGCCATCACCGACCCGCCGGTGCTCGTCGACGCACCCGAGGCTGGCCGCAACCTCCGCAGCGACGCCCACGCCACCCTGAAGAAGGTGGGCGAGGACTACGAGGCGAAGCGCTTCAACACAGCCATCTCCGCCATGATGGAGCTGACGAACGCCCTCCAGCGTGCACGCGACGCCGGCGAGGCCGACCGGACAGCGTGGGAGGAGGCGGTACGCCTCCTGGTCCTCATGATCGCTCCGGCCTGTCCGCACGTGGCCGAGGAACTCTGGGAGCGGACCGGCGGCTCCTACTCGGTCCACCAGCAGGACTGGCCCGCGTTCGACCCGGCACTGACCATCCGTGACACGGTGGAGATCGCGGTGCAGGTGAACGGCAAGGTGCGCGCACGCATCGAGGTCGCCTCCGACGCGACTGAAGAGGTCGCCCGCGCGGTCGCGATGGCGGAGACGAACGTCTCGAGCCAGGTAGAGGGCCGCGAGGTCATCCGGGTCATCTACGTGCCGGGACGCCTGCTCAACATGGTGGTGAAGTAGGCCTCATGCGACCGCCAGTTCGCCTCGCGGGACTGGTGGCACTCGTCCTCGCGCTGGGCGTCCTCGTCGGCTGCACCGCGGACCGGGTCGATGAGCGCGGCGACGCGACCGGCGCGACGGCGGTCCAGATCGAGACCGCGGACGGCCTCACCCTGGACGCGCGGCTCTGGGACCGCGGCCCCGCGCGCCTGGTGATCTACCTGCACGAGTTCCGCGAGGACCAGAGCGCGTGGTGGCGCGAGGCCGCACAGGACCACGGGCGCACCTCGGCGCTCACGCTCGACCTCCGAGGCCACGGGGAATCCGAGGGCGACCTCGACGATGTCGAAGGCATGGTCCACGACGTGGAAGCCGCGATCACCTTCGTTCGGGAGCGCGGGTTTCGCCGGGTGATGCTGGTGGGCGCCGGAATGGGCGCCGCGGTCGCCATCGTCGCCGCGGTCGAGGTGCCCGACGTGACGGTCCTCGGCCTCTCGACACCTGCCGACTTCGACGCCATGGACACCGTTGCCGTGGTCGAGCTCGTCGCTGACCGCGTGCAGCTCATCGCGATGCGGGACGACATCTCGGCGGCGGACTCGCTGCACCGCTTCCGCACCCTACCGAACGTGGACTCGACCACCGCGCGGCTCTACCCGGGCCGCGGGCACGGCGTCGCCGTCCTCGACGGCCCATCCAGCGCCGAGGTACGAGCGCGGTTCGAGACGCTGCTCGGGGAGTTCTGGGTCGCGCCCAGGTAGGCGTGGGATCGGACTGGGGGACGCGCTACGGGCGGTCGCCGCGGTCCTGGTCGCGGGGCGTGGGACGCAGCATCGGGTCGTCGTCCAGCGGCTGGTTCTCGAAGTCGTCGATGACGCCGGGGTCGGTCTGCTCGAGACGCATCGAGCGCTGCCGGCCGAGCAGGTCCTCGAGCTCTTCGTCCTCGGTGGCGTATTCGGGCTCATCCGCCGGTGCGGCGTAGTCGATCGGGTTCCGCGCATCGAACGCCTCGGGGCGTCGGGCGATCGGAGGCGTCGAGGATGCCGCGAGGCCGCTGTCTGGCCCGGCGGCGCGGGCGAGGTCCTCGGCACGGTCGTCGAGCGGCGAGAACCCGCGGTCGAACGTCGGTTGCGGCTCGAGCTGCTCGACACCGGCGCGGACGGAGTTCTGGAACGCCTGCAACTGCCGCTCGAGGCGGATGAGCAGTTCGCGGGCGTACTCGTCGGCGGCCGCCATCTGCTCCTGGGCGATCCGGCGCGACTCATGGATGCGCGCCTGCATGTCGCGGTTGGCGATCTCGATCTGCTGCTCCAGGCGGCGCTCGGCCTCGACCGCGATCTCCTCGGCGCGCCGCTTCGCGCCGTCGGTGATCGCGTGCTCCTCGATGAGGTCGGAAGCGCGTTCCTCGGCCTGGGCGACGATGATGCGCCCTTCCTCCTCCGCCTCACGGCGGATGCCGTCCCGCTCGGCGACGATGTCCTGCGCCTCGCGGACCTCGCGAGGCACGGCGATGCGCATCTGGTCGATGAGGTCGAGCATGCGGCGCCGATCGACGATGGCGCGGTTGCCGATCGGCATCTTCTGCGCGCCGGCAACGAGCTCCTCGAGTCGATCGACCAGGTGGAGCAGGTCCATCTAGGCCTCCAGTGTCATTCGGGGAGCGACAGTCCGGGGCATGAGGCGATCAGGCTCCGGACTTACTGAACTTCTTGATGATGGCATCTCCGACGTTCGGCGGCACGAACTCGCTGACGTCCCGGCCAAACGAGGCCAGCTCGCGGATGCGGGTCGCGCTGACGAACAGGTGCTCCAGCGCGGTCATGAGGTAGACCGACTCGATGTCAGGGGCCATGTTCCGGTTCATCAGCGCCATGTCGAACTCGTAGGTGAAGTCACCGGCGCGCAGCCCTCGGACGAGGATCTCGGCGCCCTGCGCCTTCGCCTCGTCCACGGTGAGTCCGGAGATGGCGGTCACCCGAACGTTGGTGAGGCCAATGGCGGCCACGGCCTGCTCGAAGAGCTCGATACGCTCCTCAAGGGTGAAGATCGTGCTGCGGCTGGCGGCCACGCCGATCACCACCTGGTTAAAGAGCTTCGCGGCACGCTCGACGATGTCGAGGTGTCCGTTCGTGCACGGATCGAAGCGGCCTGCGTACAGCGCCACCGTCATTCGTCGTACCCCTCCCCGTCGGGCAGTCCATCCTCGATGACAGCCGCGCGATAGATCGCGACGGCACCCGCGCCATGGCGGCGATCGCGCCAGAGGCTGAGGCCGGCGAGGGCCGGTGGGGGAGATTGCCGGGCGTCGTGCTCGACGACGACCGCGGCGTCCTCGGCCAACGATCCGCGCACCGTGGTCTCAATCGCACCCCAGGCGCCGCCGCCATCATAGGTGCCTCGCTCGTAGGGGGGATCGGCCAGCACGAGCGTGTAGCGGGCGCCCTCGGGTGGGCTCCAGCGTCCCACCCGACCAGCGATCACCGTCGCACGGTCGGCGAACGCGACACGTCCGAGGTTCTCGCGGATCACGGCGATCGCTCGACGCTCCGACTCCACGAAGGTGGCGCGTCCATCGCCGCGCGACAGGGCTTCGATGCCGAGCGCGCCGCTGCCGGCGTACAGGTCGAGCACCTCGTCGAACGCCACGTCCGCAGCTTCGAGCATGGAGAACAGGGCCTCCCGCATCATCCCGGTGGTGGGCCGGGTGCCCCCGGTCTTCGGCCAGCGCAACTCGATGCCGCCGACCGACCCGCCGATGACCCTGGGGCCGCGGTCGCTCATGACGGCGGGCGCGATCAGTTCCCGCCCGGTCCCGGCGGGCCAGCCGTGGAGGTCGGCGCGGGGGTCTCCGTGGCGGTGGCCGTGGGCGTAGCGGTCGGAGTCTCCGTCGGCTCCTCCGTGGGCTCGGGGGTCGCTTCCTCGGTCGGCTCAGGCGTGGCCTCTTCCGTCGGCGCCGGGGTGTCGGTCGGCTCCGGCGTCGCGGTCTCGGTGGGCTCCTCGTCCGGCGTGTCGCCGACGCGGAGGACCACCTCCTGTCCCACGAACATCGTGCCTTCCGAGACCACGAGGCGGACGGTATAGGCGCCGTTCTCCTCCGGGGCGCGCCAGACGATGGCGGTGGTGTCCGTCTCGGCCGTCCAGCACTCCGGCTGGCCCTCGATCGCGCCGTCCGGCGCCTGCCAGCACGGGGTCAGGTACGGCCCGTACGGACGCAGGAGCTTGACCGTGCCCTCCTCGACGAACGCGGCGAGCGGCGGCCACACGTCCGGGCCGGAGCCGCCCGCGGCGGCGCTACGGACGGCAACGCCGCCGAAGCCGGCCGCGCTCACGGCCTGGAGCGCGAAACCGAAGGAGTACTGGTTCTGGAACCAGATGGTGGAATCGCCATCCCTGGTGGTGAACGTGAACGTCACCGCGCGCGCGTCGTCCGACCAGTGGAGCTGCCGGTCCGCGCCACCGCCGAGGTAGGCGGTGCGCATGGTCACGGGCCGCCCTGCGCCGATCGCGTCCACGTTGAAGTCCACGGTGCTCGCGATGGTCAGTCCTTCGACCAGCGAGATCGGCGCGACGGTCCCGTCGGGTGACGCGAGTGCAGACTGGCGGTCCAGGATGACCGAGACCTTCGCGCCCTCGGTGACCCCTCGATCGGCCAGGACCGACTCGACCGTCGCGTAGTACGCCGTCGGGTCGAGCGGCGCCTGTAGCCAGAGGCCGTCCACGACGGCGACCAGCCCCGGCCAGTCGTAGTCCGTGCCCTCCATGGGCACGCCGACGATCAGCTTCCGGTCGACGGCGTGGAGCTGCTGGGCGAGCGCCGTCGCGAAGGCCGTGAAGCCCGCCGCATCGGTGACGCCGGTGTACTCGAGGTAGAGGCCGGCGGCATCCTGGGCCTCAGCGGCCGCGACGAGGTCGGAGACGTGCCCACTCGTGCCCGCCGCCGATCCAAACACGCCCGCGGCGCCGGCATCGCCGCCGACGCCCAGGTACACCGGGCGGTCACCGGCGACCTGCTGCGCGGAGCGCAGCGACGCGGCTTCCGCGAGGACGGAGCCGTCCTCCCGCAATGCGCCGGCCGTGACGACGACGAGCGAGGCAGCGGTGAGGCCCGCGGGGTCCGGCGTCTCGCCCGGCCCGACGATCATCGCCATCGAGTGCGCCAGCGCGGTGCGACGAAGCACCGCGATCGAGGCCGACTCGGCGGGGATCGAGCCGGTGACGGAGCCGCCTCCGGCGGCCAGCTGGACCGAGCCCACCCGCGACCAGGTAGAGCCGTCCCACGCGTAATACGCCAGGTTCGCGCTGTCGGTATCAGACTCGGTGAGTTGCACCTCCACGGACAGCGGGCCGGCGATGCCTTCCGCCACGGTGATCACGTACAGCTTGCTGAG
>CAYPYF010000085.1:0-1017 GCA_964414675.1 uncultured Dehalococcoidaceae bacterium
CGCAGGCCTTCGTCCACGGCGAGGCCACGGCCGTCCGCTGCGACCTCTCCAACGAGGAGGACCGCAAGAACCTCGTCGAGGAGGCCAACAAGATCTACGGGCCGATCGACATCCTGGTGAACAACGCCGCGGTGACGTTCTTCATCCCGGTCCAGGACTTCCCGGAGCGTCGCTACCGGCTGATGCAGGAGGTCCAGGTCTGGTCGCCGTTCCACCTCAGCCAGCTCGTGATGCCCTCCATGCGGGAGCGCGGAGCGGGCTGGATCGTGAACGTGTCCTCGGGCGCGGCACGCCACCCGAAGGCGGACTCCGGTGGCCGTGGCGGTACGGTGTACGGCATGTGCAAGGCAGCGCTCGAGCGCTTCACCACGGGCCTCGCGTCCGAGGTATACCAGGACAACATCGCGGTGAACGTGATCTCGCCGGGCCTCGTGGCGACGCCGGGCACGGTCTACCACAAGCTCGTCTCCGGCGAGACGCACGAGCGCGAGACGCCCGTGGAGCACATGGCTGAGGCCTGTTTCAAGCTCGTCTCGGAGGACCCGAAGACCCTCACCGGTCGCATCGACTACGCCTACGACATGATGGACGAGTTCAAGATGACCGCGCTGGAGCTCCCGCTGCAGCCGCTCTCGCGCCCGAACGGGTAACTCGCAAGTCCCGATGACCGCAGTACGGGCCGCCCTCAAGGGCGGCCCGTTACGTTTTGGTGGCGCGGACGCCGACCCCCTCGCGCGTTCCGCCAGCACTGGTAACGTGACGACATCAGGGGAGTAGCTCCGCGTCACTCGTACCGAGGAGCGCGGGGGAAGCGTCGTCATCACGGGGTGTGTTGCCCCCGGCGCTCCACGGGGCCATGCCCCGAGTCAGACCTGCCAGATCGCGCACAGGCGCGGAGAAGGTAGGTCAGCGTGACTGAACTCTTGCCCTGGATCCTGTTCAACGCCTTCGTCATCGGGATGCTCGCCCTCGACCTGGGCGTGTTCCACCGCGACACCTCGTGGGCCTCGCGGTGGA
>CAYPYF010000085.1:1027-10724 GCA_964414675.1 uncultured Dehalococcoidaceae bacterium
GTTCCACCGCGAGGCCCACGAGGTGTCGCGACGGGAGGCGGCGGGGTGGAGCGTGTTCTGGATCAGCCTCGCGCTGATCTTCAACGCCGGCATCTACTGGCAGATGGGCCATGCCGCCGGCGTCGAGTGGACCACCGGCTACCTGATCGAGAAGTCGCTCAGCGTCGACAACGTCTTCGTCTTCCTGATCATCTTTGCAGCGTTCAAAGTGCCGGCCGCGTACCAGCACCGTGTGCTGTTCTGGGGCATCCTGGGTGCGCTGGTCATGCGTGGCGGGATGATCGCCATCGGCGCGGCGCTCCTCGACAACTTCGACTGGGTGATCTACGTCTTCGGCGGGCTGCTGGTATTCACGGCGGTCCGCCTCTTCCTCTCGCGCGATGACCACCCGGACGTGGGCGACAACGCCTTCGTCCGCGCCGCCGTGCGGTGGTTCCGCGTGACCGGCGACTATCGGGGCCAGCGGTTCTTCGTGCGGGAGGGCGGCCTGCTCTACCTCACGCCGCTGGCGCTCGTGCTCATCGTGATCGAGAGCACCGACGTGGTGTTCGCGGTGGACTCGATCCCGGCGATCTTCGCGGTCACGGACGATCCGTTCATCGTCTACACCTCGAACGTCTTCGCCATCCTCGGGCTCCGCGCGCTGTTCTTCTTGCTGGCGGGGTACCTGAACGACCTGCCGTTGCTGAAGCCGGCGCTGTCCGTGGTGCTGCTCTACGTCGGGTCGAAGATGCTGCTGGTGGACGTCTACCACATCCCGCCGCTGGTCAGCCTCGGCGTCGTCGCCTCGATCCTGACGGTGGCCGTGCTGCTCTCGCTCCGCATGCGTCACGACCCGCTCGAGATCCAGGCGGCTGTCCCCGTTGAGGGCGGGCCGTTCGAGGACGCCGACCGCGACGGCGTCCCGGACCGCCTCGAACGGTAGGGACTGCAGGCGGGCGCACACGGAGCATGACGCGTGCGCCCGCCTGCAGTCCCCATCGCCCTCGCGCGCGCACGCTCGTACGATGCACGACAACTAGAGGGATACGTGCACCATCGGAGGGACACGTGAACAGTCGATTGAAGTGGCTCGCGCCACTGCTGATTGGCGTCGCGATTGCGACGGTCGCCTGCTCGGACGATGACGGCGACGGTGGCGACGGCGGGAACGAGGGCGACTCGGAGGCGACGGCGAGCTACTCGCTGGTCTCCGATGGCACCCTGACCATCTGCTCGGACGCGCCGTACGAGCCGTTCGAGATGGAGGTCGACGGGGCCTGGACCGGGTTCGACATGGACCTGATCAACGCCGTCGCGGACGGCCTTGAACTCAAGACGAGCGTCATCGTCGTGCCGTTCGACGGCATCTGGCTGCTTCCGGCGGCCGGCGAGTGCGATATCGTCGTCTCGGCGATGACCATCACGGAGGAGCGCGCTGCTTCGACGCTCTTCACGGACGCGTATTTCGACGCGGACCAGTCGCTGCTCGTGCGGGCGGACGACGCCGCGACGTACGGCACCCTGGCCACGCTGACCGGCAAGCCCATCGCCGTGCAGACCGGCACGACCGGTGAGGCATACGCGCAGGAGCACACGCCGGAGGGCGCCACGCTGATCTCGTTCGACGAGCCGGCCGCGATGTTCCTCGCGCTGGCGGCGGGTGAAGTCGACGCGATCCTGCAGGACCTGCCGGTGAACGGCTACCGGTCCACGCAGGACGAGGGCATGGTCGTGACGGAGCTGTTCCCGACCGGGGAGCAGTACGGCTTCGCCGTCGACCCGGACAACGCGGGGCTCGCTGAGGCCGTGAACGGCCAGCTGGCGGAACTGCGGTCGGCCGGCACCTACGACGAGATCTTCGCGAAGTGGTTCGGCGAATAGTCGCCGCTGACGGTGGGCGCTGCCCGCCTGACGCTCACGATGCGTGATCGTCCGTCGATGAACCCGGGACCGTCCGCCCTGGCCACCCGGCCGAGGCGGCGGTCCCGACTCGTATCCGCCCGCACCATCTCGTGGGCGACGTATGCCGTGACCGTCGTCGTCGTCCTCGTGGTGGTGTTCGGGGTGGACTGGGCGCGCCTGCAGGACAAGATGTTCCGCCCGGACCTGGTGGCGGCGCAGTTCCCGAGGATCGTGACGCAGGCGGCGAAGAACACGCTGATCTTCACCGCGTTCGGCTTCAGCGGCGGACTCGCCCTCGGGCTCCTCATCGCGCTGATGCGGCTCTCGCCGTCGCGGCCCTACCGCTGGTTCGCGGCGGTGTACACGGACGTGCTGCGAGGGCTCCCGGCACTCCTCGTCCTGATCTTCATCGCCTTCGGCCTGCCGATCGCCCTGGACCTGCGCATCCCCGGTACCTACGGCCGCGGCTCACTCGCACTCGCGATCGTTTCCTCGGCGTACATCGCCGAGGTGATCCGCGCGGGGATCGAGGCGGTCCCGAAGGGGCAGATGGAGGCCGCGCGCTCCCTCGGGATGTCCTACCCGGAGGCGATGCGGCGCATCATCCTGCCGCAGGCCTTCCGCATCGTGATCCCGCCGATGACCAACGAGCTGGTGATGCTGCTGAAGGACACCGCGCTCATCTCCGTGATCGGGGTGACGGACGCGACGAAGGAGCTCACGCGCTTCGGCCGCGACGGCGTGAACGCGAACGCGAACGCGACGTCGCTGGTGGTGGCCGGGCTGCTCTACCTCGTCCTCACGATCCCGATGACCCGCTTCGCCGGCTGGCTGGAGCACCGTGCGAAGAGGTCTCGATGAGCACCCAGCCCGGCGTCGTGGACACCTCCGCCCTCCCCGCGGTGCGGTTGAAGGCCCTGCGCAAGTCGTTCGGCGAGAACCACGTGCTCCGCGGCATCGACCTCGAGGTCGCGCGCGGCGAGGTGGTCTGCATCCTCGGGCCGTCCGGGTCGGGGAAGTCCACGCTGCTCCGTTGCGTAAACCTCCTGGAGGCGCCGACCGGCGGCCAGGTGTTCATCGGCGACACCGAGGTGACCGCGCCCGGCTGCGACATCGACCTCGTGCGCACGCGCATCGGGATGGTCTTCCAGCAGTTCAACCTCTTCCCGCACCTGACCGTGGAGCGGAACCTCACCGTCGCCCAGCAGGTCGTGCTCGGTCGGTCGACTGCGGAGTCGATCGAGGTCGCGACCGAGATGCTGCGCCGCGTCGGCCTGCAGGAGAAGCAGCACGAGTACCCCTCGCGCCTCTCCGGCGGGCAGCAGCAGCGCGTCGCGATCGCGCGCGCCCTCGCGATGGGCCCGGAGGCGATGCTCTTCGACGAGGCCACGAGCGCCCTCGACCCGGAACTCGTCGGCGAAGTGCTCGGCGTGATGCGCGAGTTGGCCGAGGAGGGCATGACGATGCTGGTGGTGACGCACGAGATCGGCTTCGCGCGCCAGGTCGCGGACCGCGTCGTCTTCATGGACGAAGGCGTGATCGTGGAGCAGGGGCCGCCCTCAGAGGTGCTCGTCTCGCCTCGGGAGGTGCGGACGCAGCGCTTCCTGCAGCGCGTGTTGGAGCGGTAGGACACCCCTCTCGCTTCGTTCGTTCAGGGATGAGTGCCACCCCTCGATAGGAACTGAGCTGCGGAACCGCTTGACTCGTTCGGCAGGCTGACACTTCATCCATCAGCGGATCCTGCGCGAGGGGCTTCCAGGGTGCTCGACTATCACGACCAGCCGCGCTCCGACTGCGATATTTGCCGGTACGCCGTCCGTCACGACCTCGACTGCGGCTATGAGCATGCGCGCGCTCGCGTGGCGCTCGCATGGCTTCTCCAGGATCTGGAAGAACTGGCGGGCGGCGTCGCCTCCCTGAGTAGCCTTGCCGTCGAGTCTGTGGGTTTCGAACCTGGTCCAGTCCACCCTCTTGAGCCGAGGCATTGGTTCTGGGCCTTGTTCTTCGCTCCGGAGATTGGCATCATCCTGAGGAATCGAGATATCGATGAATGAACCGCGTATCCGCGACATCTACGACGACTACCGTCGAGGGCGGGTCTCGTTCGAACGCGTGGTCCAGGCGGCGGACTCGTATCTAGCTTCTTACGTGGTGGGCAAGCCGCTACCGACGAACATTCCGGATGAGCGACCACAGGGCCGTTAGTCCCGATCAGTCCATGTGCGCATCTTCGGGCGAGTTCTTCGACCACAACGCAACAGCCCGGCCGTAAGGCCGGGCTGTCCGTCTGCGTGCGAGACGTTCGAGGGCTAGGAGACGCGCTCGAAGATGGTGGCGATGCCCTGGCCGCCGCCGATGCAGAGCGAGACGAGGCCGTAGCGGCCGCCGGTGCGCTCGAGTTCGTACATGGTCTTGACCGCGAGGATGGTGCCGGTGGCGCCGACGGGGTGGCCGAGGGCGACCGCGCCGCCGTTGGGGTTGGTCTTGTCCTGTGGGAGGTCGAGGGCGACCGAGCAGGCAGCGGCGACGGCGGCGAACGCTTCGTTCAGCTCGACGACATCCATGTCCTGCACGGAGAGGCCCGACTTCTTCATGACGTTCTGGATGGCCGGGATCGGGCCGGAGCCCATGATCTTCCAGTCCACGCCGGACTCGGCGCGGGCGACGAGGCGCATGCGGGGCTTGATGCCGAGCTCGTGGGCCCTGGTGGCGGTCATGAGGACCACGGCGGCGGCGCCGTCGTTGATGCCGGAGGCGTTGCCGGCGGTGACGCTGCCGTCCGGCTTGAAGGCGGGGCGGAGCTTGCCGAGGACTTCCATGGAGGTGGAGCGGGGGTGCTCGTCCGTGTCGAAGACGACGGTGTCGCGGCCCTTCTTGACCTCGATCGGGGCGATCTGCTCCTTGAAGTAGCCGGCGTCGATGGCGGCGCGGGCGCGCTCCTGGGAGCGGAGGGCGTACTCGTCCTGGAGCTCACGGGAGACCTCGAACTGGGCGGCGAGGTTTTCGGCGGTGATGCCCATCGGGTAGTTCTCGAAGGGGTCGGTGACGAGGTCCTGAGTGCCGTCCTCGAGGGTGCCGTCGCCGTACTTGTAGCCGAACCGCGCCTTGCGGATGTAGTACGGCATCATGCTCATGTTCTCGGCGCCGCCGGCAACGACGATCTCGGCGTCGCCGGTCTGGATCCAGCGCGCGGCGGTGTTGATCGCCTCAAGGCCGGAGCCGCAGATGCGGTTGACGGTGTAGGCGGGGGTGCTGATGGGCATGCCGGCCTTGATGGAGGCGTGACGGGCGATGTAGCCGTCCTCCGCGACCTGGCCGACGCAGCCGAGGATGACCTGGTCGATCTGCTCGGGCTGCAGGCCGGCGCGGCTGACGGCCTCGCGGATGGCGTGCGCGCCGAGGTCGGACGCGGGCGTCTCGCTGAGCGCGCCACCGAGCGTGCCGATGGCCGTGCGTGCGCCGCTGACAATGACGATGTCTTCCATGGCAGTCCCCCCACCGAATCGCGGCCCCGCGGGGCCTGAGCGCTGCCGCGCTGCTCGCCCTCGACGCCCCGTTGGGGGCAGGGTCGCGCGCGCCGGCCAGTCGCAACGTGTCTGTCCGCGAGTGTAACTCGAACGCGATCGGCGCGCGCGAGGTTCGTCGCTGGCGCTCAGCATACGTGGTTGAGTTCTGTGATGCAACTGACTACGATGGAGGCATGAAGAGAGCCTCGTTCGCGGAGATGAACTGCAGCATCGCCCAGACCCTGGAGGTCATCGGCGAATGGTGGACGCCCCTGATCCTGCGGGATCTGTTCTTCGGCGTCTCGCGCTTCGACGAGTTCCAGTCGCGCCTCGGCATCTCCCGCAACATCCTCACGGAGCGCCTCGGGCGGCTGGAGGAGCAGGGGATCGTGACGCGCGCGCCGTACCAGGAGCACCCGCCGAGGTACGACTACCGCCTGACGGAGAAGGGCACCGACCTCTGGCGCCTGATGACGATGATGCGTGAGTGGGGCGACCGCTGGGCCGCTCCGGACGGCCCACCCGTGGTAACGGTGCACCGCGGCTGCGGCGAGGTGTCCGAGGCGGTCCTGACGTGCTCGTCCTGCGGGGAGCCGTTGCGCCCTCGCGAGTTGCGGGTGGCAGACGGCCCCGGCGCCGGGGAGTCCTCGATCCTTCCGGAGCGCCTGAGGGCGTAAGTCACGAGCGAGGATGCAGAAGGGGCGGGCCAGTGGCCCGCCCCTTCGTGCGTGTCGCGCTGCCTCGGCGCTACGTCTGGCGGCGTGCGAGGGCGAAGCGGGTGCCGACGCCGACGATGCCGGCGAGGGCGACGAGCCCGAGGACGATCGCCATCGTGTCCGTCGCGCCGGACTCGGTGGCGGCGCCCATGCCGGTGTCAGCGGGGGACGGGGTGGTCACCTGGCCGGGGTCGACATCGGCGCGCTGCTCGCCGACGACGATCCAGTCGGAGAAGTGGCAGACGGAGATCGAGAGCGTGCCGGTCGCCGGGTTCCAGGTCGAACTGGTGGGCGGGGTACAGGTCGAACCGCCGGGGGCCCACGAGTTCGTCGTGGTGTCGAAGAACAGCATCTCCGGGGTGGCGCCCCCCAGGGCTGCGATCTGATCCTCGGTCAGCGTGAACGAGAAGGTCGCGGGCTCATCGAGCGTGACGTCCCCGACGCTGAGATCGATGGTGAACGCGGCGGCGATGAAGATGGGCGCGCCGGTGTCGGAGATCGACTCCGGTGGCGGGGGGAGGGTGTCCAGGTCCAGGGGGGCCAGCGTGAGGGTGGTGTCGGGCGGCAGTGCGCCCGGCGGGATGACCAGGCTGGAGCCGGCCGCCAGTGTCACCGTCGTCGTGGCCGTCGCGCTCACGGTGGTGCTCGTCGCGGTCACGACGACTGGTGGCGGCGTGCCGCCGGTGTTCGTCTGGGCCTGCGCCCAGGAGGTGGGTAGGAGCGCTATCAGCGCTACGGCGACGACGACGCCGATGGCGACGATGCGGCCGGGGTGGTGGGACACGGCGTTCATACGATCCTCCGAGGTTCAGGCCCAACGCTACTGACACCAATGTCAGGAACTCCCACACATAATAAACAAATTCTGACGAGACGCGGAAGTGGGGCACGTATCGATCATCGGTCCGATGGGCGCTCCGTCCAACGTTCGACCGCGGGGGCGCCCCCTCGTACGATCGAGGCGACGAACCTGAATGCGTTCGCGTGCTGCCCGGTCTGAGAGCACATGCCCGAACTCCACCCCCCGTCTGTCCGTGTCCGTGTCCCCGCGACCTCAGCGAACCTGGGGCCGGGGTTCGACGCGCTCGGCGTCGCGCTCGAGTGGACAGCGGACCTCACGTTCCACCTCGCCCAGCCCGGGCCACCGTCCGAGGACGGCGCGATCGCGGCGATCGAGGGCATGGCGGCGACGGCGGCGCAGCGTGTCTACGAACGCGTAGGGCGCCCCGCGCCGCCGATCGCTGTCACCTACCACGGCGACCTGCCGGTCGGCCGTGGCCTCGGGATGTCTGCGGCGGCGCGTGCCGCCGGGCTCGTGGCGGCGGACCATCTCCTCGGCGGCGCCTGCCCGGCTGACGACCTGCTCACGCTGGCGGTCGACCTCGAAGGGCACGGGGACAACATCGCGCCGGCGCTCTTCGGGGGGATCCAGGTGGTGGTGCAGCCGCGGGAGGGCGTCCTGCAGCGGGTGCAGATGATGCCGCCGGACGATCTCCGCCTCGCGCTGCTGATCCCCGAGTTCAGCATGCCGACCGAAGAGTCGCGGAAGCGCCTGCCGACGCACCTCACGCGCGCGGAGGCGGTCCACAACATCGGCCGGGCCGCCCTCGTGGTGGCGGCGCTCGCGGAGCGCCGGTACGAGGTGCTGCGGACCGCAGTGGAGGACATCCTGCACCAGCCGTCGCGGGGTGAGTTGTTCCCGGCGCTGTTCCCGATCATCGGCGCCGCGAACGAGGCGGGTGCATATGGCTCGTACCTCTCGGGTGGCGGATCGACCGTGGCGGCGTTCGTTTCACCTGACGCCGCCGACGCGGTAGCGTCCGCCATGCTCCGGGTCGCGGAGCAGTACGGCCTGGAGGCCACGACGCGCGTGGTCGCGCTGCGCGGCGCCGGCACGGAAGTGGTTGAGGCATGACTCGGACAGTCCAGAAGTACGGCGGCTCCTCGGTGGCGAGCGCGACGCACCTCAAGCGGGTCGCGAACCTCGTGGCGGCGCGCGCGAAGGCGGGCGAGCAGATGGTGGTCGTCGTGTCCGCGATGGGCGACACGACGGACGAGCTGGTAGAGCTGGCCGGCCAGATCACGAAGCGTCCCCGCGCGCGCGAGATGGACATGCTCCTCTCCACCGGCGAGGTGGTATCGAGTGCGCTGCTCTCGATGGCGCTCCACGAGCTGGGCGTCGAGGCGGTGAGCCTGACCGGGCCACAGGCGGGCATCCGTACGGATGCCGCGCATGCGCGCGCCCGCATCGCCGGGATCCATGCCGAGCGGTTGGAGGGCGAGCTCACCCGCGGGAACGTGGTGATTGTGGCGGGCTTCCAGGGCATCTCCGAGGACGGCGACCTCACGACGCTGGGCCGCGGCGGCAGCGACACGACCGCCGTCGCGCTCGCGGCCGCCCTCGACGCCGACACCTGCGAGATCTACACGGACGTGGCGGGGATCTACACCGCCGACCCGCGCGTCGCGCCCTCGGCGCGACCGCTCCGCGACATCGCGTACGACGAGATGCTGGAGCTGGCGACCACCGGAGCGCGCGTGATGCACGCCCGCGCGGTCGAGCTCGGCGCGATCTACGACGTCGAGATCCTCGTGAAGAGCACATTCGACCCGGACGCCCCGGGCACCATCATCCGCAGGGAGACCATCATGGAGCAGGGCAACAAGGTCCGCGCGATCGCGCACGAGAACCGTGTGGGCAAGGTGACGGTCCGAGGCGTCCCCGACCAGCCGGGCATCGCTGCCACGATCTTCGAGCCGCTGTCCGAGGCCGGCATTTCCGTGGACACCATCGTCCAGAACGCCAGCATCGAGCGCCTCACGGACCTCACGTTCACGGTCGAGCCGGGTGACATCGAGGGTGCTGTCCAGGTGATCGAGCGGCTGATGCCGCAGATCCGCGCGCAGGAAGTGGTCACCGCCGACAACCTGGGCACGGTCTCCGTGGTCGGGACGGGGATGGCCAGCGCCCCGGGCTACGCGGCGCGGATGTTCCGGGCGCTCAACGACGAGGGCGTGAACATCGAGATGATCAGCACCGGCGACATCCGCATCACCTGTGTGGTTGAGGCAGACCGCGTCGCGGACGCCGTGCGCGCCCTCCACGCCGCGTTCGAACTCGACCAGGTCTAGCGCGCCCGCCCTAGCCGCCCGAGGTTGCCTCGGGCGTTGGCGTGTCCGTGGCCGGGGCGGCTTCGGTCGCCTCCGGCGTCGGAGTCGCGCTGCCTGCCGTCGCGCTCGCCCCAGGCGTGCCGCCTTCCGCGAGCAGGGCTGCGGCCGCCTCCGGGTCGAGCGGGCGGTCCGAGGCTTCCTCCCAGACCGTCCACGACTCCTTCGGCGTCCCGTCCGCCTCGCGCAGTCCGATGCTCGCGAGGAGGTCGTAGGGCGGGGTGGCGGCGAAGCCCAGGTCCTCCGCTGCGAACCAGATCAGCAGCGGGGTCTGCATCTGGAACGCATCGTCCAGCAGTCGCTGCACGAAGCGGCGCTGCTCCGGCTCCGTGGAGGCATTGACGCCCGCCCTCCCGGCGCCCGAGGCGAACCCGACGCCGGCGAAGACCACCGGCAGGTCCGTGTGTGCCGGCAACTGGAGGT
>CAYPYF010000086.1:0-10436 GCA_964414675.1 uncultured Dehalococcoidaceae bacterium
GATCGATGCGGCGAACAGGACACCACGCGCCATCGTCCGGGACGCGGGCATGACTGTTCGGGCGGCCGATCGCATCCGGCACCTCTCGGATCCGACCCACCGCGAGAGTGACCATAAGGGAATGAGGCACGTGAGTAAACACCTGAGCAGTTACTGATCGAGGGCAGAAGGAACCTGCGACACGTTGGTACGTGAAGAAGCCCCCGCGAGCGGGGGCTTCTCCGACGACCCCTCGAGGGTGCGGCCCTACTCCGTTCCGATGGTGAGCACGCTGCGGGCCACCTCGCCGTTGCGGAGGGCGTCGAACGCTTCGTTGATCTCGGCCAGCGGGTAGCGGCGCGAGACGAGGCCGTCGAGGTTCAACTTCCCCTGGAGGTACAGGTTCAGGATCCGCGGCATGTCCAGGTGGAAGCGCGCCGATCCGTAGAAGGAGCCCTTCAGGGTCTTCTCCTGCACCCAGATGTTCGAGGCGATCGAGATCTGCTCGGTGGGCGGGACCATGCCCACGATCACGGCGGTGCCACCGCGCCCGGCCATCTCGTACGCCTGCTCCGAGGTGACCTTGAGGCCGATCGCCTCGAACGAGTAGTCGACGCCGCCGCCGGTGAGTTCCCTCACCTTCGCGACCGGGTCGTCTTCCTTCGCGTTCACGAGGTCCGTGGCGCCGAACTCGCGGGCGGTGGCGAGTTTGTGCTCCGCCATGTCCACCGCAATGATGCGCTCCGCCCCCGCGAGGCGGGCCGCCTGGATAATGTTCAGGCCGACGCCGCCCGCGCCGATCACCGCGACCGTCGATCCGGGCCGGACCTGCGCGGTGTTGACGACCGCCCCGTACCCCGTGGTCACCGAGCAGCCGACGAGCGCCGCGATGTCGAGCGAGACGCCGTTGGGCACCTGGATCAGGCCGGCGGCCGGCGTGATCGAGTACTCGGCGAAGCCGCCCACGTTCGTCATCGCCGTGACCGGCTCGCCGTTCCGCGTCCGCGCGGGGTTCGAGGACGACCGCGTGCGGACGGGGGTCTGGCAGATCGCCGGGCGGCCCTCGGCGCAGTAGCGGCACGTGCCGCAGGGCTGCACGAACCCGAGGATGACGCGGTCCCCGGGCGTGACGTTCGTGACGCCGGGCCCGACCTCTTCGACCACGCCGGCCACCTCGTGGCCGAGGATCGTGGGGAAGCGGGTGGGGTAGACGCCGTCGATGAAGTGCAGGTCGGAGTGACAGACGCCGGCTGCGATCACGCGCACCTTCGCCTCGCCGGCGACCGGGTCGCTGAGTTCGACCTCGTCGATGGTCATTGGCTTCTTCGCCTCGTTGAGGACTGCTGCTTTCATCGACTGCCTCCCGATCGTTCTGTTGAGCGGAACGAATCCTAGCGCAGGTGCACCTGTCCCGACGCGGGCAGGCGATCCGCTACACTCGGCCTCGATGGACGTCGATCCCGCCCGAGCCTCGGCCATCTCTGATGGTGGCCGGACACACCGATGATCCTCGTTGCGGGCATCGTTGTCGCGTTGATCGCGATCAACGCTCTCTACGTCGCCGGGGAGTTCGCCGCCGTCTCCGTCCGGCGCACCCGCATCCGCCAGATGGCCGAGGATGGCAACCGACCCGCCCGATGGATGCTCGGCATCCTCGAGCGTGGCGAGTCTCTCGACCGCTATGTCGCCGCGTGCCAGATCGGCATCACGCTGTCCAGCCTGCTGCTGGGCGCATACGGCCAGGTCGCGATCACCCCGAGTCTGGCAGACCTCCTCGAGGGGCAGACCGACATGGGGCGCGCGTCCGCGCTCGGCACCGCGGCGACCGTGGTGCTCGTCGGGCTGACGTCCACGCAGGTCGTCCTCGGTGAGTTGCTGCCGAAGTCGCTCGCCCTGCAGTTCCCGACGGCGGTCGCGATCTACACGTCCACGCCCATGCGCGCCTCGCTCTGGGTCTTCCGGCCGCTGATTGCCGTGCTGAACGGCAGCGGCATCGCGATCCTCCGGTTGATGCGCACGCCCGCGTCCGGGCACCAGCACATCCACTCCCCCGGTGAGATCGCGCTCCTGATCGCCGAGAGCCACGATGGCGGCCTGCTCTCGTCCGAGGAACAGACCCGCTTCGAGCGCGCGCTCCGGCTCAGCGTCCTCCCGGTCCGCCGGATCATGATCCCGCGCGTGGACATCGTCTCGGTCTCCGAGGGCGCCACCCTCGGCGAGGTCCGCCGGCGCCTCTCCGAGTCCGGTTTCACGCGGCTGCCGGTCTTCCGCGGCAGCCCGGACTCGCTCGTCGGTGTCATCCACGCGAAGGAGATCGCGCGCGCGATCTCCGCCGGCAGCGCCGGGGAGCGCGCCGGCACCATCATGCGTCCCATCGCCAGCGTCCCCGAGTCGATGCGATGCGAGCGCCTGGTCGCCGAGCTGCGGCGGCAGCGCTCGGAGCAGGCGGTCGTGGTCGACGAGCACGGCGGCGTCGCCGGCCTCGTGACCCTCGAGGACCTCCTCGTCGAGGTGCTGGGGGACACGAGGGCGCTGCACCCGGGCGATGAGGAGCCCGCGGCGCTCCCGGACGGCCGGGTGCGGCTTCCCGGCCGGATGCGGGTGGATGCGGCAGAGGACTGGCTGGGCGTCCTCTGGCACGGCGACAGCGACACGCTGAGCGGCATCATCTCCGAACGCCTCGGCCGGATCCCGGAGGCGGGCGAGCGCCTCGAGGTCTTTGGCGTCGACGTCGAGGTCGAGGCGGTCGACTCGCTGGTAGTGGTGACCCTGCTCGCGCGCCCGGTGCCCCATCGCTCGGGGGCCTCGGACAGCGGCGCGCGCGAGGTGCGGGCATGAGTGCGCTGGTGCCGGTCGCCGTCGTCCTGGTGCTGGTTGCTCTCAACGGGCTCTTCGTCGCTGCCGAGTTCGCGATCGTGGGCGCCCCCCGCGCGACGATCGAGCGACGGGCGGCGGCCGGCCACCGCGGAGCGCGCGTGGTGAGTGCGGTCCTCAACGACCCGAGGAACCAGGACCGCTACATCGCGACCGCCCAGCTCGGCATCACCTTCGCGACGCTGGGCCTCGGCATGTACGGCGAGCACCAGCTCGCGCACTTCCTCGAGGTGAGGTTCGAGGAGTGGGGCGTCGAGGCGTCATGGATCGCTGCCCACACCCTCGCGACGCTCCTCGCCATCTCCGCGATGACGTACCTGCACGTGGTCTTTGGCGAGATGGTGCCGAAGTCCCTTGCGCTGTCACACGCGGAGGGCACGGCGCTCACCGTGACCCCGCCCATGATCTGGATCCGACGCCTCCTCTACCCGCTGGTCCTTGGACTGAACGCGGTCGGGAACGGGCTGCTCGGACTCGCCGGCATCGACCGGTCGAGCGGGAGCGGCGAGCAGTACTACTCCGCTGAGGAGCTTGAGTTCGTCGTCCAGGAGAGTCTGGAGGGCGGGATGATCGAGCAGGGCTCGGGCCGCATCCTCCGGGAGCTGTTCGACCTCGGGAGCCTTGTCGCGGAGGACGTGATGCGGCCGCGTGTGCAGGTCTACGGCCTGCGCCTGGGCACTGAGCCGGAGGAGATACGCGTCCTCATCGAGGAGCATCCCCACACGCGATACCCCGTCTACCGCGAAGACCTGGACGAGATCACGGGGGTGGTCCACATCCGCGACCTCGCGGCGTGCGTGCTGGACGAGCACCCGCTCCTCGCGGACGTCGTGCGCGAACCACCCTTCGTGCCGTCCTCGATGCCCCTGTCGGGCGTCGTCGCCCGGATGCGAGACCAGCGCGTCCAGTTCGCGATCATCCTCGACGAGCACGGTGGCACCGCCGGCATCCTGACGCCCGATGACGTCTCGAACGAGATCCTCGGCCGTGTCCCGGAGTCCGACGCGACGGCGGAGATGTTCCGTGACGCCTCCGACCGTCTGCACGCGGCGGGCACGATCCGCCTCGACGAACTGAGCGAGCGGCTGCGCCTGCAGATCGAGCACCCCGAGGCCGAGACGGTGAGCGGCCTGATCCTCGCGCTCCTCGGACGCCCGCCCCACATGGGGGAGGCGGTGGAGTACGACGGCATCGAGTTGCGTGTCGCGCAGGTCGACGGCCGCGGCGTTGCCCAGGCGATCGTCACCCCGCTGCCCGCCGTCGATGACGCGAAGCAGGGCGACGACCGCCGATAGCGGCTACTCCGCCGGGGGCGGGAACACGCCGTTGAGCCACTCCTGCCAGGAGCCCTCGATCGCTGCGGCCTGTGCAGCGGCATCGGCGCCGTAGATGTAGAGCCGGACCGGCAGCAGCACCTGGCCGCCCATGGACATCGCGAAGAAGTGCGCGAGGGCCGGCGCGGGCTCGCTGAGGCGGAGGAGCGCGGACGGCCACCGCGGCGGCGTCACCATTTCCACCACCCCGGCCATCGGCGGTGCGCCCTCCTGGGACGTGACCTCGGCGCCGACCTCGGCCCCGAACAGGCCCAGCGGTTCCGCGAGACGCTTCCACGCCTTCCTCGTCGTCCCGGCGGACCAGGCTGAGAGCGCGACCGCCGCCGAGGGCTGCCCGCGGAAGTGTTCGAGGTAGAGCCGCAGGATCGTGAAGAACGAGACCCAGCCCTGCGCGTGGCCCTCGAACTGGTGGTCCCATTCGTCGCTGGTCGCGAACCAGGAATGCACCACGCGGACGGTGCACGTCCCGCCGTCGCGCGCCTCGACGGTCCACTCGGTCGCCACAGTGCCGGGTTCCTCGGGCGCCTCCGCGACGAACCGGCGCGGCGGCTCCCACTCGATGATCTGCGCGACTGCGTCCATGCTGTCGCCCGGGCCGAAGCTCGAGACGGTGGTGCCGCCGACGCGGCCGTCGACGGTGGTTGGCACAAACCACGAGGAGATGCCGGGGCCGGAGGCGATGGCCCGCCAGACCTCCTCGGGCGTCCCTGCGACCTCGACCTCTGCCTGGACGCTCCGGCGTCCGTCGGCTTCTTTCTTCACGCGCATGTCAGTTCCTTTCGCGGACGAGACTCAGGGTGTGGCTGTGGATGCTGCTGCGGATGCCGCCATCGGCGTCGGGTGGGCCATCACCACCAGGCGGTGCAGGCGACCGCCGGGCGCCGACTGGTCGTGGTAGCGGCTCGCGAGGTCGGTGATCGCCGCGGTGAGCTCGCGGGTGAACGCGGCCCGCTCCGCTGGCGACGCGAACCGGATCTCCGTGTCGATCGCGAGGGTGGCGAGGTCCTGGTCCGCCTCGCGCGCGCGCTTCCAGAGGTCGCCGACCTCGCGGACGACGCGCGCGCCGAGGGCGATCAGGTAGGAGGCGGCCAGTCGGTCCGTGGTGCGGGCCGGATCGGCGGCGGCGGGGCCGAGCGCCTCCGGCGATACGACGAACGATTGTGCGGTCGCGACGAGGAACCGCTCGGTGATGCCGCCCCATCGGCGTTCCTCGGCGACGGCGACCAGGTGCGACGCCTCCAGCGCGCGGAGGTGGTAGTTCACCTTCTGCCTCGTGAGTCCCACCCGCGCAGCGAGCGCCGTCGCGGACGCCGGCTCCGCCAGTTCCGCGAGCAGGCGACTGCGGATCGGATCGAGCGCAACGGCCGCGGCGGCGGGGTCGGTGATCACTTCGACATCGTTCATGCCGAGGAAGGTAGGGATTGACAAAGAATATTGTCAAGAGGTGGCAGGTGCGCGACCAGACAGCGCGACACGCAACGAGGACGTCCCACCGGGACGCCCTCGTTGTTGGGTGCGACTGGAGGAGCGTTACTCGACCTTGAGGGTCTTCTCGCCTTCCTTCGTGGCGTTCACGAGGATCGCCATGTTGCCGGCCGGATGCCGGTTCTCGTGCATCAACTGGTGCGCGTCGCCGACGCCGCCCTCGAAGGGGAACACCTGCGACAGCACGGGGTCGACATCGCCGGCCGCAACCATGTCGTTCAGCTCGGCGCACTGCTGGGTGTTCGCGAAGTGCGAGCCCTGCAGGCGCTTCTGGCGCATCCAGAGGTAGCGCAGGTCGACGTCCGCGTTGTAGCCGGACGTGCCGGCGCAGATGACGATCATGCCCGCGTGGTCCGCCATGAAGACCGAGGTCGGCACCGTGGACTCGCCGGGGTGCTCGAAGACGATCTTCGGGCTCTTGCGCTCGCCCAGGACTTCCCAGAACTTCGCGCCGAACGCGCGCGCGCCCTTCATCCAGTCGCCGAAGGCAGCCCCATCGTCGAGGTCAGGCAACCGCCCCCAGTGGGTGAAGGCGGGGTCTTTGCGGTTGATCACGCCCTTCGCGCCGAGCGAGTAGCACATCTCGAACTTCGACTCGTCCGAGACGACGGCGATCGGGACGCCGCCCTTGGCCTTCGTGATCTGCGTCGCCATGACGCCGAGGCCGCCCGTGGCGCCCCAGATCAGCACCGGGTCGCCCTCGTGGACGACGTTCTGCTGCCAGCCCATGAGCATGCGGTAGGCGGTGGCGCCGACGAGCATGTACGCGCCGGCCGCCTCCCACGTCAGGTGCTTCGGCTTGGGGAAGCACTGGTGGTACTGGACCTTCGTGAACTGGGCAAAGGAGCCGTAGTTCACCTCGTAGCCCCAGATCTTGTTGCTGGAGGAGGTGATCGGGTCGGCGCCCATCTGGATGTCGGCGGCCTCGTCGTCCCACATGCCGCAGGACAGCACGACCTCGTCGCCGATCTCGACGTTGGTGACCTGGTCACCCTTCGCCCACACGATGCCCGAGGCATCCGAGCCGCCGATGTGGAACGCTTCCGGCTCGCCGGCCTTCTGCCGGGCCGCGACCACGTCCACCGGGAACCCTCGGGCGGCCCAGACGTTGTTGTAGTTCACGCCGGCCGCCATGACGTACACGAGCACGTCCTTCGGGCCGACCTCGGGTGTGTCGATGACCTCGGTCTTGAACGCGTCCTTCGGATCGCCGTAGCGTTCCGGCCGGATCAGCGAGGCGTACATCTGCTTCGGCACGTGGCCGAGCGGCGGCGTCTCGCCGAGTTCGTACAGGTCCTTCTTCTCGGGCATGGTGAGTCCCCCGATCGTGGTCTCGATCGCGCGAGGATGCGCGCGTTTCGGGCCGGTTGTCAGCCTCACGCATCGGGGCGGCGGGTGGCCGTCCCGACCCTCCGGTGAGGCTCCCGGCATCCTACCACCGGGCCAGAGGTGTGACAGTGGACCGTCGCCTACTCCAGCTCGCCGAGGACGCCCTCGATCCGCGCGACGAGGCGGTCGACCTCGTCGGGTTCTTCGATGCGGGAGCCGTTCTCGCGGCGGACGTAGAACGCGTCGAAGACCTCCGGGCCGATGGTGTCCACCTTCGCGAGGTGGATGTCGATGCGGAGGTCGTGGAGGGCCTTCGTGATGGCGTACAGGAGGCCTCGGCGGTCGGGTGCGGAGACCTCGAGGACGGAGTACTCGCGGGAGGCGGCGTTGTCGATCGAGACCTTCGTCTCGATGTCCGCCCGCCGAGGCGGCTGCGGGTAGGAGCGGCGCACCTCCGCCAGCCGCTCTTCGATGTCGAACGAACCGCTCGCCGCGCGCGGCAGCGCCTCGAGGATCCTCGACCAGCGTCGGTCGTCGATGCCCGCACCGCCGAGGCGGTTGAGGGCGTCCCCCACGTGCCACACCTGGATCGCGATGCCGTCCGCGCGCGTGTAGGCGACGCCGCCGAGCATGCTCGCGTTGAACCCGGCGAGGGTGCCCGCGATGTCCTGCAGGAGCCCCGGCCGGTCCGGCGTGACGAGGGTGACGCGGTCGATCTCGCCGAGGGTCTCGCGCCGCGCGGCGGAGCGTCCTTCCGCGGTGGCGGCTTCCTCGATCAGCGCGATCTGGTCGCCGACGGTGGTGGGCGGGGTCGACAGCAGGTACGTCGCATCGAGCCCGGCGAGGTGCGCGCGGACGACCTCCGGCGGGAAGCGGCCGGTGAGCGCCTCGGCGACCGCGTCCGGGCTGGGTGCGCTCGCGCGCTGTTCGAGGACGGCGCTGACGCGGTCGAAGAGCGCGCGCATGAGCTGCGCCTTCCACTGGTTCCAGACGTTCGGGCCGCTCGCACGAGCATCGGCCACCGACAGCACGTAGAGCAGACGGAGCGTGTCGAGGTCGCCGACGGCCTCGGCGGTCTCGCGGATCACCTCGGCGTCCGCGATGTCGCGGCGGGTCGCGACGGCGGGCAGCAGGAGGTGGTGGCGGACGGCCGCGACGAGTCGTTGTGCGACGACGGCACCGAGGCCGGCCCGTGTGGCGAACCGCTCCGCGATGACCGCTCCCGCCGCGGGATGCTCCACCCCGGCGTGTCCCTTCCCGATGTCGTGGAGCAGGGCGGCGAGGAGCACTTCCTCGGGCCGCCCGAACGCCGCCGCCACGGCGGGTGTCCCCGCACCGAACTCGTCTGTCGACATAACGTGATGCGCCTCGGCGACGGTGCGGGCGACGTGCACGTCCACCGGGTGGATGTGGAACGGCGCGACGTGCGGACGGGCGCGGAGCGCCTCCCACTCCGGGAGCAGCCCGGGCAGCCAGGCTGGCTCACCGAGCGGTTCGAGCAGACCCTCGCCTTCGATCGCGTCGAGCGAGGCGCGCAGCGCTGCGAGCGTGCTGCGGTCGGGCGGGGGCGGTGTCGGGGCGGCGGGGCGCGACCACCACCGCCGACGCGGGCGAGGCGCGGCTGCGAGCGCCTCGGCGATCGCGGCGTCGACGGTGCGCATCTGTGCGTACAGCGTCCGGCCCCACGCGAAGGAGTCGACGCCGAGCCAGTCGCCGACCTCGCGCGCGTACTCCGGGCGGTAGACGTCGTTCGGGCGGTCGGAGAGCGCGTGGACGGCGTGACGGGTCAGCGTCAGCGTCTCGTGGGCCTCGGCCAGCGCGTCTGTCCGAGGGCTCTCGTCCCGGTCTTCGGCGATGGCGTCGGCGGCGGCGAGCCAGTGCAGGGCGTGCAGCCCTCGGAGGCCGCCGCGGCTGTTCTTCACGTCCACGGCGAGGAGTTGCCACGGCTCGGCGCGGACACGTTCCGCACGGAGCGCCGCGAGGTGCCCGCGCAGCCACGGTCGGGTGGAGGCGACCAGCCGTCGACGCGCCTCGACGAATGCGCGGTAGAGGTCCGCGTCGCCGGTGAGCAGGCGCGCGTCGAGGAGGCTCGTGTACGTCTCGACGTTCGCCTTCGCCATCTCGATGCTCTCGGGCACCGTCCGGACGGAGTGGCCGACTTTTAGCGAGGCGTCCCAGAGCGGATAGAGCATCCGCACCGCGCGCTCCTCGACCTCGCGCGGTGCGCCCGTCTCGACGAGGAGCATGAGGTCGACATCCGAGTGTCGGGCGAGCTCTCGGCGGCCGTAGCCGCCGACCGCCACGACCGCGAGCCCCGAGGACCCCGCAGCGAGCTCGAGCAGTGCGTCGTCCAGGTGCTCCGTGAGGAACGCGCTGAGGGCGGCGCCATGAGCGCCATGGTGCTGATCCGGCAACGCCAGAGAGGCGCGTCCGGCCATCGCCGAACGCGCCTCCTGGAATCGAGCCAGCGCCGGTGAGGACGCCTGCTCAGACATCAGCCGCTACAACGCGTCGTTCCCGCGCTCGCCGGTGCGGATGCGAATGACATCCTCCACCGGGAGGACGGCGATCTTGCCGTCCCCGATCGAGCCGCTGCGGGCTGTGCGCTCGATGGTGTCGATGACGGTCGGGGCGAGGGTGTCGTCCACCAGCACCTCGATCCGCACCTTCGGCACCATGTCCACCTCGTACTCCGCGCCCCGGTAGGTCTCCGTGTGGCCGGACTGGCGGCCGAAGCCCTGGGCGTTGATGGCGGTGAGGCCGGAGACGCCAGCCTCCTTCAGCGCGTCCCGGATCTCGTCCAGCCGGAACGGGTTGATGTACGCAATGATGAGTTTCATCGTGCCGCTCCTAGTCCACGAACCCGTAGGCCTGCTCGTCGTGCAGAGCCAGGTCCAGGCCGCCGCGCTCTTCCTCTTCGGACGCTCGGAGGCCGATCGTCATGTCGAGCACCTTCGCGATGACAAACGTCGCGGAGAACGAGAAGACGAGGGCGATGACGACGCTGAGCGCCTGCCGCCCCATCTGCTCCACGCTCCCGACGAGCCCACCGTAGGCCTCCTCGGCCAGGATGCCGAGCAGCACCGAGCCGATGATGCCGCCCACGAGGTGGACCGCGATCACGTCGAGTGAGTCGTCCAGGTTGAGGAGGAACTTCAGGCGGAGTGCGTAGAAGCAGACCACGCCGGCGATCAGGCCCAGCAGCATCGCGCCCAGCGGGCTGACGAAGCCGGCGGCCGGCGTGATCGCCACGAGGCCGGCGACGGCGCCTGAGACGAAGCCCAGGGTTGTCGGCTTCCCGTGCGTGAACGCCTCCGCGATGATCCACGCGGTCGCGGCGGTCGCCGCTGCCACCTGGGTGGTGAGGAACGCGTTACCCGCGGCCTCGTTGGCGGCGAACGCCGAGCCGCCGTTGAAGCCGAACCAGCCGAACCA
>CAYPYF010000087.1:0-10428 GCA_964414675.1 uncultured Dehalococcoidaceae bacterium
AAGCTCGCCGAGTGGCGAGCTTGTACGGGCCGGTGCCGTTGGGACGCCGCGTCCAGTTGCGGTTGCTCTCCACCTGGTCCCGGTCCACGACGAACGCGGTCGGGTAGGTGAGCTTCGCGAGGAAGTACGGCTTCGGCTCGTCGATGGTCAGGCGGACCGTGCGGTCGTCCACGACCTCGATCCCGGGGACGCCGTCAGTGAGGCCGAAGAAGTACTCGCGGACACCCACGATGTCGCCGAGGTAGGCGAGTGCTGTCGGAGACGACAACTGCCGGGAGGCCGCGCGCAGGAGCGAGTACTCGACATCCCGGGCGGTGACGCGCCGGCCATCGTGGAACGCGGCGTTGGGGTTCAGGACGAAGGTGTAGACGAGGCCGTCGTCGCTGACCTCGACGGACTCGGCGAGGTCAGCGACGACGTTCAGGTCCTGGTCGAGCGTGAGCAGGCCGCCAAAGATCTCCACGATGTACTCGGCGGAGGTCGCGTCGCCGGCGATGTGGGGGTCGAGCGTGATCGGGTCGTTACCCGCGAGCCGGATGCGGCCGCTGGCCGGCTTGGCGAGATCGGCGCCACCTCCACCGGTCTCCGTCGTCGTACCGCCACCACCCCCGGAGGCCGTGCTGCCGCCGTCGTCCTCGCCGCCTGAGAGCAGGAGGACAGCGGAGAGGCCGCCCACGACCAGCACGAGTAGTGCAAGCGTGGACAGCAGGATCGCCAACAGGCGGTTCTGACTCATTGGACGCTCGTCTCACCGAGTTCGTGAGTGGGGAGCCACAGCATATCTCAGTGAAGGCCTCGTCAAGACTGAGCGGTCAGGCGATGCATCACCCGACCGGCGGCCACCTCACGCGTCCGCTGTCGTCCCTGCCTCCGCCTGCTTCGCGAGGTGCTCTCGCGCGGCGGCGTTGAGGTCCACGTGCACGTCGCGCAGTTGCTCCGGCGAGATAGCCGCGGGGGCACCCATGAGCAGGTCGCTCGCGCTCTTCGTCTTCGGGAACGCGATCACCTCGCGGATGTCGCGTTCGCGGGCGAAGAGGGCGACCGTGCGGTCGATGCCGGGGGCGATGCCGCCATGCGGGGGAGCGCCGTACGTGAACGCCTCCAGCATGTGGCCGAACTTCAGCATCGCCTCGTCCATCGAGAGGCCGAGGGCGCGGAGGACGGACATCTGGACGTCACGCGAGTGGATCCGGATGGAGCCGGAGGCCACCTCCTGGCCGTTGCAGACCAGGTCGTAGGCATGCGAGCGCACCGCGCCGGGGTCGCTCTCGACGACGCCGAGGTCGTCCGTGAACGGCGAGGTGAAGAGGTGGTGGACGGCGCTCCAGCGCTCGCTGTCCTCGTCGTACTCGAACATCGGGAACTCGGTGACGAACAGGAACGAGAGCGTGTCCGGGTCCGCGAGTTCGCGTTCCTCGGCGAGGTGACGTCGGAGCACGTCGAGGACGCGCGAAGTGAGGGCGTCCGGGCCAGCGGCGATGAGCAGCAGGTCGCCACGTCTCGCGCCGCAGGCCCTGCCAAGGCCCGCGAGGTCCTCCGGCGTGAAGAAGCGCGAGACCGGCGTCTTCACGTCATCGGCGATGAGGCCCTCCAGTGGGCCGCCCTCCTCTGAGGTATCGGCGGTGAACTGCACCCAGACGAGGCCGGTCGCGCCGTTCTCGCGCGCGAGCTCGGTCAGCGCGTCGAGCCCTCGGCGGGAGATGTCTGCGCCGCCCTGCACGCAGATCGCGCGGATGCGGCCGCCGTCCTCAATGACGCGGTTGAACACCTGGAACTCGGTGCCGTGGACGTCGTGGCTGAGGTCCGTGATCTCCATGCCGTAGCGGAGGTCGGGCTTGTCGGAGCCGAAGCGCTCCATGCACTCGGCGTAGGTGAGCCGCGGGAACTCGGCCGGCACGGTGAAGCCACCGACCGCCTCGGAGAGCTCGTGGTAGAGGTCCTCCGTGAGACTCAGGATGTCCTCCTGCTCCACGAACGCCATCTCCAGGTCGAGCTGGGTGAACTCCGGCTGGCGGTCGGCGCGCAGGTCCTCGTCGCGGTAGCAGCGGGCAATCTGGAAGTAGCGGTCGACGCCCGCCACCATCAGCAGCTGCTTCCACTGCTGCGGGGACTGCGGCAGCGCGTAGAACGAGCCGGGGTGGACGCGCGAGGGGACGAGGTAGTCGCGGGCGCCCTCCGGCGTCGCGAGGCCGAGGACGGGCGTCTCCACCTCGATGAAGCCGCGCTCGCTCATGAAGTTGCGGATCTCGTGGACGATCTGGTGGCGGAGTCGGAGGTTGCGCTGCATCCGCTCGCGGCGGAGGTCCAGGTAGCGGTAGCGGAGCCGCGTGGGCTCGGCCACCTCGGTGTCCTGGTTCACGGGAAACGGCGGCGTCTCGGAGGCGTTGAGGACGGTGAGGGCGGTGATGCGCACCTCGATCTCGCCCGTCGGGAGGTCGGTGTTCTCGGTGCCGGCCTTGCGGCGGGCGACCTCGCCCTGCACCTGCACCACGTACTCGGAGCGCACGGACTCGGCGGCGCCGAAGCCGGCGTCCTCCGGGTGCGCGACGACCTGCACGAGGCCGGTGGAGTCCCGCAGGTCGAGGAAGACGAGGCCGCCGTGATCGCGCCGGCGGTTCACCCAGCCCGCGAGCGTCACCTGCTCGCCAGCGTGATCCGCCCGCACCTCACCGCATCCGATGGTCTTCAGCACTCGGGACTCCCTCGAACGGGGCGCACGCGTTCCGTGCACCGGTCGACGGAGTTTCGCACGGCCCGCCGGGAGGTTCGAGGGCGACGAGTGAGGGGGCCGTCAGGCCTCGACGGTCACACGGGTGCTGCCATGCACGGTCGCCAGAGCACCTCGGAGCTCGCGGAGCCAGGTCGAGCGGTCCGAGGCGTCGACGCGGAAGCGGAAGATGCCTCGGTGGGTACGCACCTTGAAACCATCGTTGCGGAACGGGATGAGGCCGAGCAGGCGGGCACGTGTCGGCGTCACCTGCTGGACCTCGGCGAGTGGGAGCGAGGTAGCGGCGCCGCGGGCGCGGATGCCAGTCGGCGTGAAGACGAGCGCAGTCGTGGTCAGGGAGAGCAGTCCATCGATGTGCTGCGGGCCATGCTCAAGCCTCGCTTCGCCCTCGAACACCACGTTCACCGTCGGCGGGGACTTCGCAAGGCTGCGACGCACGAGGGGCACGCCACTGCGGACGAGCCATTCGCCGACGAGGAGGTAGAGCGGATTGGGGAGCCAGGGCATGCATCCACCGTACCCCGGCGGACGCCCATCCCTAGTTGAGAACCCGTTGCAGTGTGATCCGCAGGATCACACGTCCCAGTTCATCCAGGCGCGCGCTGAACCGGTCGAGGTCGTAGTCCGCGGGGAGCGGTTCTCCCTGGTGCTCGCGGATCGCCATGATGTAGCGGTCGCGTTCGCGGCCGTCGAGGACCTCGGCAACGCCGTAGACGATCACCTGCTGCTTGCCGTCCGGTACGAGGAGCGAGACCTGCGGCTGCCGACGGACGTTGTGGTCCTTCGCCGAGGTCTTCACCGTCGAGATCACGATGTGCTCTCCGTCGAAGAGGTAGGTGATCATCGACTGCTGCGGGGAGCCGTCCCGGCGGGACGTGGCGAGGACGCCGACCTGGCGTTCGCGGAGGAATGCGGCCTGTTCTTCCGTCAGAGGTGGGGCATCCCGCATCGTTCGCCTTACTTCCTTTGCGCGTTCCCGGACACCCTCACCCCATCCCTTTCCCGCGGGGCGGGCGAGGGGCCGGATCGCCTCGATCAGTCGTTCTTGAAGGCGCGGTCGGGGGTGATCTCCAACATGACGCGGTTCGTCTCATCCTGCTCCTTGCGGAGGGCGGCGCGGTCCTCCACGGGGCGTCCCATACGCGCGCGGAGCGAGACCACGTGCTCGTCCCGCTCGTCGGGGTCGGTGATGCCTCGGGCGGTGCCGTAGACGATCAGTTGCCTGCGTCCGTCCGGGACGAGGAGGGCGACCTGCGGGTTGCGGACGGCGTTCTTCCACTTCGCGCGGTCCGAGGTGACGGAGATGTAGATCCGCTCGCCGTCCCAGTCGTAGTAGATCGTCGAGAGTTGCGGTGAGCCGTCGCGCTTGCCGGTCCCGAGGACGGCGAGCGTGTGGTCAGCCAGGTACTGGCGGTGTTCGTCGGTGAGCGGCATCGGTCCCCCTCGGATCGGTCGGTGTGTGCCGACTGTTTGACCCGGGGAGTCTACGACGCCGGGCCGCCTCCGCCAGCGGTGCTCGACGGGCCTCCCGTGCCCCGCAGGCGATAGAGACGCTCCATCAGTCCACGCTGCACCCCGATCCCGCCAATGGCGGTGCCGAGGCCCACGAGGGCGGTGACGATGATCGCGGCCACGGCGCCCTCGAACGTACGGAAGACGACGAACCCGACCCACTCGTAGAGGAACAGCGCGGCGAAGACGAGGACGACCTTCCGCCGGGTCACGACTGCGACGATGGCGAGGCCGATGGCGTAGGCGAGCAGCAGCGCCTCGTAGGCGCCGCCCTCCTCGCCGCTCAGGAACACCGCCGCGACGTTCATCGCGCCGAGCGAGCCGATGAGCCACCAGAGCATGGCGCGTCCGTCGACGGCGAGGCGGTCGAGGAGCGCGATGGCCGCGAGCACGATCGCCACGATGACGGCGAACTGCCCGCCGACGGCGCCGGGGCCGTCCTCGCTTGGCTGTCCGATCCACCCGCCGAGCATCGCCGCGACCCAGACGAGGGCGACGGCCGCGGCGAGCGCGGCCATGGGCGCGACGCGGTAGCGGGCGAGGGCGTACCCGGCGCCGGCCACCACGAGACTGCTCACGATCCAGGTGATCCGGGTCTCGGACACGTCTCGGTAGTAGCCAGGCTGTCCGGGCGAGGTGCGATCCATGAACCAACCGGCAGCGTTGAAGACCTCCACGACGGCCCAGGCGACGAGGATCGTCGCGGCGAAGCCGGTGGCGTCGGCTGCTGCGCCGCCACCTCGGGCGCGCGAGAACAGCCAGGCGAGCGCGACGGCGACGGCGGCGACGCCCCACGTGACCGGGACCTTCCCACCGGAGCCGATGTCGTCGAAGAGGGTGGCGTAGAGCCCGATGATCGCGCCGAGGGCGACGAGCGCGCCGCCGTAGGAGAGGAGCGCGCCGACATCGAGCGTGGGGTCTTCGACGTGCTCCGGCTCGCCGGGCCGCTCTTCGGCCTCGAAGGCGCGGATGGCATCTGCCTGGTCGGACGAGATGAGGCCGCGGCCCTGCCAGCGGTCGATGAGGCCCTCGACGTCACGTCGGTTCATCGGTGGATGGTAGGCGGTCGCGCCGGAGTTCGTGCGGGGGCGCTCGACTAGCGGGCGCAGCCCCAGGGCTGCCAACCGCGGGCGTCGTACAGCATGCGCGCCCGCATGATCTGCTCCTCGACGGAGGCGCTGCTGGGGACCCCGGTACCGCCGACTGACTGCCATGTGCCGAGGTCGAACTGCCAGAGCCCGTAGTACCCGTTCCCATTGCTGACGGTGGCGTTGCCGTCTGACTCGCACATTACGACCGCGTAGGCGAACTCCGGCTGCTCCGGGAACGCCGCCTCGATCGCGGCGAACAGCTGGTCGCCGGGGACGATGTAGGCCGGGAGGACGGGGCCGCGCTCGACGCGGGCAGCCGGGGCGGGCTGCGGCGCCGGCGTCGCCGTCTCCGCCGCGGCAACCGCCTGACGGGACAACTGGAAGAGGAGTTCCCCAACCGGGACGGGTCGAGCGAGTTCCGCGGCGCGGAGCAGGCCCGGGTCGATCTGCATCTTCGCGCGCTGCGTCCGCTCGATGCCGGGCCCCGGGATGCTGCGCGCGTCAGACGCGACGTGGGCCGTGGCGCGCTCATCGTCGCCGCCCAGGAGGACAGCGACGGCGCCCGTGACCGACAAGACGAGGGTCAGGAGGGCGATGGCTGCACCGAAGCGCGCGCCACGCAGGAACGAGGTGATGATTGGTTGCCGCCGCACCCGAGCAGGCTGTCAGACACACCCAACGTGGGCTACTGAGGGTTCGGGGGCTCTCCCGGGCTCTGGGCGACACTCCCGGCGAGCGCCACGATCGGCCTCAACCGAACGGCAATATCGCTCACTAACCCTCACCATCTCGCCAGTTATTGGGCCTCTTGCCACTTTGTAACGCCCATAACAAGTCACGAACATGAGCCGCGATCACAGATCCCCCCGCTGGCTAACCGTCACGCCCGCCACGCTCGGCGACGCGATCCAGGGCATCCAGACGACCCGGCGGCAAGACGGAGACGTATATGAGCATCCTCGCTGACTTCGTCCTCCGTCACCCGGGATCGGGCGAAAACGCGGCGAGCGATGCCCTGCAACTCGTCCTCGAACGCTCGCCGGCAGCAATGGCAGGACTCCTTGGCTTGCTGGCAGGGCTGGGCATTGCGGACCTGCATCCGGCGACGATCCGGCGTGAGGTCACTGGAGGCGAAGGAGAGCGCCCCGACTTCGTCCTCGCCGATCGCGCTGGCAGGGAGCGAGTCGTCATCGAGGCGAAGTTCTGGGCCGGACTCACACAGAATCAGCCCAACGGATATCTCGCGCGTCTCGGAACGGACACGCAGGGCGCGTTGGTCTTCGTCTGTCCACCAACGCGCGTGACCATGCTGTGGGACGAAGTCACCCGGCAGATCCAGGATCCAGTCACCTGGATACCAGACCTGCCCGTCGGCGTTGGCGGATGGACATCCCACGGCCAACTACTCGCGGTGGTCTCGTGGCAGCAGGTGCTGGCTGCAATGCAAGAGTCGGTCGCCCGCGTTGGAGACCTCCCAACCGCAGCCGACCTCGACCAGATCGCCGGCCTGGTGGCCCGATTCGGGCGTGACGACTTCCTGCCGGTCTTCCCGGAGGTCATGGCGCCTCAGGTCGCGCGCGCGGTCCTCTCCTACGCAGCCATCCTGGACGATCTCGTCCGGACGGCCCTGGTCGATGGTGTCGCAGAGAGCACCACGTCCCGTAGCAGCATGAACCGCTACTACGGCTCCGATCTGATCATCAACGGGCGCCAGTTCTGGCTTGGCGTGTGGTGGGAACGATGGGCGGATCTCGCCGAAACGCCATTCTGGATTCACTCGTACGATGCGTCCGCTGACGGTGACGGCATCGCCGCGCTCCGGGTGCTCGCGGAGCGGACCGCTACACGAGTCCACCGCGTGCAGGAGGGCGGCGCTGTCCCGTTGTTCCCGCCCATGGGTGTGCCACGTGCGGAGGTCCTCCGCGGACTGATGAACAACCTGCACCTGATCCATGAGTCGCTACCAGGCACTCGCCGACAGTAGAGGAGCCCCAACATGACCATCGTGACCGCCGCCGTCCTCCGCTCGACCGAGCGCGGCCTGAACATCGAGACGCTCGAGGGCGAAGGCCCGAGGGCGGGCGAGGTGCTGGTACGGATGGGGGCGGCAGGCGTCTGCGCGTCCGACCACCACGTGATCCACGGGAGCGCCGTGCTGCCGATGCCCTGCGTGCTGGGGCACGAGGGCGCGGGGACGATCGAGGCAGTCGGCGCGGGGGTGACGAGCCTCCGGCCGGGGCAGCGTGTGATCCTCTCGTTCGTCTCGAACTGCGGCCACTGCAGTCCGTGCCGCTCCGGCAGCCCGCAGCTGTGCGACACGAACGGCCTCACCGGACCTCGGCAGTTCGACGGCACGACGCGGCTCCGCGACGCGGAGGGCGCCGAGGTCTTCCAGATGTCGAAGCTCGGCGTGTTCGCGGACCAGGCGGTGGTGCCGGCGCAGGCGTGCTTCCCGATCCCGGACGATGTGCCGATGGACGTGGCGGCGCTGATGGGGTGCTCCGTCCCGACGGGGTACGGGACGGTGGTGAACGCACCGGGCATCCGTCCGGGCGCGACGGTGGCGGTGTTCGGCGCGGGCGGCGTGGGCCTCCAGGCGGTCCAGGGCGCCCGCATCCTGAACGCCTCGCGCATCATCGCGGTCGACCTCTCCGAGTCGAAGCTCGAGTACGCGACGCGGTTCGGCGCGACCGACCGTGTGGACGCGTCCTCGGTCGACCCGGTCGAGGCGATCCGCGAGCTCACCGGCGGGGGCGTCGACTTCGCGTTCGACACCTTCGGGAGCGTGGGGACGACGCAGCAGGCGGTCGACGCGCTCGGCAAGAACGGCGTCGCGGTGATCGCGGGGCTTGCACCCCTCGGCGACCGCGCCGGGATCGACCTGACTGACCTGGTGCGGAAGCA
This sequence comes from uncultured Dehalococcoidaceae bacterium, assembly GCA_964414675.1. GTDB lineage: Bacteria > Chloroflexota > Dehalococcoidia > UBA2979 > UBA2979 > W-Chloroflexi-9. The sequence goes on from CAYPYF010000087.1 coordinate 8,236, forward strand.
GAAGCGGATCGTGGGGGCGTACTACGGCAGCGCGAGCCCGCACGAGACCTTCCGGACGATCGTGACGCTCTACCTCCAGGGCGTGCTGAAGGTGGACGAGATCATCGAGCGCCGCTATCCGCTCGCGCGCATCAACGAGGGGTTCGAGGCCCTCGAGCGCGGCGAGAACGGGCGCGGGGTCGTCGTCTTCGAGTGACCTCGGCGTGCGCACCCGGAGGACCGCCTCGCGGAGCCGCTCGGATGCGCGCACGAAGCAGCCCCCGTCTCGCGACGGGGGCTGCTCACTCAGGCGTCCGGGACGCCCTCGCTATCGGTGGTAGCTATCGGTGGTGGCTAGCGCCTGTGGCCCCAGCCGTGACCACCCTTGCGGCCAGGCTTCTGACGGTCGTTGTCACGGTCGTCGTGGTCCTTGCGGCCGTCATTGTCGCCGAACGAGATGGACTGGGACTTGTTGCCCTTGTCCTTGTCGCGGTCCTCGAACCGCGAGCCCTCAGCGAAGCGGTGGCCCTTGTCCTCGTGATCCTTGTGGCCCTTGTGGCTGTCATCCGCGATCGCCTGCGAGTTGGAGTTGGACTTGTCGCCCCGGTCCTTGTCGCCCTTGTCGTGGTGACCCCAGCCGGCCCACCCGTGCCAGCCCTGCCAGCCGAAGCCCGGCTTCCACTGCTTGTGGTCCTTCTTGTCATCATCGCTATCGATGTTCTGGCTGCCGTCCTCCTGCGAGAGCAGGACGATCCGCTGACCAACGATGGCCTTGATGCCGGCGGGCATGTTGTCCGCGCGGTAGATGTTGCAGAGCCACTCGATGTCGTCGTCATCCTCCTCGGCGCAGACCGCGAGGACGGCGTCCGTCTGCGGGGCCGGCTTCGAGGCGTCGAGCTTGAGGATGACGTGGCCGAGCTGGGCAAGCGCCCACGGCGGCATGTCCATGTTCAGGTAGACACCACAGAGGCCGCTGATCCGCGGGTCCGCAGCGTTCGCTGAACAGGCCGCCATCACCTTCGCGTTCTTCGCGTTCACGTGGGCGTCCGCGGCCTTCACGGTCAACGACACGGTGACGGTGGCGGAGTTCGCCGAGCCGTCCGAGGCGTAGTACGTGAAGGAGTCAGCGCCCACGTACCCGGCGACCGGGGTGTAGGTCACCTTCTGCGTGGCGACATCAAGCGAGGCGCTCCCGTGCGACGGCTGCGACTGGAGCACGACGACGAGCGCATTGCTGTCGATGTCCTTGTCGTTGCTGAGCACAGCGATGCTCTTCGCGGTGCCCACCGTGGTCTTGGCGCTATCCGCCTTCGCGATCGGGGCATCGTTCACGGGGATGACCGTGACGGTCACGGCAGCTCCCACGCTGGAGGTCCCGTCGGTGACGGTGTACGCGAACGTGTCCGTCCCGTTGAAGTCCGCCTTCGGCGTGTAGAGCACCTGTCCGGCCACGATCGACGCCGTCCCCTTCGGGGGGTCGGTGACGGTCTGGATGGTCAGCCCGGAGGCTGGCACATCGTTGCCCAGGACGTTGATGCTGACTGATCCGTCTTCGACCACCGAGGCGGTGTCGCTGTTGGCGGTGACTGTCGTCTGCGCGGAGGCAGGTGCGACGAGGCCGAATGCGACGAGCCCGGTGATCGCGGTAACGGCGACCGCGCTTCCGAGGCGTTTGAGTTTCATGGAGTCCCTTTCCCGTCGAGCCGTGAGCCAGGGCACTCCCGCTCCCTCGCCCACTACAACGGGCGCCCGGGGGCGACGTTCGTCGGGAGCGGTCTCCTCGATCGGACTGTGATGGGTATGCGAGGGGCGCAAGGGGGCCGTCTGGCGACGAACACGGAACCGCCCCGCCATCGGGAGGTGATGGCGGGGCGGCTAGCTCGGCCTCGGAGGGGTGAGGCCAGAGGGACTGCATTCTTTATAGGTAGCGCGTGTATACGGGATGTGAACGTGGCATTGAGGTCAGATTGACTCGCTGCCAGAAGGGAGCCGTCGGGAGGCTGGCCTGCAGCAGTGGAGCAGTCCCCCACCCCAGCCCTCCCCTACGAGGGGGGAGGGGGTCGGACAGGCATCCGCGCTGGCGAACCACCTCGTGCGGACCGCATCCACCCGCTCACCCTTCGACAGGCTCAGGGTGAGCGGGAAGGCAAGAGTCAGGACGGGCGTGGGGGCTCCTCGGGCAAGCTGCTCTCATCTGCTTGCTCGTGGAGCTCG
>CAYPYF010000088.1:0-9977 GCA_964414675.1 uncultured Dehalococcoidaceae bacterium
CTGCAGTACGTCTTCTCGCGCGTCCCGATCGTCGCACTCACCGGCTCGGTCGCCGGCACCCCGCTCGCCCCCGGCGAGAGCATCCTCGAGTACCCGGACATGCCAGCTCTTGTCTCGGGCATCCTCGACGTGGTCGACGACACCGCCCGCCTCGCATCGGTTGGGCGCGCGGCGTTCGAGGCCTGCCGCGGCCAGTTCGAGTGGGCCGACCGAGGCGTGACGCTGTACGACGCGCTCACGGCGCGCCTCGTCGAGGTGCCGGCGTGACGCGCTTCGTGCGGCTGCGGCGCATCCTCCACCCGCGCTACGCAGACCTGCCCGCCGAGTGGTTCCGGCGCCCGCTGCGCGTGCTCGATGCGGGCGCCGGCCCGGTGGACGGGCTGCTGGCGCGCGCCTTCCTCGCCCCCGGCTCTCGCTTCGAGGGCGTGAACATCGTCCCCCTGGCGGAGGGCTCCTCGGAGCGCGCGGCGTTCGACGTGTACACGGTGGCGGACCTGGACGAGAGCGACCTCTCGTTCGCACCGGACGGCGCTTACGACTACGTGATCTGCTCCCACACCATCGAGCACCTGCGTGACGGCCTCGCGCTGGTGCCGCTGCTCGCGCGCAAGGTGGCGCCCGGCGGGCTGCTCTACCTGGAGTGGCCCGCGCCCTCCTCGGAGCGGTTCCCGGTGCGCGGCCTCGGCCTCCACTTCCGCGACGACCCGACGCACGTCCGCCCCTACGCGCTCGCCGAGGTCCTCGCCGCCCTCGAGTCGAGCGGCCTCGCAGTGGAGTACGCCGGCCCCCGCCGCCACGCGCTCCGCATCGCCCTCGCCCCGGCGCTGACGCTGTACCACGCCCTCCGGCGTCGGCAGGTGAAGCTGTACGACCTGTGGGATGTGACGGGCTTCGCGCTCGTAGTGCGGGCTAGGTGTTAGTGGTGCGCGCGGTCGAAGCGAAGGTCGCCATACTGACCAGAGGCGACCGCGCGAGTCAATCGGAAGCCGTGCTCCGCCATGTGCTGAATCAATTCGCTCGCTGATGGCACGGGCGGTGACGGATCGAAACTGCATTCCGCGATCACTGTGTCGATGCTTGTCAGGGTGGCGGGGGCGCCCTTGAGGACTTCCAACTCGAAGCCTTGGACATCCATCTTCATGAGGCTCGGTCGGGAAACGCCGACGCTGACGTCGTCCAAGATTCGAATTGGTACCTCCACCTCGTCCGACCGAGAGAACTCCACGAAGAACGAGGCGCCGTCATCGGCTGACGGAACGTGAATTATCCGGCGTTCCTCTTGGCTTCCGAGAGCGAACTGATGCACGTCGAGAAGGTGATCGTCTGCGAAGAGCACGGCGAGTGCGCGTGCTGCCGCGGGTACTGGTTCGAAGGAATGAATTGAGGCCTCGGGCCACAGGTCTCGCGCTAGCAGGGCGAACTGGCCGCGATTTGCTCCCACGTCGATCACGGTCCTGTAGTCTCCGTCGAGGAGCGGAAGTAGGTCAACAGCCGGGAGAACACGGGAGCGGGCGAAGGCTTGAATGAACTTCGGGCGTCGCGAGATGTACGCCAGTTTCCGCAGGCGGACCAGAGTCTCACTCATCGATCGAGGATACCCGTTTCATAGGTTCATCATGGAACGCACGAGCATCGCGACATCTGCATGGCCGGCGAGAATCACGGTGCGATGTATAACTCCGGCCAACTCGTTGCCGGCCAAATCCGACGCCCGACCCATCGAAACGGAACTGTGCGCTATCGGGCGGACGGAAAGTGGCGCGCTCGCCGTGTGGTCACCGGTACTGATCGACAGAGTCCCACCTGACCATGACGCGGCGAGTCGGACAAGGTCTGACGCTACGTGAGCCTGTGGGATGGCGACTGTTTGGGTTTCGTCTCCGACGACGATTTCTGCGCTCCACTCTCCGTCGGAGCCAACCAAGCGCATCGACCCCATCGGGCTGGTACCCACTTCGAGCACGACATGCGCGTTCGAATCGATCGTCGGCCAATCGGGTCGGAAGGCGACGGCCGCCGCGCCGGCTCTCAAGGCGGGTAGCAACGAGACGACACGAGTGCCGCTCCTCGTGCTCGAACTCGCGTTCGGTGTGCTCGTCCATTCGAAACCGTCTCCGAGTGACCCATCTCCGTAGGTCGACGCGTTCCCCAATTCGTACTGGACGGCATCGAGCTCAAATGCGAACCCGCCTTGGCCGATCCCATCGCGGCAAGTCAGCGCCCACCCGGTGTGGCCGGCGTTGGCCCAGGTCTTGGTGACGGTGACCCGCGTCCACGAGGCGGTGAGGGTGTGGTCGACCGCCGAGATCTCGTAGGTGCCGCCGGGGGCGTCGAGGTAGAACTGCACCTTCTTCCCCACGTCCGAGGGGGTGGCGGCGCGGAGGTGGACTGAGGCGGTGTAGGTCTGGCCCTGGGTGGCGTTGCCGGTGCCGGTGAAGCGGATGCCGTCGCCGGCGCCGGTGGTGGTGACGCGGGCGTAGGCGGCGCCGAACGCGGCGTCGCCGGTCTCGCGGGTGACGGTCGGGGAGCCGAGGGTGGTCCAGCCGGTGAGGTCGACCTCGAAGGATGGGTTGGTGACGTAGTTCGTCGTGCCGCGCTCGATGCGGAGGCCGGGGCCGCTGGGGGTCTGGACAGCGGGGGCGGCGCCCTCGATGTGGAGGGGGACGAGGCCGCGCGGGGTGAGGGCCGGGCCGGCGCCGCGCCAGAGCCAGAGCGGGCGGCTTGAGTCGTCAGCGTCGGTCGAGGGCGATCCGGTGCGTGCGGTGCTCGTGCGGGGCGTGGTGGTGCGGGGTGCGGCGAACGATGGGGTGCGCATGCGATCCTCCTTCGCCCGGCCTGCCGGCCTGAGGGCGTGCGAGGGAGGCTACGGACGAGGCGAGGCGAGGCCGTAGGGGTGCATGGCATCTCGATGGCATTGCCAGTTCCTCAAGTTGAGGACGATGCACTCCACCCCGCGCGCTTCGAGGTAGGGCACGAGGTGCCGTCCGAGGAGTCCGGCGCCGCCGGTGACGAGTGCCTCATCAATGGCTCCGTTCGCCGCCACCTGGCCGCTCGAACGTGATGTCTTCGCCCTGGCCGAAGAAGATCGGTGTCCGCGCCGACACCTCGAAGCCATGTTCGCGCATGAAGGCGATCACTGCGTCCGGGGTGTTCTCAGCGCCGAGGTACTGAGGGACGGCGAACGTCTCGACCTGGATGCGTCGCACGTTGGCGATGCGGTCGCTCAGCGACCTCAGGACGGCGAGGTCGTGGCCCTCGGTGTCCACCTTGAGGAAGGCGATCTCGTCGATCCCGGCCGCATCCATGAAGTCGTCAAGGCGGATCGTCGGTACGTAGGTGGACGCCCCCACGGTCTTCCCGACGATGCCCGCGAACTGCTCCATCGTGGCGGGATCCATCGGGAGGAGCGAGTTGTTGTTCGCGTCGTCGACGAGGTGGAATGTCGCGATGCCCGCGCGGTCGGAGATCGCCGCTGCGATGCTGATCGTGCCGGGATGGCCCTCGTTGGCCGCAGCGAACGCGAGCGTGGGTTCGAAGGCGTACAGCAGTGTGCCAGCAGGCGCGTTGAGCGGGTTCTGGTGGGCACCGACATCGATCCAGACCTCGCCGGGGTGAGTGGTGCTTGGACGGGACTCGACGACGGGGCGTTCGGCGGCCGCGAGCAATCGGTAGCCGGCAAACGAGAGGCGTCGGCCGAGCCAGGCGGTCGCCGGACCGATCGCCCGGGACTTCACGACGCGTTTCGCGAGTGCGCGGGCGGTGTGCTGCACGGCCATGATCGCCCCCTACACGTTCGAGTAGCGGCTGTTCCGGAGCATGCGGTAGCCCTTGAGGAGCTCGCGGATGCCCGCGTCCAGGCCCCACTCCGGCCGGAAGCCGGTGGCCTCGATCTTCGCGTTCGAGACGATGTAGTCGCGCTTGTCGGGGTCCTCGCCGATGGGGGCTTCGAGGTAGACGAACGAGGGGACGTGCTGCTGGATGCGCTGGCAGAGCTCGATCTTCGAGAGGTTGGCGTCGGAGAGGCCGACGTTGTACGGCTGGCCGTTCATCGCCTCGTAGTTCGTCAGACCGTGCATGAAGGCGCGGGCGACGTCGCGGATGTGGATGTAGTTGCGGCGGAAGTGACCCTCGAAGATCACGACGGCGCGGTCGTTCATCGCGCGCCAGACGAAGTCGTTGACCAGCAGGTCAAGCCTCATGCGCGGCGACATCCCGAAGACGGTGGCGAGGCGGAACGTGACGCCCTGGCCGCGGTCGAGGATCGCGGCCTCCGCCTCCACTTTCGTGCGCCCGTAGATCGAGATCGGGCGGAGCGGGGTCTCCTCGGTGCAGAACGCGTCGGCCTCGCCGACGCCGTAGCCGGAGTTGGTGGTGGGATAGATGACGCGCTGGTCCTTCGAGAGGTGGCGCAGCAGCATCGTGACGGCGTCGCGGTTCGTCGTCTCTGCGGCGATCGGGTCGCTGTCGCACAGCGGCGCGCCGACGAGGGCGGCGAGCGGGATCACGATGTCGGCCTGCACCGCGAGGTCGCGCACGACGCGCTCGTCGCGGGAGTCGCCGCGCACTGCCTCGAACGCGTCGTAGCGGCAGCACGCCGCGAGGGAGGTGTCGCCGGCCTCGAAGGTGTCGAGGACGGTGACGTGGTAGCCGGCGTCGAGGAGCGTTGGGACGAGTACCGAGCCGATGTATCCAGCACCGCCGGTGACGAGTACGCGTTCAGGCATGGCTGGCTCCTCGGCTGAGGTCCGTGGTCGTCGTCCCGTCACCGCTCCCGGTGCGCAGGCCCTCCGCAAGGATGCCCGGAAGCGAGGATATGTGCAGTGCCCAACGGCTAGGCGATGGCCGTTTCGAGCAGGTCACGGTGGCCCTGGATGTGCGCGGCGCGGCTGAAGCGCGCCCGGATGCCGGCGCCGGAGGCGATCAGCGCGGCGTAACGCTCGGCATCGAGGCTGTTGAAGAGCCGCACGAGGGAATCCGGGTCGTCCAGCGAGAACCGGCACGCGTCCGGGACGTACTCCCGGAACGCCGCGATGTCCGAGGTCAACGCGAGCCGCCCGCGGGACAGCGCCTCCGCCGGGGCGCGTCCGAAGCCCTCGTCGATGGACGGGGTGATCAGGATGTGCGCCTGCTCGTACAGCCGCTCTTTCTCCTCTGCGCTGATCCAGCCGTGGACGGTCACCCTCGCGTCGTCCGGCCAGTCTCCGCCGATCGCGTCGGTGTCCCACCAGGCATTGCCGGCGACATCCAGGACCCAGTCGTGTGTGAACTTCGGCAGGGATCGCAGGAGGAAGGCGATGTTCTTGCGGGGGACGATGCTGCCGAGCCAGAGCAGCCGCAATGGCTCGCCCGGCACGGGCCAGGTCTGGGGCGGGTACTCCGGCCCCACATTGATCCGTACGGGGACAACGAGGACGGGCGCTGACGGCTCGATCAGCTCGTGCGTCTCGGTCGCGGCGATGGAGGAGATCGCCTTCACCACCTTCGCCCGTCGAATGGACCGAGCCCAGAGCGCCTGCCAGTAGACCCGGCGGTAGAACCGCTGGGCCAGCGTCTTGTCCTCGACGCGGTCGTCCTTCATGAAATGGAGGTCATGCACGGTGACAATCCCCTGCGCGCCCGTCAGCCACGGATAGGCCGTGTTCTCGCAGAAGACGATGTCCGCGCCCACCCGGCGTGCCAGCAACGGCAAGAGGAGTGGCTGGAGCAGGTAGCGGAATCGGTAGGCGAACGGGATCGTCACCGTGCGAAGGCCGTACTTCCCGAAGACCTCCGTGAACCGTGCGTGGTGGGCGACGACGAACTCGAACTCGGGGATCTCGCGACAGCTGTCGAGCAGGCCGAGCAGGCCCTCCGCGAACCCCCCATCGTTCGGGGCGTACGCGAGCGCGTCGATGAGGACGCGTGGCCGTCGCTCGCTCATCCGGGGGGCGCCCACGGAGAAGTAGCCGCTCCGTCGGCCTGCCCCCAGACGCCCCACAGGTCGACGAGGGCGCAGTCGCCCCCGACCTGCGCGAGCAGGGCGTCGACGTCGTGGAACTCGCGGTGGGGCGTCATGAGGATCAGCGCCTCGACGCCCTCGATGACGGCGGGGTCCGCGTGTGCCTCGACGCGCGGGTCGTAGCAGGCGACCTCGATGCGCTCCGAGCGGAGCAGGTTCACGAGCCGAGGACTGAGCGAACCGCGCATGTCGTCGCTGTTTGCCTTGAACGTCATGCCGAGCACCGCGACGCGCGTCGCGCCGATCCCCTTCACGCGGTCGACGATGTACGCGGGCATGCCCTCGTTGATCCGGTCGGCGACGCCCGCCAGCTCGATGAACGGGACTTCCCGACCGAAGAACCGTGCGTCCTTTGGGAGACACGGCCCGCCGACGTTCGGTCCGGGCAACGGGATCGCTGAGCGTGGGTAGTCCCGGTTCACCGCCGAGACCACGCGATGTGCGTCCACCCCGAGGCGGTCGGCGATCATCATCAGTTCGTTCGCGAAGGCGATGCGGATATACCGCTCGACGTTCGACGCGAGCTTCCCGAGCTCGGCCTCGGCCGGGGCGAGGGGCCAGCACCCCGCGCGAAGGTAGGTGGTGAAGAATGCCTCCGCGCGATCGAAGCCGGCCTGCGAGTACGCGCCGATCAGCTGCGGGATCAGTGGGAGTTCGACGATGCACTTCCCCTCGACGACCCGCTCCGGTGCGTAGACGAGGTGGAAGTCCGAGCCCTCCTGCAGGCCTGTGGTCGCGGTGAGCAGGTCGCGGACGTGGTCGGTCGTACCCGGCGTCACGGTGCTGCGCAGGATGATGAGTTGCCCGGCGTGGACGTGCGGTGCGATCTGATCGAGCGCGCTGTAGAGCGAGTCGGGACGTGGGTCCATTCCGCCGTCGAGCGCGGTGCCGACGATCACGATCACGACGTCCGCGCCGGCGACGACGCTCGGATCGCCGCCGAGGTCGAACCGCCCGCTGGCGAGCGCACGCTCGAGGAACTCCTCGCCCTGTTCTTCTTCGAACGGCATGTGCCCACCGAGGACCGTGGCGATCGCGGCCGGGTCGATGTCGACTCCGAGCACATGGTGTCCAACATCGGCGAGGACGAGCGACAGCCCCAGTCCGACGTGCCCCGCGGCGCCGATCACGGCCACGCGGGCGTTGCTCGTTCGGTCGAATACCTCGGTCATCCGGACTCCGCTCCATCGACGCTCAAGGATCGGACGAGCGCTCGGTGGCCTCGCCGTTTGTACCAACAATTCCCCGGGAGAGTCACTTGGTGCCCGGCACCGATCCAGCCTCCAGGCGGGACATCGATCGTCGATAGACCAGGTGTTGCACCACCCCGAGCACCCCGACCACCGTCGCGAGGAATCCCGCCGCGATCCCGACGCCGCCAAAAAGTTGGCCCAGGACGATGGTTGAGGTGACGGTGGCGAGTGCGGCACACCACGCGACCCAGACGAACGGGTCCATCTTCTGGAAGCGGATGACGGACGTACGCACATTCGGCCACTGGATCGCGACCGCTGCGGTGAGGAAGCACGCCGCCATCGAGAGGGAGCCGAACCGCTCGGCGTAGCGAGGGCTCAGCCACTCGACGAGCGCGAGTCCCGTGAAGACGGCCAGAGCCAGCGCTGCTGCGGTGCCCATGCAACGAATGGTGGTCAGCCGCACCACGCCGCGGAGTTCCTCGAACCGTCCGAGGCTGCCGAGGCGGCCCATCGTCGGCTGGATCGCTGTCAGCCAGGCCGAGGCGAGCTGGTTCACCGCATGGAACGCCTGCACGAGCACGCCGACCTGGCCGGCACCGACCGGGCCGAGGACGGCGAACGTGATCGGGGTGAATGTCTGGAAGGTCAGCAGCCCCCCGAACCATGACGCGGCGATGCGGACCTGCTGCCGCACGAACGAGGGGCGCCACTCGCCCTCGACGGCGCGCACGTCGGAGGCGTCCGCTGCGACGCGCCTGAGGGGCCGCGTCGCGGGCAGGAGGATCGTGAGCGCGACCGTGGCGCGGACGCCGATCTGGACCGGCGCGGCCCACAGGCCGAACCCCGCGGCGAGGGCACCCCACGCCGCGAACGCGGCGGCGACGTTCGCGACCAGTAACGAGCGCTGGCTGCGTGCGACGTCTCCGATCCCCTCAAGCATCGAGGGCAGCGGCGTGTAGAGGATCGCGAGGCCCTGCGCGAGGCACAGTGCGATCCATGGCCCCACCCAGTCGACACCTCCATCGCCACGCCACGCGAAGAACGCGGCTCCGGCCGGCGCGCCGACGGCGACGAAGCTCAACGCGACGCCTGCGTACCAGCGGCGAGCGAGCCGCACGAGCCCGGCGAGCCGCAGCCGCGCGCGCTGATCACCCTCCACGCGCCCGTCCTCGATCCGGAGGTGCGCCCACTCGTGCGAGACGAACTGCGTAAGGACGACCGCGAACCCGAGCTCGAAGAGGAACTGGAAATGCAGCAGCGTCTGGAAGGTGAAGAAGTAGCCCTGCTCACCGGCCGTGAGTTGCGTAGTGGCGAGGACGACGAGCACGAGGCCCGCGAAGCTCGCCCAGCCGCGCGCGAGGAAGGCGAAGAGCGCACCGGAGTGCTCGCCGACGCGAGTACGCACCGTGTCCACTACCGCACCGCCGGGACGCCCGTAGCGCCCAGTGAGCGCGCCGCGACCGCCTCGGCCCACGCCACGAACCGCGCCTCGGCGCGTCCACGGTCGAACGCGTCGAGGGCGTATGCGCGGCCGGCCTCGCCGAGGGCGTGGCGGCGCGTCTCGTCGGCGCGGAGCGAGCGGATGGCGGCGGCGAGGGCGGTGGGATCCTCGGGCGGCACGATGACGCCGCCGGCGGAGGCGCGCACCTGCGCGGCGGTCTCGCTCTGGTCGCTCGCGGCGGCAATGACCGGGCGGCCCGAGGCGAGGTAGGCGGTCAGCTTGCTGGGGATCGACATGTCGATGTCCGTCGGGCGCTGCGGTGCGAGGAGCAGGTCCGCCGCGTCAAGGATGGCCGGGACCTCCTCGATCGGTTGGAGCGGGTGGAGGACGCCGCGCATCTCTCCGCGGGCGAGCGCCTCGGCGATGCGTGGGCGCTGGCTGCCCTCGCCGACGACGAGGAAGCAGATCTCGGGGTCGTCGCGCAGGAGGGTCGCCGCGGCGATGACCGTGTCGAAGTCCTGCTTGTAGCCGAGGTTGCCCGAGTAACCCACGACGAACGCGTCCGCCGCGAGGCCGAGACGCGCGCGGGTCTCCTCGCGGGGGCGGTCCAGGCTGCCGGCCAGTGTCGTGAAATTCGGGAGGTGGGTGGCGGAGCAGGCGCCGGCCGCGCGGACGGGCGCCTCGAACCCGCGGGCGACGACGGCGACGTCCGCGCCTCGGAGCACGCGCCGCTCCACGGCGCCTACGGCGCGCGCGATGCGCTGCGACGCGCCGGGGACGCCGCCGTGCAGCGCGGCGGCGGAGACGAGGTCCTGCACGAGCAGGCCGACGGGGCGGCGCCGCACCATGCCAGCCACCCGCGCGGCGAGGCCGCCCGAGAGCGTCGGGATGACGCCGATCACGGCGTCGTATGGGCGTCGGGCGACCTCGGGCAGCGTCGCCAGGCCATACGAGCCCTCGAGCAACAGGCGCCCGAGGGCGTCCGGGTCCGAGGGCACGCCGTGGGGGACGCGATGGACGTGGACGCCGCTGACGACCTCGGACGTCCAGCGCCAGCGACGGCGGTCGGTCGTCCATTCCGGGTAGTGGGGGTAACCGGTGACCACGTCGATGCGATGGCCGGCGGCTGCGAGCGCTTCTGCGTACGCGGTGGTGTACGGCGCGTTCCCCAGCGGCTCAGGAGCGTAGTGGAGGCCGGTGATGAGGAAGCGCGTCATGCGCTCAGGCCGGGCGGTTCGCGCGGTACCAGTCGACGGTCTCGTGCAGGCCTTCCTCGAACGGCGTCGTGGCCCGAACGCCGCCTCGACACGTCACGCGCCGAGGAACGCTTCGGCTTCCGGGC
>CAYPYF010000088.1:9987-10425 GCA_964414675.1 uncultured Dehalococcoidaceae bacterium
TCGATCACCTTGCCGATGCGGACCTCGGCGCGTGACGTGTCGAGGCGGCGTTCGGGCTGGCCGTCCGGCTTCGAGGGATCCCAGGCGAGCGTGCCGCTGAACCCCGTGACGCGCGCGATGGTCTCCGCGAGCGTCCGGATCGTGATCTCCTCACCGGTCCCGAGGTTCACGGGGTCGGGGTCGTCGTAGCGCTCGGTGGCCAGCAGGATACCCTCGGCGGCGTCGCGGGCGTAGAGGAACTCCCGGGAGGCGTTCCCGGTACCCCAGACGGGCACCTCGGCATCGCCGGCCTCGGCGGCGAGGACGCACTTGCGGATCAGCGCGGGGATGACATGCGAGGAGGCGGGGTCAAAATTGTCTTTCGGGCCGTACAGGTTCACCGGCAGCAGGAAGATGGCGTTGAAGCCGTGCTGCTGGCGGTAGGCCTGCGCCTGCACC
>CAYPYF010000089.1:0-10394 GCA_964414675.1 uncultured Dehalococcoidaceae bacterium
GGCCGAGGCGGACGAGCATGGGCGCAGGCTACTCGGCCCCGCGCATCAGGAGGACGGCGACCGGGGTGCGCGCGAGGATGCTCAGGTCGAGCAGCAGCTCACACTCGCGCGCATACCGCAGGTCCAGTTGCACGCGCTCCTCGTACGAGAGCGACGTCCGTCCCGACACCTGCCACAGTCCCGTGAGCCCCGGCTTCACGCTCAGGAACTCATCGGCCTCGTGGCGGTACTTCTGCGCCAACTCGACACGCGTGACGGGGCGAGGCCCCACAAGCGACATCTCCCCACGCAGCACGTTCACCAGCTGCGGGATCTCGTCGATGCTGGTGCGCCGCAGCCAGCGCCCGATCGGTGTCACCCGCGGATCGTCGGCCAGCTTGTAGTTCTCCTCGAAGCGCGCGACCAGCTCGGCAGACAGCCCGCGGTCCGCGCGCATCGTGCGGAACTTCCACGCGCGGAACGGCCGCCCGTGCAGCCCCACGCGCTCATGGCGAAAGAGGACGGACCCCGGCGAACTCAGACGCACGCACAGCGCCACCACGAGCACCAGCGGGCTGAACAAGACCAGGGCGACGAGCGCGACGGCAATGTCGAGCGTGCGCTTGCAGAATGCGTACCCACGAGCCGGCGAACGCACCCCGGCGCGAGGCTTCTCGAGCGTCGCGATAGCGAGACCCCTTCGACCTACCCCGCGGGAGATTGTAGGAAATCATCAGGGATTCGTCATCAGGGGGCGAGACAATAGCGAACCGACCCACGACCTACAAGGCCCATCCGGCCGTTACTCCGTCTCCCCATCGGCTTCCGCATCGGTACCGTCGAGGTCCTCGACGGCGACCGGCACCTCCGGCGCGATGACCTCGACCTCGTGCGTCGCGGTTGCGTCGGCGGCGTCGGGGTCGCCTTCGGCCTGGTCGACGCGGGCGACTGAGGCGACGTGGTCGCCGGTGTCCACGTTCATGACCTGGACGCCCTGAGTCGAGCGGCCCTGGCGGGAGATGCTGCCGGCGCTGGTGCGCATGACGATGCCCTGCTGGCTGACGAGGATGAGTTCGTGGTCCGCGTTGACGGCGCGGGCGACGGCGAGCGGGCCGGTCTTGGCGCTGACGTTGAAGGTCTTGACGCCCATGCCGCCCCGGCCCTTGGAGGGGTATTCCTCGATGGGGGTGCGCTTGCCGGCGCCGTTCTGCGAGACGACAAGGAGGTCGTCGCCGTCCACGTCGATCGCGAGCGCGATGACGCGGGCGTCGCCGCGGAGCTTGATGCCGCGCACGCCGCCACTGCTGCGGGAGGCGACGCGGAGCGTGCCCACCTGGAAGCGCATCGCCTGGCCGTCGCTCGTGACGATGACGGCGTCGTCGTCCTCGGCGGCAGGGCGCGCCTCCATCAGGCGGTCGCCGTCATCGAGGCGCATCGCGATGAGGCCGGGCCGGCGCACCGACTCGAACTCGGAGAGCGGGGTGCGCTTCACGGTGCCCTGCTCCGTGCAGAGGATCATCGAGTCGCGGTTGAAGTCCGCGATCGAGACGATCGCGGTGATGCGGTCCTCGCCCTCCACGGAGACGAGGTTGGGGACGGGGATGCCGCGCGCCTGGCGGGAGGCCTCCGGCACCTCGTACGCCTTCAGCGAGAACACCTTGCCGCTGTCCGTGAAGAGCAGCAGCGAGGCGTGCGTGTCGGTGACGAGCAGGTGGCGGATGGCGTCCTCTTCGCGGACGGCCTGGCCGGTGACGCCGCGTCCACCGCGACGCTGGATGCGGTAGGCGTCCAGCGGGACGCGCTTCATGTACCCGCGGTCGCTGAGCGTGACGACGACGTTCGCGTGCGCGACGAGGTCTTCCTCGGCGATGTCCTCCACGGGGGAGTCGAAGACCTGCGTGCGGCGCTCGTCGCCGTACTTCTCCTTCAGGTCCGCGCCGTCCTCCTTGATGAGGGCGTCGATCTTCTCGGGGTGATCGAGCAGGTCGATGAGGTAGTCGATGAACTTCTGGAGCTCGTCGTACTCCTGCTGGATGCGGGACGCCTCCAGCTGCGCAAGGCGGCGCAGCTGCATGTCGAGGATGGCCTGCGCCTGGCGGTCGGAGAGCTCGAACGGCGCGGCCTGCAGGGCGGCCTTCGCCGCCTCGGCGGACGCGGACGCGCGGATCGCGGCGATCACCTGGTCGAGCAGGTCGAGGGCCTTCAGCAGCCCTTCGAGGATGTGCGCGCGCTCGCGCGCCTTGTCGAGGTCGAACTCGGAGCGACGCCGGATCACGATGCGGCGGTGCTCGATGAACACGCGCAGCGACTCGGTGAGGCTGAGCGTCCTCGGCTGGCTGTCCACCAGCGCGAGCATGTTCACGGCGAACGTGGTGCGGAGGGCGGAGTGCTTGAACAGCTGGTTGCGTACGGAAGCGACGGTGGCGTTGCGCGCCAGCTCGATCACGATGCGCATGCCGTGGCGGTCTGACTCGTCACGCAGGTCCGAGATGCCGTCGATGCGCTTGTTCCGGACCATGTCCGCGATGCGCTCGACCAGCGTCGCCTTGTTCACCTGGTACGGCAACTCGGTGACGACGATCTGAGAGCGGCCGGTCTTGCTCTCCTCGATCTCCACGCGTGCCTGCATCGTCACGCGGCCTCGGCCGGTGCGGTAGGCCTCCAGGATCTCCTGGCGGTTGAAGATCATCGCGGCGGTCGGGAAGTCCGGGCCCTTGATGAGGCCCGCCTCGAAGAGCTCGTCCACGGTGATGTCAGGGTTGTCGAGGATCGCGTTGATGCAGTCCACGAGTTCGTTGAGGTTGTGCGGCGGGATGTTCGTCGCCATGCCGACCGCGATGCCGGCGGCGCCGTTCAGCAGCAGGTTCGGCAGCCGCGCCGGCAGCACCCACGGCTGCTCGATGGTGTCGTCGTAGTTGGGGTAGAAGTCGACCGTGTTCCGGTCGATGTCCGCGAGGAGCTCGACGGCGATCGGGGCGAGGCGGCACTCGGTGTATCGCATCGCGGCGGGCGGATCGCCGTCGACCGAGCCGAAGTTCCCCTGGCTCGCGACCAGCGGGTACCGCATCGAGAAGGTCTGGGCCATGCGGACCAGCGCGTCATAGATCGCGGAGTCGCCGTGCGGGTGGTACTTGCCCATGACGTCGCCGACGACACGGCCGCACTTCTTGAACCCGGAGCCGGGCGCGAGACCCATCTCCTGCATCCCGAAGAGGATGCGGCGCTGCACGGGCTTCAGCCCGTCGCGCGCATCCGGGAGCGCCCTCGAGACGATGACCGACATCGCGTAGTCGAGGTACGACGTGCGCATCTCGTCTTCGACGCGACGCGCCGTCTCGCGGGCGGGAGGTGGTTCGTTGACCATGGTCCGACCTTCACGCGACTACACGTATCGGGACGCGCTCAGACGGCGTGCCTGCGACGAGTGAGTCGTGGTGGGGAGTAGTCTCCAGTTTAGCGGCCCGGAGCCTCAGGGCCTAGCCGCCAGAGCCGCCCTCGATGAGCCTTGCGAGGCCATCGTCCGTACGTGCGAGCGATCCTGTCCGCCCGTCGGAATCCTCACCCGGCCCCGGGGAGCCCTCGCTGGTGCCGCACGCGTGATGCACGTCCAGCAGCACCCAAATCCGTTGCCATGGTCGGTAATATGTGAAGTAGAGGGCTCGTTCCCTCTGTCCAGCACGAAGGCCGCCCCGCGCAAGCAAGGCGGCCTTCGTGTTGTCTCAGCGTCGTGTGGGCGGTGTGGCCGCGTGCGCTACGGCAGCAGGACCACCGGGATCTGGTTCAGGCTTGGCGGGAACCCCGCGCCGTCCGAGGGGTCGTCGCCACCGACGAACAGGTGCCCGACCTGCGCCTCGTCCACCTCGTACTCCACGGTGAACTCGAACGGCGCAGGGCCATCCACGCCGCCGCCCATCGTGAACGACTCCGCGATGGTGTTGCCCTCGCGGTCCACGAGGTACCACGGGACGTGCGACTCGAACGTCCGCGAGCATCCCTCGACGCTGTCGCCGTTCTCGAGGGTCGCGCCGGACATCACGTTGGTCACGAAGACGAACGAAGCGTCGACTGCCTCGGGTGCGAGGTCGGCGCAGGCGTCGCCGGCGGGCGCCGTGGTCACGGACGCCTCGGGTGTGGCGGAGCTGGTCGCTTCCGCCGTCGCGGAGGCGCTCCCCGACTGCGAGACGTGGACCGTCCCGTCCGCCGCGACGGAGATCGTCGTCGCAGACTCCACCGTGGCGGGGTCCGTCATCGGCGCGTCCGAGGGGCGCGTGAGGTAGACCACCGTCACGCCGCTCGGCCCGGACTCGATGCCCTGAACCTCGACGCGGTCGCCGAGGGACTCCGACGCGATGAGCTGCGGCTCACCATCGGCGGCGATGAACACGTACAGGTCGAAGAACGTGCCACTTCCCCCGCCCGAGGACCGGACGACGATCGCGCCGTCGTCCACCCCGTCACCGTTGAGGTCGTCCACCACCGACTGGGTGGTCATGAACTCGATCTGCGAGGCGGAACCGGGGGCGGCCTCCTCGGAGTGCTCGCCACCCTCCAGGGTGATCGAGCCGGAGGGCACCAGGTCCGTCGAGAGCGTGACGTTCGCGAGGACGTCGGCGGTCACGGGCGTCAGTTGCGCGGCGGTCGTCGGCTCGCTCGTCTCGGTGGGCTCGGGAGCATCCTCCTCGCCGGTGCACGCGGAGCCGAGGACGAGCAGCGCGGCCGCTGAGAGGACGAACAGGGAGCGTCGGATCATGGACTGAACCTCACGATGGGTGCGTGGAGCCAACCGGGATACCCCACAGTGAGATTAGACGACGGCCGGCCTGTAGCAGTTCCCGGGCCGGTCAGCGCCACCCAGCGCCGTCGGAGGGGCGCCTAGTGGGCGCCGCCACCCTCGCGGCCGTTGTGCTCGGTTGCCTCGAGCCGTGCGAGGTACGCCGCGGGAAGCCCGAGGGCGCGCGCCCCTCGGAGGATGGTGTCGCGGTAGGCGGGCGAGGGCAGGAAGCCGACCGGATCGGGTGAGACGACCTGGTAGGTGCGGCAGCGGATCCGGTCGCCCGCGGGTGTCGTCACCTCGACGGTCATGCGGCGGTAGGCAGGCGGGTCCCGGAACACCCCCTCCTGGTCGTCGAGCGCGCGCGACTCCGCCGCGTCGATCAGCCAGAGGGCGCCCCACACCTCGTCGGCCGCGGACGCGACGATGTCGCCCACCCCGCCGAGCCAGGATCGCTTGGACTCGATGCTGTAGCCCACGCGGTACCCCTCGAGCCGCGCGGTCGAGATGAGGCGAGCGGAGGGCGCGTGCATCTGCACGCGGGCGATGTCCAGGTTCGAGCCGTACGCGAAGTAGAGGAACGGCCCGGCCGGATCGGTCGGTTCGGGGTATTCAGCCACTGGCGGCCCGCCCGTACCCCGCGCAGGCGGCGACGAAGCCCTCGAACAGTGCCGTCGAGGCGGCGCGGAACTCCGGCACCGCGGTCATCTCGCGGCGCTCCGGGTGCCACTGCACGCCCAGCGCCCACAGGTGGCCCGGCACCTCGACCGCCTCGATGACGCCGTCGGGCGCGATGCCGGTGGCGAGGACATCCGGGGCGAGGTTCACCGCGAACACGGCCTGGTGGTGGCGGGAGTTGACGTGCAGTTCGTGCGCTCCGCTCACGAGCGCAAGCGTCGAGCTCGCCCGCACCACCACGTCGTGCCAGCCCGAGTCGATGCTGACGCCGTCCTCGCCACGTCGCGCGCGATGCGGCTCGCGCTCCTCGAGGTGCTGGTGCAGCGACCCGCCCCGCACGACGTTCAGCAACTGGAAGCCACGACAGATGCAGAACAGCGGACGCCCGCTGCCGAGCGCGTGCTCGATGAGGATGCCCTCCACGTTGTCGCGGTCAGCGTCCACAGTGGTGACGCGCTCGCTCTGCACCTCGCGATACCGCGCCGGGTCGATGTCGACACCGGCGGTCACGAGGATGCCATCATGAGGGGGGAGTTCGGCGGTGCCGATGAACGTCGCACAGTCGAACGGCACGGCCTCGCCGCCAGCGTCCTCGACGCAGCGCGCGTAGTCGTCCCAGTCCTCGCCGACGACTTCCTCGGCACGCGTGATGAGGATGGTGGGGCGATAGCCTTCGGAATCGTCGTCAAGCGTCATGCACCTGATGGTACGCCAGCCGAGACTCGGTACAGTCGATCGGGGATTGGACGGAGGACAGGATGAGCCGTCGACACTGGAGTGACCTCTCGAGGCGCGAGAAGCGGGGCATCGGCCTGGTCGGGCTGGCCCAGATCGGCCTGCTGTTGTTCGCATTGCAGGACTGGTTCCGCCGCCCGGACAGCCAGATCCGCGGCCCGAAGCGCCGCTGGTTCCCGGTGCTCTTCCTGAACTTCATCGGCCCCATCGCATACCTCGCGGCCGGACGGCGACGCTAGCGGACGCGTAGAGTGGCGCCGCCCGACGAGTTGGTGGCGTGCGAGGAGTACCGGTGGCGCGATCGACCCGCTGGTTGCTGGGCGTCCTGGGCGCCGTCCTGGGGCTCATCGTGCTCGCCGTCGTCGTAGCGCTCACCGCGGGCGGCGAAGCGGACCTCGATCCCGACACGCCGGGCGGCGCCGTGCAGGCGTATCTCCACGCCGTCTCCGAGAGCAACGCCGAGGGCGCCCGGGCGCTCTTTGCCCACGACCTTCAGGATCGCTGCTCGCTCTCCTCGGTGCGGGACGCGCTGCGATACGGCCCTCGGGACTTCCGCGCGCAACTCGGGGAGGTCGTGACGCGTACCGAGGCCACGGACGTGTCGGTCGCCATCACCGAGCGCTACGGGGGCGGCCTCTTCGGCAACGAGTCCACCTTCGAGCAGGTCTTCCCGCTCACGGAGGAAGACGGCGCATGGCGTCTCGCCGAGGCTCCATGGCCGCTCTGGTGTCCCGCGAAGCCGATCCGATGACCAGCTCCACCACCGCGCACACCGTCCGGACACGTCACCGCTGATGGAGATCATCTTCGGCCTCGTGACCTCGCTGATGATCCCGATCGCCGTGGTCGTCGGGATCGTGTTCCTCGTCCGCCGGTCGCGAGGTGACCACGAGGATGAGGACGGGGGCGACGACGGCATCGGCACGGTCCGCCGCGCCTTCGTCTACGGACTCGCCTTCGTCTCGCTGCTCTTTGCCGGCTCTGGCGTCGCGATGCTGCTCGGCGGCATCGTCGAGGCGCTCGCGGGGCATCGGGTCATCGCCGACAACGACACTCAACTCGCGGTCGCGCTCGCATTCACCGTGGTCGGCGCGCCGGCGTGGGTGATCTTCGCGGCCCTCGCCCAGCGGTCGCTGACACAACATCCCGTCGAGGCGCGCAGTTCCATGCGGTGGACGTATCTCGGCGCTGTGCGCGCCGTGGCGTTGCTCATCGCGCTGGTGCGAGGCGTCGACGCCCTCGAACCGCTCCTCGGCGAGCGCGGCTTCGACGACCGCCTGATCGAGGGCAGCGCGTGGGGCTGGTGCCTTACCTGGGTTGCGATCTGGGCGCTCCACGAACTCCTCGCACGGCGCGAACGGCCCACGGCACGCGACGCGGTCACGCTCGACCGCCTCTACGGTTCCTTCGGCGCAGCCGTCGGGCTCTATGTCTTCGGGACAGGGCTCATCTCATCGCTCGCGCTCGCGGGCCTCCGCGCCTACGACGCACTGACCTCGGACACGCTCATCGAGCGCGGCAACTGGTCGGACGGCACGGCCCTCGCGGTGCTCCTCCTCGGTGGGGTGACGTGGTGGTGGCACTGGTTCGTCTGTCTGCGCCGGGAACGTCCCTCGCTCTCGTGGGACATCCACGTGTTCCTCTTCGGGATCGTCACCGGTGTCGCTGTGGCGGTGTCCGCCGCGGCAGTGCTCGTGTTCCTGCTACTCGAGTGGGTCATCGGAGACCCCGGCGCGAGCACGACCGCCGAGCACTTCCGCGGCACCATCCCGGCGCTCGCCTTCCTCGCGATCGGCGGTGCGTCCTGGGCGTACTACCGCCTCCTGCTGACCGAAGCGCGCGAGGGCGAGCCGGGGCGCACCCGCACGGAGCCCGAGCGTGTGTACCGCTACCTGCTCGCGGCCGCGGGCCTCGTCACGCTCGCGGCGGGCGTCACGACCGTCGTCGCCATGGCCGTCGATGCCGTCACCCCCGCTGCCGGGGTGTTTCGGCAGGACGAGTGGTGGCGCGACGAACTGGCGATAGCGCTCACCCAGCTCGCCGTGGGCATCCCGCTGTGGGCTCGCTCCTGGTTTGCGGCGCAGGCGATCGTCGCGACCGGGAGCGCCGAGGAAGCCGCAGCCCCCTCGCGCCGCGTGTTCGTCTTCGGCGTCTTCGGCGTCGCCATCCTCGTCGCGATCGTGAACCTGATCGTGCTGCTGTTCGAATGCTTCGACGCCATCCTCGGCGAGGGCATCAGCACCGCCCTGGTCCGCGAGGTGCGATGGAACATCGCGATGCTCGCGACGGCCGGCGTGGTGGCGGCCTATCACTGGCTCGTCCTGCGAGAGCAACCGGACGCCCCCGCCGAGACAGGCATCGCGAGGGCGGCGACTCCGACGGCCCTCCGCGAGGTGGTCCTGATCGGTGGCGGCGCCTCAGCGCTGGCGCTCCGTGATGCCCTCGACGGTTCGGGCGTACGCGTCCGGATCTGGCGGCGTCCCGACCTCAAGGGGGACGCGACTGTCGCGGACGCGGAGGCACTCCGCGCCCACCTCCTCGCGAGCACGTACCCGCGGCTGGCAGTGGTGTTCCGCGACGGCGAACCCGAGATCGTGCCGTTCGAGGTCGAGGACTAACTCGATCTCGGCGGGACGCTAGACCCGGCTGCGCCTGCCGGCCACGAGGTTGTAGACCAGCACGACGAGCGCGACCACGAGCAGCAGGTGGATAAGACCGCCGGCGACGTTCAACACGAGTCCGAACAGCCAGACCGCGAGGATCGCAAGCAGCACGAACCAGAGGATGGCGACCATGGGGAACCCACTTCCGCTGGGAATCTTGTCCTCTTCAGGGTCGCCTCCCGGCCATCAGGGTTGCATGCGTCGCCGAGCCCGATCGCTCGCAGTGGCGTGACAGATGTCGTGCCACTGCGCCGTCGCCGGGCCTAGTACGCCGACTGCGGTGCAGCCCTCGGCGTTGGCTTCTTAAGGACAGCCCGCAGCGCCGAGGTGACATCGGGGTGCTCGAACTCGAATCCGGCGTCGAGCAGCCGCGCCGGCACGGCACGAGTGCTGGCGAGCAGCAGCTCATCCGCCATCTGGCCCAGGAGGAGCCGGAGCGCGAAGCCCGGGACGGGGAAGATCGCCGGGCGGTGGAGTTCGCGGGCCAGCACCTTCGTGAACGCGCGGTTCCGCTCCTCGCCCGGCGCGACCACGTTCACGGCGCCCGACAGATCGTGGCCGAGGAGGTACTCGATCGCGCGGGCCACGTCCGGGAGCGTGACCCACGGCATCCACTGCCGGCCGCTCCCCAGCGGCCCACCGACGCCCATCCTGATCGGGAGCATCATCCGCTTCAGCGCCTCGGCGTCACCGTCCAGGATCATCGCGAATCGCGGCGTCACCACGCGCACGCCCAGGTCCTGCGCGGCGAGCGCCTCGGCCTCCCAGTCCGCTGCGAGGTCGGCGAGGAACCCACGGCCACGTGCGGCATCTTCGGGGAGCCGGTCATCGCCGCGGTCACCGTAGAAGCCGACGGCGGAAGCGGAGACCAGGACGCGAGGCCGCCGCTCCATCTTCGCCATCGTCTGGACCAGCAGCCGGGTGCCCTCGATCCGGCTGTCCCGCAGGACGCGCTTGCGGCCCGCGGTCCACCGGCCCTCGCCGATGGATGCGCCGGCGAGGTTCACGACCGCGTCGCACCCCTCCAGCGCGCCGTCATCGATGACGCCGCGTGCAGGGTCCCAGGTCGGCCCGTCGGACGCGCCGCCACGGCCCGGGCGCTGCAGGCGGACCACCCGGTGCCCCGCCGCGCGCAGGCGCTCGGTGAGCGCGGTGCCCACCAGCCCGGAGGCGCCCGTGATCGCGACGGTCATCGGCGACGCGCCGCTGGAACGAATACCGGACTGGTCAGAATCGTGAGGCTGCTGCATGAGAACTCTCCTCCGTACGTGATCAACCTTACGGAGGCGCCCAGATGCGGGCGTGGCGGAAACCTCGTAGCGGCAGGTGCGGGAACCTCGCAGGCCGTCGCTCGTGGAACTAGGCGTACCCGTGCGTCAGGGCGAAGGCCGTCGCCTCCGTGCGGCTGCGGCAGCCGATCTTCGGGTAGAGGTTGGTGAGGTGCCGCTCCACGGTGTGGATGCTGAGTCCGAGGCGCTGCGCGATCTCCTTGTTCGCCAGTCCCCGCGCGAGCAGCGCGAGTACCTCGGCCTCGCGGGGCGTCAGGTCCTCGACCGCGCCCGACCCGC
>CAYPYF010000090.1:0-10215 GCA_964414675.1 uncultured Dehalococcoidaceae bacterium
CGTGGCGATCGAGGTCGCCACGCCTGCGTCCGCGAGGCGGGGCGCGGCCTCTGCGAGGAACGCGTCGAGGTTGAGTTGCTTCGCGACCCACTCGAACGACCCCACGACGAGGACGCGGCGCGGTCGCGCCGCGTATGAGGCGGCGTCGACGTCATCGAGGACCGGCCCGTCGTACCCCGGCTTCACGACGACCGAGGCCGCTCCCGGGTGGTCGCGCCGGTAGAGCGCGTCGTCGACCTCGGTGTTCGCGACGAGCAGGTCAGCGGCGCGCACGAGGGCTGCATCGAGGCGGCCCGCCTTCCACGCGTCCGAGCGCAGCGCGACGCGGCGGGCAACGCTCCCGGTCGCCTCCCGCGCCACCTGCGCGCGGACGCTCGGCTCGTGGTTGTGCGCGACGTACGCGAGCAACGGGCGCGGCTGCCCGGCGCGCGCATCGAGGACCGCGGGGAGCAACCACCCCGCGCCGAGGTGGTCGACGCAGACCGCGTCCCATCCACCGTGCGCGATCTCGTGCCGGACGCGGCGCTCCATGCCCTCGGCGCGGTACCGCGCGGCGATGTTCGGCAGCCGCCTGGGGATGCTGCGCCAGGCCGGGCGATCGGGCGGCGCGGGGAGCACCTCCCACGTCACGGACGCCTCGCGACACTGATCCGCCGGAGACGCACCGCCGCCGGGCGTGCAGAGCACGCGCACGCTTGCCCCCGCCGCGGCGAGGGCCTCGATGAGGTGGGACGAGTAGAGGTAGTCGCCGCCGTAGCGAGGTGGATACGGCGCCTCGCGGGTGAGCCAGAGGACGCGCATGTCAGCCCACCGTGCGCCCGTGCGCGGCGCTCCGACGCGCCTCGCGCGCGCGATCCGCCGGTGACCGGCGCAGCGGCGGGGGGACTCGGACGGCGCGCCGGGCGGCGGCCTGCACCTCGGCGGTGCGCCGGCGTTCGCGTTCGCGCAGCCCGATCACGGCGGCGATGAGCATGTTCGAGGGGATGAGCAGCCCACCCGCGAGGAAGAGCACCGCGGCGAGGTGCGCCCATAGCAGCAGGTGCCGCCCCCGCCCGTACAGCACGACCAGGAGGCCGATCATCACCGGCCCGATGAACCCGAACTCCGCCACGAGGTTCAGCAGCGCGATGTCGGACTTGTACTCGGGCGTCCGCAGCAGGTCGACGTACGACGCGAATCGCTGCCCGTAGTCCGCATGCTCGCGGAAGTTCCCGTACCCCACGCCGAGGGGAAAGGAGTCCTCGATGATCTCGGTCGCGACGCTGGCAGAGTCGACGCGCATGAGGCCGGAGGGGTCCGCGCCCTGCAGCACCGAGTTCAGCCGTCCACCAAACAGGAACAGCAGCACCGCCGCCGCCAGCACCGCGACCACCAGCGAACGCATCAGCGGGAGCCCTCGATGCCGCTGCGCGAGGATCGCGACGACGGCGATGGCCGTGAACGCGAACGCCGTACCCGACCGCAGAGCCGCCACGCCCGCGAGCAGCGCGAGGAACGCCGGCACCCGATGCCCCGGGCTCGTGAAGTAGACCGCGATGAACGTCGACGAGACGAGGAACCCCGCCCATGCCGGCTCCCGGTTCAGGCCAGACGGACGGAAGCCGTAGTACTCGCTGATCCGCTGCGGGACGTCGATGAGCAGCACGCCCAGGGAGAAGTCGGTCCCGACGACGTACCACGCCAGCGACACGACGATGAGGTACGTGACCACCACCCAGTGCAGCACGAGGACGGCGCGGCGCACCGCCTCGGCGAGCCCGTCCGAGGCGTCGGCTATCAGGTCTTCGGTCGCGAAGAGCGCGGCGAAGATCAACCACAGCTGGAGGAACCCCGCGAGGTTGATCGTGGGGAACAGGTTCACCTGCATCAGCAGCGTGAACACCGCGAGCCCGCCGAGCCCGAATACCGACAGGACGAGACGTACGGGGATCCGCCCCGAATCGACCACGATGAGCGCGAGCCCCGCGAACAGCGGCGGCACGATCAGGACGTACGGACTCTGCAGTCCGCGGAGCTGCTGGATCGCGGTCGCCGCGCCGTCCCCGGCGATGAACAGTCCCATGAGGATGACGATCAGCCACTGCGTGGACCGGACACGCGTCGTGCCGGACGTCGCGATCCTCGGCGGCCGTGCCAGCAACTGCAGGGCGGTCATTCCGTGACCCACCCGGCCAGCGCCGCCACGAGGACCGACTGGGGCACGACGGCATCGCCGGGGTCGGGGAACACCTCCTGCGGCACGGCGAGGTAGTTCGCGCTGTCAGCCGTCGGCCGGCGCGCGGCGAGCCACCCGGGACCCGTGCGGGCAAGCACCACGTACTCGGCAGCCTCCAGCGCCGGCCACGGCGATCGCCCACCGGCCCGCACGAGGTGGTCGTCCTGGGACTCGAAGTAGATTGCCGCGCGCGCCTTGAGCAGCGCGGCCGCCCCGGCGAGGACCGCCGCCTCGTGGCCCTCGACGTCGATCTTGGCGAGCACCGGCAGCGCGAGGACGATCTCCCCCGACGCCACGAGGGAATCGAGCCGCCGTACCTCCACGGCGAGGCGCGCCTCACCGGCTGCGGGTGCATCGAGGTGGGCAAGCGCGCTCACGGGATTGCCGAGGGCGTCCGGCGGCACAGCGATCTCGGCACGGCCGTCCTCGTCGCCCAGCGCGAGCGCGTGCACCCTCGCGCGTGTGTCACCCGCCACGTTCGAGCGCAGCAGCGAGAGGGCGCCCGGCAGCGGCTCGAACGCGTGGAGCGTCGCGTCGCTCGGCACCGCCTGCAGGAAGAGGTGCGCGTATCGCCCGGTGTTCGCGCCAACGTCGAGGATCGTGCGCGCGCCGGCTGCGAGGAGGTGCAGGACAGCAAGCGTCTCGGCGTCCTCGGGCGGCGCGAACTGACCGATGCGGCGGAGGGCGGCATGGTACCTGCGGTGGACGGAGGCCTCGCCCCGCTCCCCCAGGCCGGCGCGGATCGCCCACCGGACGCGACCGCGGACCGTCTCAAGTGCACTCACGCGACCGGATGAGTCCGTCGCGTGGCGCCCTGCCAGGTCTTCCGGTAAAACGTCAGAATGGCGCACTCCTCCACCATGGGCCTCTAATCCTACCGATGCGCGTGCTGGAGTTCACGCCAGACATCCCCCTGGAGGCAGGTGGCGGAGGGATGATGCGCCACATCGTGGGGCTCTCTGGACACCTCCACGATGTGGTCGCCTCGTGAGGCGCGTGCTGCTAGTCGACTACCTCATCGGACGACGCGCCGGTCACGTCGCGGAATACCTGCTGCTCATGCGCGAGGCGCTCGCGCCGCTCCGTCCTGACGAACTGACGCCCTACCTCGAGACGCACCCGCCCACGGGCCGAGTAGCGCGATATCGCGGCTTCGCCGCGGAGATGTGGCGCGCATTCCGTCGGGGCGACGTGGTGGTGTTCCACACGCCCGAGGCGCGGGACATCCTCGTCCTCAGCCTGATCGGGGCGATCCCCGGCACGAAGAACGGCCATGCAGTCATGATGATGCGCCGCGGCGCCGAGATCTTCGTGGGGGCGTACGACTGGCGCGCCCGGCTGCTCGAACGGCTCGTCCAGCACCTCGTGCGTCGCCGGCTCGTGAGCCTCGTTTCCGACTCGCGGTCGGCTGCGGCCACGTGGGAACGCCTGACCGGCAAGCCCGTGCCGGTCATCGGCCTCCCCGTCCGTGCTTCCCTCGTCGCGGGGCGGGACGCCCGACGCGGTTCGGGGCCGCTGGGCGTCGCCCTCGTTGGCCTCTTCCGCGAAGAGAAGGGCATCGACCGCTACGAGGCAGTCCTGCGGATCGCCCGTGAGCTGGAGTCGGACGTCCGGATCTTCTGCCAGGTCGCCGAGCGACCGAACACCCCGCAGGAGCGAGAGGTCACCGAGGCGATCCTCAACGCGTACGGCGACGATGCGGATGCGGACGTGCGTGCAGGACACCTGAGTAGCGAGGACTACGACGACGCCTTGCTCGCCGCCGACGTGGTGGTGCTGCCGTACGAACCAGCGCTCTACACCTCTGGCACGAGCGGCCTGCTCTTCGACGCCCTGAGCGCCGGCGCGACCATCCTCGCAACGCGCTTCCGCTGGGGCGTCGACGAGTTCGGGGACTCGGCTGCCGTGGTCTGGCTGCACAGTCGCGACGACGAGGCGCTTCGTGCGGGGCTAGGCGAGGCCTTCGAACGCGCACGACAGCGCCGAGTGGACGGAATACCGTCCGACGTGAGGCCCGAGGCATTTGCGGAAGGCTGGATCGAGGCGATCCGGGATGCCTTGCGGAAGAGCGGCAGCGATTAACCGAGCAGTCGCCCGCGGCGCTGCGGCGAGCTAGTCGCGGCGCAGGATCGTCGAACCGTGGTGGGCGACCTGGAACGGGACGCAGCGCTCGCGGCCGAGACACTCGATAAAGGCGGCGCGCCGCTCGGGCGGCACGATCACGAGCAGGAAGCCACCACCGCCCGCGCCGAGGAGCTTGCCGGACAGGGCGCCCTGACTCACGCACAGGTCGTAGAGGTTGTCGATCTCCGTGTTGCTCACCTGCGATGACAGGCGACGCTTCAATCGCCAGTTCTCGTTCAGCAGGCGTGACAGCTCCAGGGGCAACGTGTCGGGCTGGCAGTTCTCGAAGACGCCGTGCGCCTCGTCTACCAGCGCCAGCATCTCGCGGAGCTCGCCGTCGACCTTCCTCGCGGCGGTGTTCGCCAGCTGCTCTTCGAGGGTCGCGGAGGCGTGCCGCTTCTGGCCGGTGTAGACCAGCATCATCCAGTCCGTCAGCGCGTCCAGCGTCTCTGCGCGGACGTGTGGTGTCAGGACGCGGACCTGGTCGCCTTCGAACTCGAAGTGGTTGAGGCCGCCGTACGTGGCGTGCAACTGGTCCTGGATCCCGACGCGCTCCTGGAGGTCGTTCTGCTCGACCTCGATCGCGAGGCGCGCCAGCTCCATGCGCGCCCGCGGGACGCCCTTCATCGCCGCGATGAGGTTCAGGAACCCAACGGTGAACGAGGACGACGTACCGAGCCCGGTATTCGCGGGCAGGTCAGCCTGGACCGAACAGTCGATCGGCTCGTCGAAGGACTCGCGCTTCAGCACGGCGCGCACCACCGGGTGCTGGATCTCCTCGACCGTCTGGGTCGTCTCGACGCGGGAGTAGGAGAGCCGGTACCGGTAGTCCGTGAAGGAGGTGAGGCGGAGCGCCGAGATGTAGATGTACTTGTCGATCGTGAAGCCGAGGACGCCGCCACGCTCACGCTGATACCAGGACGGATAGTCCGTGCCGCCGCCGAAGAGGCTCACGCGCAACGGCGTGCGTGAAGTGACAATCACATTGTGGCTCCAGTCTCGTCCCTGACAAACGCGCGAATCGTCGACTCGGTCGACGGAACCTCCACTACTCGCAGCACGGAACGCAGAGAGACGTCATAGGTGACGGCCGGCGCACGGGGCTCCACTGACACGTCGCGACCTACCCATGTCAGAACCTCGCCGAGAGAGACCGTGCCTCGCCCGCAGAGGTTGTACACCTCATTCGTCGGAACACGACGTGCGATCTCCATCGCGAGCCGGGCCACGTCGTTCGTGTGCATGAACTGCAGCCGGCTCTCCGGAGCGAGGAACATCCGGTCGCCATGGAGGATGTCGAAGATGGCATTTTTCCGCATGGCAGGCCCCACCATCCCGCCCAGGCGGAGGATCAACCAGGATCCGGCGGCGTGCTGAACGCATTCCTCGGCCATGCGCTTGTGGAAGCCATACGGGGACTGCTGGCCCGGGACCAACGGCTGTGACTCCTCGGTCGACGCTGGTCGAGAGCAGTCCGGGTACACGTCGCACGACGAAAGGTAGATATACCGCTGAGGTTGGATGGCCTCCACACGCCGGCGCACCGAGGCGACGGTCGCCGCAAAGTCTTGCAGTGGATCGCGCGTAGCAAGCAGTTTGCTCGAGTTGCCGTTCGCATCGATGAGCAGGTCGCAGCCGCGGACGCTACTCGGGTCGTCGTCTCGCTGGAGCACCACGCACTCGACGCCGTGCTCCTTCGCCCACCGGACGAACGCGGAGCCCACGAAGCCAGTACCGCCCACCACCGCCATCGTCGTCAGAGTCGTATCCCGTCCGTCCGATCCTCGTAGTGATCGCGGAACCAGGTGATGGTGCTCGCAAGCCCGTCACGAAGCGGGGTCGGCATGCTGATACCGAGGTCAGTCATCACTTCGGTCGCAAAGATCTTGTCGAGTTGACCCTCTGGCTTGGCTGGATCCCAGCGGATGTCCCCGGCGTACTCCATGAGGTCCCGGATCGTCTCTGCAAGTTCACGAATGCTCGTGCGGGTGCCCGACGAGAGATTGACCGGGCCGTGCACCTCATGCCGCTCGATGAATTCGGGGATAGCCGCTGCCACATCCCCCGCGTAGACGAAGTCTCTCGTTGCACGGCCGGTCCCCCACATCTCCACGGCCGGGCGGGACTCGCGCTTCGCTTCGTAGTATCGACGCACCATCGCGGGGATGACGTGCGATTCTTTCTCCCGAAAGTTGTCGTACTCGCCGTAGAGGTTGCCGGGAACAATCACAACCGAGTTCAGCCCGTACTGCGTGCGATACGAGGTACTGGCGACGATGCCGAGCTTCTTCGTCGCTGAGTAGCCGGCGCTCTCCATCTGCGGGTAACCGTCCCACATCTGATCTTCGGAGATCGGCGACGTTGCCTCGGCGGGATACGAGCAGCCGCCGATCGGGTAGACAAGCCGTTGGACGTCCGCGTGCGCAGCGGCCTCGAACATGTGGGCCTGGAGCAGGACGTTGATGCGATAGAAGTCCGCGGGATAGGCGGCGTTCGCGCCGATCCCCCCCGAGTACGCAGCGAGGTGGACGACGACGTCCGGACGCACCTTGTCGAGGAGTGCCTCGGCTGCTCCGCCCTGCGTGAGATCGGCGTCGCGACGCGAGACGCCCACGATCCTCGCGGACTCGTAGCGATCCTCAAGGATGGGAAGCAGGTGCCGTCCGAGGAAGCCAGTCGCGCCGGTGACCAGGATGACCGATGGCTGACTGTTCATCGAGGACTCCTGTCCGTCATTCCGTCATGCCCAGCGCGCGCTCCACGCCGAGGCAGAGCATCTGGCCCAGCGTGATGTGCATCTCCTGGATACGTGCCGTCGTGTGCGAGGGCACCACGATCAGTGGGTCGGCACGACCGGCCATCTCGCCGCCCCCCTTGCCGGTGAGTCCCGCGGCGACGAGTCCCCGTTCGCGGGCCGTGTCGAGCGCGCGCAGGATGTTCGAGCTCGTCCCGGACGTGGAGATCGCGAGCGCGAGGTCGCCAGGGCGTCCGATCGCCTCGATCTGGCGGCTGAAGATGTGCTCGAAGCCGTAGTCGTTCCCCGCCGCGGTGAGGGCGGACGTGTCCGTGGTCAGCGCGATCGCGGCGAGGGCGCGACGGTCCGTGACGTAGCGGACCGTGAGCTCGGTCGCGAGGTGCTGCGCGTCAGCGGCGCTGCCGCCGTTGCCGAAGAACAGGATCTTGCCGCCGCCGCGGAGGCAGCTTGTCCAGGCGTCCAGCATCGCGGCGAACGGCTCCGCCAGCGTGCCCTGGACGGCCTCCAGTACGCGCGCATGCTCGGCGAGTTCCTCGTCGAACAGGGCCCGGGGGCGTGACGGATTCACGAGGCTCATCGTATGTCCGCTCCACGAGGAGCAACAGATCTCCGGGGAGCGACGGCGATCACCGGGGGCCGCCCTCGGTGCTCTCGTGGGCATCGAGTTCCACGACGACGTCCTCGACGAGCGGCCCCGCGAAGAGCGTCTCCTGGATCCCCTCATGGTTCTGGAGCACGCGGACGTCCGAGGACTGGAAGCCGCCCTGACGCCAGACGCTCACGCGCTCGGGCGTCTCGGGGAGGCGATACGTGACGTAGACGGTGACCGACTCGCCAGGCGGCACCACGACCCGTCCGCTGATGAGCGCGAGGTCCTCGCCCGGGCGGTATCCCGGCCCGGTCTCGAACCCGCGCGCTGCGACCAGTTCGGCGTCGGGTGGGATGAACAGCCGGGTGTACGAGGCGTACGACCCCGGGATGAGCTCGAACCGGTACTCCGCGTGCTGCCAGAGCTGGCCGTCCCGTCCGAGGCGGGCGTAGCGCTCGCCGTCGAACGTCGGGAGGTCGTTCCGCCAGGTGACGGCGACATCGACGAGGCCTCCCTCGCCCGCGAGGTAGAGGATGGAGCGGCTGATCGCCGGCTGGATCTTGTTGTACGAGACGTTCATGTCCACGACCGCCAGGAGGTCGCCCGACTCCGGAGCGTCGAGCGATCCGTCGACATCGAACCGCGTCGCCAGCGCCTGCACGTCGCCATGCGGCGAGAACAGCTGGAGGTGACGCTCCGCTGCCGCCTGCTGAAGCGACGCGAGCAGTCCCGGCACGGTGTCCCCGCTCGCCTCCTCCGCACGGTGGAGGAGCTCGTCGAGCACCGGGCCGAGGTAGGCCTGGCGCGCCGCCGAACGGGACGCGGCGTGGCGGATCGCGTCCTCGGCGTCACGCGCGGCGTCGTACGGCGTCGCCGTGTCGCCGGCCTCCACCTGCACCCCGTCCACCTCGAAGGCGACCGACTGCCCGATGGCGTCCCGCACGGTGATGACCCAGCCCACGTGCGTGCCCGCGGCCCATGAGTACGTCAGCGTGACGCGGTCCCACCCCGCTCCGAGGACGGCTGTGGTCGAGTGCTGCTCGAAGTCGGCGCCGGCACTCGCGACCACGACCTGCACCGTCTTCCCCACCGACGCTGCATCCGCCGCACGCACGCTGAGCGAGGCGGTGTAAGTCGCACCGCCCGGGGCGTTCGCACTCCCGGCGTAGCGCGCACCGTCGCCCGCCTCGGCGGTGGTCTCGACGCGCAACGACTGCTCGCCGAACGCCGGAGCGTCCACGGCGATCGCGGTCACCTCGGCAGCGCCGACCGCCGACCAGCCCGCCTCGGAAAACTCGAAGGACGGGTTCGCGACGAGGTTCGAGGCAGCGACGCCGACGTCGGAGGGCGCGGCGGAGGCGCCAAACTCCAGCGCGTAGATCGCGTTCTCCGCCTGCACGAACCAGTTCTCTTCCGTCAGCGGCTCGTCGAACCCCTCGACGGGGACGGTCCCGAGGGCGCCGAGCAGCAGCGCGACGAAGTGCGAGTCGACGGCGACCACCGCGTCCGCCGTGATGCCCTGGTCCTGCTCGAGGAAGTCCAGCGCGACCGATGCTGCCTCGCGGAAGTCCGGGGAGAAGTTGGCGTCGCGGATATGCCACTCGCCGATGCCGAGGTAGCGCTGCATCTCCAGCGGCGGCAGACGCCGGGCCTCGCCCTCCGGCGCGTCGAGTTCGTACGACGCCGCGAAGCGACGCGAGGTCACGCGCCCGTCCTCGACCGTGATGATGCCCGCCGTGCCGATGAACCCCCCGGTCGCGCGCACCTCGTGGTCGTTCTGCCCGAGCAGGAGCAACGTCCGAGGCTCGTCGTACCCCAGCAGCGTCGGCAGCCCCGCCCGGATGTCGACCGCGAGGTCGCGGGCCTCCGAGGCGCGCGCGAGGTCCGTCCCGGCGAGGTCGAGGTAGTCTGAGGCTCGCGCGAACGGCCCGCGCCACACAACGGACTGCAGCCGCTCGACCTCCTCCTGGAGCGCGACGAGCGTGTCGAGGTCGTCGAGCAGCGCGTCGCCATCCTCGACGAAGGTGCGGTGCGCGCGGTCGGCGATGCGCCCGTCGCCCGCCACGAGGTCGTCGAGGCGCTGCATCAGGCGGTCGCTCGCGGCGACGAGCTCCTGCCCGGTCTCGAGCGCGTCGTCCCCGTTCGCCAGGCTGTCACCCCAGTACGGCACCCAGCCGAACGCGTTCCCCGCTGCCGGCAGGTAGCCCAGCCGCCCGCGGGCGCGGTCGAGGAGCCGGTTCGCCTCGGACAGGTCGGCGCGCGCCTCGGCGATCTCCTCGGACGCGGGCCACGCCTCCGGGTCGAACTGCATGATCGGCTGCAGGACCGGCCGCGCCTGCTGGAGGTGGTCCACGGCCGCGTCCAGGTCGCGATACCCCGTCGCTGCCCGCCGCAGCATGTCACCGCCGAGGATCACCACCAGCGCGATGACGACGACGCCCGCCAGCCGTCTCCGGTCGGAGCGGACCCACCGGGAGCGCCGGCCGAGGCGGACGAGCATGGGCGCCGGCTCCTCGGCCCCGCGCATCAGGA
>CAYPYF010000091.1:0-2715 GCA_964414675.1 uncultured Dehalococcoidaceae bacterium
CAGACCCTCACCCCAGCCCTCTCCCCGTGTGGGGAGAGGGGGCCGGATCGTGGGCGTTGGGGGTCAGGCCTCGCGGTTGCCTTCGAACCACATGCCGAAGACGGCGGTGCTGACGCCGAGCATGCCGGCCATGACGAGGAGATCGGAGGGGAGGGCGGTGAGGCCGAGGGCCTGCAGGAATATCCCGAGGACGAAGGTGGCGGCGACGGCCCGGGCGAGGCGGCCCTCTTTGTCCATCGCCCACATGCCGGAGATGCCGACTGAGGACAGCATCATGCCGACGAAGAGGAGCGGGTTCGACGGTTCGATGGTCAGGGCGACGGCGGTGAAGGCGCTGCCGGCGACGAAGGCGAGGATGACCGCCAGCGTGCGCAGGCGGAGCGGACCGCGTCCCGGTAGCCACATGCTGGCGATACCGATCCCTGTGAGGACCATGCCCGCCATGATCATGACGTCACTCTCGGCGACGGTGATGCCGAGCGCCGTCGACGCCGCGCCGGCGATGAAGATCGCGAGGACGTAGGGCCAGATCTGCGTGACCGAGACGCCTTCCGCGAAGAGGGTCCCGATCCGGATCTGCGACTGCGCGCTCTTCGGTGCCTCGCTCACTGCCGGTCTCCTTCGTCGTCCCTGCTCGTGTCGCCATCGGGCCGCGGTCCTCCCGGTCCCCCCGATCCCTGGGGGCCGCTGTTGCCGGAGGGCGTGGCGCCGCTACCGGGAGGCCCGCCGGGGCCGCCCGGGGCGCTTGGGCTGCTCGGGCCGCTCGGGCCGCTCGGGCCGCCGGCGCTTCCGCCGGAGGCGCCACCGAGACCGCTGCCGCCGCCGAACATCATCGGGAGGAACGCGCCCCCGGAGACGAGCGCACCCGCGACGGCGCGTTCGTCGATGGACTGGGCGGCGTACCAGGGGACGACGCCGCCGCTGAACCCGGCGCCGGCAGTGGTGATGTTGCGAAGCTCGGCGCGCGTCTGTTGCTCGGCGGGCGGGATCGGCTTCCCGCCCCGCGTGGTGGAGGTGTCCACACTGGAGAGCAGGGAGGCGGGCGGCTGGCCGAGCGCGATGGAGACGACCGGCTGCGAGCCGGAGTCGCTGCCCTCCGTGGTTGGGGGTGGTGGGCCGCCCGAGGGGCCGCCGGCGTCGCCGCCCGGAGGCGTCGATCTCGCCGCAGGGGTCGGCGTGGCGTCGGGAGTCGTCGTCGGGTCGAGCGTGGCGCTCTCGGTCGGCGCCGGCGTCGGGGTATCAGTCGGGGTGGACGTTGGCGGTGGGGGTGTGGGGACGGGCGAGGGGGTCGCCGTCGGCGTGGCGGTTGGGCTCGGCGTGGGAGCAGGTGTCGGCGTGGCGGTCGGCGTCGGGCTCGGGGTGGGCGTCGGGGTTGGCGTCGCCGGCGGGGTCGGGGTGGACACGGGCTCCTCGATGGGTGGAGGCGCCGGGGTGGTCCACGTGACGGTGGTGGTGGCGGAGAGGGCCTGGGGGCCCGCGGCGCCGGCCCAGAGCATGGTGGCGATGACGGTGTCCGTGCCCGAGGTGTTGCCGGCGTAACTCGTGCTGGCGCTGCCGGTCCCGGTCGCCGTGGTCGTGCCGGGGTTGCTGCCGGTGCGCTGGACGCTCGCGGTGAGGGAGCCGTCGTAGGTGCCGCCCTCGGCGAGGGCCGGCGTGACGGTGATGGTGACGCTGCCGCCGGTCGCCGGCGCTGCGGGGGAGGCGATGACGGTGAGGCCGGTGATGTGCTGGGCGGAGGTGGCCGAGTCCTGGACCGTGCCGGCGTCCTCGTCGCCGCCGGGGCCGTCCGGATGTCCCCACCAGGTGGAGGTGACGGACAGTGCGCTGGTGGCCCAGATGTTGGCCTGGTTGACGACCGCCGAGTCCGTGATCGTGGCGGAGCCGCTGGCTTCCGCGTCGCGGTCCACGACACCGCCGTTGAAGAGGGTGCGTTGGACGGTGAGTGAGCCGCTGGCCTGGATGGCGCTGCCCGCGATGCCGGCGGTGTTCCCGGTCAGGGATGAGTCGCGGATCGTGAGTGAGCTGCCGGCCTGGGAGTAGATGCCGCCCCCGCGGCCGGCGGCGCTGTTCCCGGAGATCACCACGTGGTCCAGGACCACCGTCGCGCGGTTGTCGATGCCGCCGCCGTTCTCGCCCGCGGCGCCGCCCGAGATCGTGACGCCCTCGATCTCGAGGACCGTCGCGAGCTGCACGCTGCCGACGCTGATGACGCTGCCGACTCCGCCGCCATCGATGGTGGTCGTCGCGGCACCGGCGCCGACGATGCGGATGGTGCCGTCGATGTTGATCGAGGGGTTCGCGGTGTAGGTGCCGGCGGCGAGCTCGATCGTGTGGACCCCGCCCGGTTCTGGGGGAGGGCTCATGACGGTCTCGAGGGCCTCCTGGAGCGTGGTGTAGTCGCAGCCGCTGGCGCAGACCGTGCGGGTGGTGTCGGCGTTGGCGTGGCCGATCGATCCCGCGAGGAAGACGGCCGCCACGATGAACATCGCGAGGAGGATCGCCCCCGCGGATCGTTGCGAGCCGATCATGCCAACCCCGTCCCCGACGAGGGCCTTCGCCCCTCGCGCCTCATCCTGACACGCGCCCTCCCTCCGGGACACCGCGCGTCGCTGACGGATGGCGTCAGCGAGAGGTTTGCGCGATCGCGTCGAGGATGGCCTCCGCGGCGAGGGACGGCTGCTCCTGCGGGAAGAAGTGCCCAGCAGTCGGGTGCTG
>CAYPYF010000091.1:2725-9974 GCA_964414675.1 uncultured Dehalococcoidaceae bacterium
CCTGCCTGGATCTCGTGCGCGAGCATCTCTCGCCGACGCTGCTCACCGCCATCATCCATCCCGACAACATCGCTTCGAGGCGCGTGGCCGAGGGGCCGAGGCCCGGCGGGTCGTCCGGGGTGCGCGGGCGCGCTCGGAGGACGGCGACGGCGGCGGTGATCCCCGGGAGGTCGTCGTCCAGGCAGGCGTCCTGGTTGCCGGCGTAGATGGAGGCCTCGAAGAGCGGTGGGCAAGCGAGGACGTAGCCGCCTTCGGCGGCGTCCTCCCCATCGCCTTCGACGGGACGCAGTCCGTGGGTGGTGTACGCGCGGAGGGCGTCTTCCGACCACGCGGCGAAGTTCGGCTTGTCGCGGAGGTTTTCGTAGAACGCCTCGGGCGAGGGCCATTCGTTGCGGCGTCGTCTCGAGGGCTGCTCGGACGCGGGGGGCCTCGGCGGGTCGCCCGGCTTCAGGCGGGGCGTGAGGGTGGGGTCGAGGAGGACGAGGCGCGCGACGCGATCGGGAGCTTCGAGTGCGGCGACGGTGGCGGTGTGGCCGCCCATCGAGTGCCCGACGAGCGTGACGTCCGTGAGGTCGAGGACCTTGAGCACCGCGGCGACGTCCTCGCCGAACTGTCGCCAGCGGAAGCGCTCCTCGATGGGTTGGGGGCAGTCCGAGCGGCCGTGGCCACGGAGGTCGACGGCGAGCACGTGGAGGGTGTCCGGGAGGAGTGCGACGACGGGATCCCAGACGCGGGCGCAGAGGCCGGTGGCGTGGACCAGGACGATGGGGCCGCCTGCTGCCGGGGCGCCCTCGGTGTCTGCGGGGTGCGGCCATTCGTGGATGGCGAGTGAGAGGCCGTCGATGTTGACGTGCCGGATGTCCGGATCGTGCATATGGGTGTCCTCGTGTGGTGCGAGGGGAGGGTAGCGGGGGTGGGGTTGTGGTGCGGGGTGGTCGTGTGTTTCGCGATGGGAGCGGCGGACCCTCACCCCATCCCTCTCCCCGCGTGGGGAGAGGGGGTCGGACTTGGGGTTGGGTGAAGTGGTTGGGCGGGCGGGCGTTTGGGGGGCTCGCCCTTCGACGGGCTCAGGGTGAGCGGGTGGTTGCGGTGGTCTGTTGGCGTTGGGTGCGAGGCGTGTCGAGTTCCGGAGGGGGGAGGGGACGGGTGGGGTTACCTCGGGCGGAGTTCGCGGCGCATGAGGGTCCAGGCGAGGGCGAAGGCGCCGAGGGTGGCGGCGCCGAGGATGGCGAGCGCTTCGGGGGCTCGGGTGACGCCTCGGAGCATCTCGTCCTGGAGGAGTTCGATGCCGTAGGTGGCGGGGAAGAGGTAGGCGAGTCCGCGTGCCGGCCAGACGAGCTGGTCGAGGGAGAACGCGAAGCCGC
The DNA here is from genome assembly GCA_964414675.1 of uncultured Dehalococcoidaceae bacterium. Classification (GTDB taxonomy): domain Bacteria; phylum Chloroflexota; class Dehalococcoidia; order UBA2979; family UBA2979; genus W-Chloroflexi-9. The sequence continues at coordinate 4,090 of CAYPYF010000091.1, forward strand.
TGAAGAAGATCGAGGCGAGCAGGACGAGCATCGAGAGTTGCGTGGCCTGCTGCGTGGAGGACGAGACGAGGGCGATGACGAAGCCGAGGCCGAGCGAGCACCCGATCAGGAGCGCGATGGTGCCGGCGACGACGGCCCAGGATCCGGCGACCGGGACGCCGAGGAGGAGCGTGAGCGCGGCGAGGAGCAGCGCGGCTGCGATGCCGCAGAGCACGCCGTATGCGAGGTAGTTGCCGGCGAGCGCCTCCCACGGGCGGATGGGCGAGACGCGCAGCATGTCCGTGACGCGGAGCAGGCGCGCCTCCGCGATCGCGAGCGCACCGAGGGTGATCGCGAGGTGCTGCACCAGCAGCGCGACGACGCCGGGCGAGTAGAACGAGGTGAACGAGGGGTCGACGGGGGTGACGTCCGAGAGGTTGAGCGTGAACGGCTCCGCGATCACCTCGGGCGAGACGTCCTGGAACGGGAGCGCCAGTTGTTCGATCTCCTCCAGCGAGGCGCGGAGGGCGGCTACCTCGGCGGCGGTCGGGAGGATGGGGTTGTCGTCGTTGGTGAGCCGCTGCTCGATGCGGCCGACGTCCGTGCGGAGGCGGTCCAGGTTGTCGCGCAGGTCCTCGAGTTGCCGGACGGAGCCACCGAGGCCCGGGATGAAGAGCGAGACGCTGGATGCACGGTTGGTGATCGTATCGACGGAGCCGGCTGCCGGCTCGAGGAGACGCCTGAGCTCGCCGATCTGCGTGGTCGCGGACTCGACATCGTCGCGGGCATCCTCGATGCGGTCGAGGTACTCGTTCGCCCGGGTGGTGATCGAGGAGATGTCGGGGGCCTCTCGCTGGGCGTCGTTGACGGCCTCTCGGATCGCCGCGCGGTTGAGTTCGCCGACCTGGTCGCGGAGGAACGCGCGCGCGTAGCTGCGGCGGACGGGGTCGACCTCGCCGACGAAGACCTCGAGCGGGACTTGCTCGCCCCGGGAGAGGTAGCCCTGCACCGTCTCCGGGACGACGACGATGGCGTCGATGTCGCCACGGTCGAGGGCGGCGCGGGCGAGGGGGAGGCTTTCCTCGATCCCGATGAGGTCCACGTGGCGCTCCAGGGATCCGACGATGTCGCCGATCGAGTAGTCGATGTTGGCGGGCTGGACGATCACGGTGCGGGGGCGGGGGCCGCCAAGCTCGACGCCGGTACCGAAGGCGAGCAGCACGAGGAACGGCGCGACGATGAGCGTGAACAGGAGCATCGGGCGGTGTCCGACCTCGGCGGCCCATTGCTCGAAGAAGGCGAGGACGCGCCAGAGCGGCCTCACCGGCGCGGGGCTCCGACGAACTCGAGGAAGACATCCTCGAAGGACGACTCGCGCGTGTCGACGCGGCGGAGGTCGCGCCCGCGCTGGTGGAGGGTGCTGGCCACGCCGGGCATCGCGGACTTCGCCTCGGTGACCTCGACCTGGATGCGGGTCGGCGAGACGAGGCGTGCGTTGCGGACGCCGGGCAGCGCCCAGATCGCGGCGATGTCCGTGCCGTCGAGGTGGTCGGCCTCGATCTCCACGACCTCCGGCAGATGGGCGCGCTCACGGAGTTCGGCGGGCGCGCCGTACGCGACGAGGCGCCCCGCGCGCATGATGCCGACGGAGTCGCAGCGCTCGGCTTCCTCGATCAGCTGGGTGGTGACGACGACGGTGATGCCCTGGCTGCGGACCGCGTGGAGGTGATCCCAGATGCGGATGCGGAGCTCGGGATCGAGGCCGGCGGTCGGTTCGTCGACGAGCATGAGGCGCGGCTGGTGGAGGAGCGCGCAGGCGAGCGAGAGGCGGCGCTGCATGCCGCCTGAGGCGTGGGCGGCGCGGCGTCCTCGTGCGTCCCAGAGGTCGAGGAAGGTGAGGATGTCGCGGATGCGTCGGCGTCGCTTCAGCCACCCGAGGCCGTAGAGCCCGGCGACGAACTCACAGTTCTGCTTGATGGAGAGCGACGGGAACAGGCTGAACTCCTGCGGCATGTAGCCGAGGTCCTGCCGCTGCGCGACGGTGAAACGGGACGGCTCCGCACCGCGCACGGTCACCTCCCCCTCGGTGGGGCCGAGGAGTCCGGCGATGAGGCGGATCAGCGTGGTCTTGCCGCAGCCACTGGGCCCGACCAGGCCGACGAGGCCGCCAGCCTGCACCCGGAAGGACAGGTCCTCCAGCGCGACGTGATCGCCGAAGCGGTGCGTGACGCCCTCGAAGACGATCGCGTCGGGCGCCGCATGTGCCTCCGACGCGTCCGGTGGTGCCGGGCTGGGAGCGGCGGCCACTACTGGCCGAACTCGCACGAGGCGAGGCGTGTGCCGTCCGGGCCTTCGACGGTGATCGCGAGGTCCGGCAACTGGATGCCCTGGCTGAGGTCGTCGCAGATCTCCTGCGCGTCCTCCACGCCCTCGGCTTCCGCGGCGAGCGTGACGGTGAGTGCGCTGTCGTCGTAGGCGACATCGGCGATGACGTCCGGTGGAATCTGCGAGGTGGTCGCGAAGAGGTCGCGCACCTCGCCGAGTTCGCCGAGCAGCGCGTCGCGGTCGACGCCCTCGACGGTGGCGCTCGTGTTGAACGTGTCGAGGCCGAGGTCTGCCCCGGAGCCGGAATCGTCCGTGCACGCGGCGACGCCGAGGCCGAGCGCCACGACACCGAACGTGAGCAGGGCCGCGCGTCGCCAGCCTCGGACGGGCGAGGCTGGGCTAGATGTCACGCACGACCTCCTCCGTGTGGACTCGCGTGCGCGCGAAGGGCGCGAACGAGGCCAGGAAGAGCAGCGAGATCATGAGGCCGACGATGCCGACGATCATGAGGATGACGCCGACGGCGGTGACGTCCAGGCCACTGACAGTGGCCGTGACGGCCCAGGTCAGGATCGCTCCGGCTGCGATGAGCATCAGGCTGAGAGCAGTGGCGATACCCATGACTCCCCTCCATCCGAATGCCGACCCACGAATGACGCTACGGCTCCGACCCTCTGAAACGACTCACGTTTGCGCAGGGACAATCGCAAAACCGCAGTCTCTGGATATCTGCCGGCCAGATGACGCCGTGAGGGCTGGCGGGGCGGCGATGATTCGACGACCATGCGCGCGCTGAAGGAGGTCTCCGATGGCGAGCATCACCGCGGTCGACGAACGCACTGGCCGGAAGTTTTACCTGGATGAGCCGGATGACCTGGGGGCTGATGACGAGGTGCTGTTCCTCCTCAACCTGCACGGGGGCGGATCCGTGGGGCACTGGCAGCACGAATACTTTCCGGCGTACGACTTCAAGGAGCGGTACCGGCTGGTGATCGCGACGCCGTCCGCGGCGACGAAGGAGCCCTCCCGCCGCTGGGTGGCGGAGGCGGACGACGACCACCTGCGGAACGTGGTGGAGGCAGTCTTCGAGCGGTACGGCGCGAGCCGCGTCCGGGCGTTCTGGCTGGTGGGGCACTCGCAGGGCGGGATGACCTCCAACCGCCTGTTGACGCAGGACTTCTTCAAGGAGCGCGTGGACGGGTGGCTGAGCCTCTCCGGGGGGCGCATCGGGCCGATCGAGTTGCCCGACGCCTTCTTCGAGCGTCCCGGTGAGCCCAACCGCCGCCCCGCGCCCGACGCATCGGGCCGGCGGCCCGGCGGAGCGACGATGCCGGACGCGGAGATGTCCTTCATCTTCGCGGTAGGTGAGAACGAGATGGTGGCGCTGCCGGAGACTTCGCCGTGGGCGGAGAAGTACGGCGCCGGGCCGCGCGTCCGCCAGCCGGACGTGGTGGACGAGGAAGCCGGGAAGATCTGGGACAGCCTGCGCGAGGGTCGCTCGAACGCGGCGTGGGGACTGGAGGCGCGGCCCGGGACGGCGCAGGTGTACGTCTACCCGGACGCCCGCGATGGACGGGTGATCGCGGACATCGTGCGGCTGGACAAGGGACACACCGAGGGCCTGGAGCCGCGGGTGATGGACACGATCCTCGGGATGATCGTCTCGGCGCCGGGCGGGAAGGCACGCGACCTGCTGGTGGGGTGAGCACCTGGAGCGGCTCGGGCTGTCCTCGGTAGCTGCCCTCGTCGGTAGACTTGGAGGGCGGGGGTACCAGAGGGGCGATCGTGCCGCCGATCCTGATCCTGCGCGCGCGTGCCTGGTGCGTCGCGTTGCTGCTCGTCGCTGCTGTCGTGCTGCTGGCGTCGTGCGCTGCATCCGACCCGCCTCCCCGGAATCCACTGGACGATGGCGGCCCGGGCTCGACGGCCACGGGGCCGCTGCCGACGTTCCCGGCGAGCGGGAGCGTGACGGTGACCGCGCCCCTGGCCGGGGCGTCCGTGACACCCGCGAGCGATGCGGGCGCGGAGACTGAGCGGATCACCGGCCAGGCGCTCGCACTGCTGGCGGAGTGGATCGGCGCGCCGGCGACGGAGTTTCGCCTGACCAGCATCGAGGCGGTCGAGTGGCCGGATGCATGCCTCGGCGTGGCGAACCCGGGCGTGGCCTGCGCCGACGTGGTGTCCCCGGGGTACCGGGTGACGCTGCACCACGTGGCTGCGCCGAACAGTCCGTACCTGATCCATGTGAGCAAGGCCGGGAACTACGCGTGGGCGCCCTCACGCGGACCAGTGTCGCGGAGGGTGGCGTCCGTGAATCCGGATGCGGGCATGGTCACCCTGGAGGGGCTCGGGGCGAGCGAGGACCACATGGGGACGCTGCAGCGCCTCGTGCCGGGGAGCTACCTCGACGTGCCGTTGCGCGATCTGCAGCCGGGGCAACTGGTCTCGATCGGGACGGCCGATCCGCTCGACGGGGCGGAGGCCGGGCTGATCGTGTTCATGGTGCCGATCGCGGAGTAGACGAGTCCGTGCGCGGATGTGAGGAAGCCCGGCGTTCGCCGGGCTTCTCTCGTCATCGTCCGTGACCGTGGGCTACGCGGAGGCCTCGGACTCTTCGTCGTCGGCATCCTCGGGGAGGTCGTCCTCGACCGGCATCTCCGGCTCCTCGCGGATCGCGCGGGGAGTCGGGACAATCGCGGCGAGCGCGCGGTCGGAGGCTTCGGCATGCTCGAGCAGCGCGCGGACGTAGTCCGAGCGTGAGGCGACGGCCTGCAGGCCCTCGCGCAGTCGCTGGGTGGCACGCGAGATCTCGACGGGGTCCGTGGAGCCCTGCGCGGCGAGGTCCGCGAGGACGGTCTGCCGGCCGTCCAGGAAGTCCTTTACGGCGGTGAAGGTCTCCGACCGCATGGCGTCCAGCATGCGCACCATCACGCGACGCTGCTCGGCGAGGTTCTCCTCGAGCGCCTCGAGGTCCCCATCGAAGCGGGAGAGTGCCGCCTCGACGGTCTCGCGCTGGGCATCGCCGTAGTCGATGAAGGGCATGCGCTGGTCGTCGATCTGGGTGCGGGTCTCCTCGATGCGGCGGCGCTGTTCCTCCAGATAGGTGGAGAAGGAGCGGGCGACGTGGTCCTGCCCGCCGGAACGGATGCGTTCCTCGAGGGCGGCGAGGTTGGCCTCTTCTCCGTCGGCGTACTCGTTGAGGGGGCGGAGGCGGTCTTCCAGGTTCTGGAGGACGGCGTGCATGGTCTGGGACTGCTTCACGATCAGCTCGTGCAGCGGCTCCATCTCATCTTCGAACTGGTCACGCATGGTGGCCAGGAGATCGCCCTGTGAGCGGAAGTGCTCCGCGAGGCGCTGGAGGCGCTTCGAGGGGAGGACGGGCTGCTCGCTCACCTCCGCGACGGAACGGGACGCGGGGGACATGGGGGCGGGACGATCATCGTCCTCACGGCGGCTGCCAAAGCGCATGACCAAACCTCTTTCGCTGCGGTCGGCTCGCAAGCGGACGCCCTCTGGGGTCAGGGCGTTGTCACCATAACGTAAAGCGGCGGGTGTTCCCATCCCGGCCAGGGCGGCAGCGT
>CAYPYF010000092.1:0-9972 GCA_964414675.1 uncultured Dehalococcoidaceae bacterium
TGATCATGTTCTTGATGTAGTCCGCGTGACCCGGGCAGTCGACGTGCGCGTAGTGGCGCTTCTCCGTCTGGTACTCGATGTGCGAAATCGCGATCGTGATCCCGCGTGCGCGCTCCTCAGGGGCGTTGTCGATGTCCTCGAACTTCGAGAAGTCCGCGAACCCCTTCAACGACAGCGACTTCGTGATCGCCGCCGTCAGCGACGTCTTCCCGTGGTCCACGTGGCCGATCGTCCCCACGTTCAGGTGGGGCTTCGTCCGCTCGAACATTCCCTTGGCCATCTGGGGCGCTCTCCCTTGCCGGCATCCCGGCGTCTTGTCTGCGGCCCCGGCGGTTCCCATCCACGGGATCGGGCCGAACTACTGACTACTGCATATCGTCCGGCCCTCAGGCTACGCGCCTTCAGACGGGTCGGTACTCACGCTGTGACGCCGAGGTCTCCCGGCGTGTCCGTGTTGCTGGAGCCCCCGACGAGAGTTGAACTCGTGACCTCGTTCTTACCAAGAACGCGCTCTACCACTGAGCTACAGGGGCCGGTGAATGGTGCACGGGGCAGGATTCGAACCTGCGTAGCCGTTAAGGCGGCGGTTTTACAGACCGCTGGAATTAGCCACTCTCCCACCCGTGCCTGGAGCCTGCCCGGCCGCCGTCCCCGAACCCTGCCGTCCCGTGTGTCGCGGCTGGCTGCCGGCGAGTCGTTCCCGCTCACGCCCGGCTCCGACTGGAGCCCGAGAGGGGATTCGAACCCACCAACCTTCCGATTACAAATCGGCTGCGCTGCCATTGCGCCACTCGGGCGTGGTCGGGTGAAGCCGCCCGCCAGAGAGAAACACACCGCGCACCGTTACCGGCGCGCGGCCATCTAGAAGTATAGAAACGTCGATTTGTGAGGGTCAACGGACGCACGACCGATGCGGCGGCCCTTCGACGCACCCCACGGCCCGTCCCTGCACCATCACAGTGTCCCACGGATCGACGTTCCGAGGCACGTCGCGTCCCGTGCCGCGCCCGATTGATCGAGGGCGAGACGGCTCGTATCGTCAATTACGAAACTCGACCGTCTCGATAATAAGGCAGCCACGATGACCACCGCCTCCGTCATTCCTCCCGTCGACTCGACCCCGCCGCCCTATGAGCGCCGCTGGCTCGGGCTGATCGTCCTGTCGCTCTCGCTCATCCTCATCGGCCTCGACAACACGATCCTGAACGTCGCGCTGCCGACGCTGGTCCGCGAGATCGACGCGACGAACGCGCAGTTGCAGTGGATCGTGGACTCGTACGTGCTCGTCTTCGCGGGGCTGCTCCTGACGGCGGGGAGCCTCGGCGACCGCTTCGGACGGAAAGGCGCCCTGAACTTCGGGCTGCTGATCTTCCTCGGCGGGGCGATCTACGCCTCAACCACGGACGATGCGGGTCACCTCATCGCGGCGCGCGCGGTGATGGGCATCGGCGGCGCGTTCATCATGCCCTCCACGCTCTCGATCCTGACCAACATGTTCCCGCCGCACGAGCGCGGCCGGGCGATCGGCATCTGGGCCGGCATGGCCGGCATCGGCATCCCCCTCGGGCCGCTCGTGGGTGGCTACCTGCTTGAGCACTTCGCGTGGGGCTCGATCTTCCTCATCAACATCCCGATCGTCCTGATCGCCCTCGCCGCCGGCTGGGTGCTCCTGCCGACCTCGCGCGACCCGCAGGCGCCGCGGGTGGACGTGGGCGGCGCGGTGCTCTCCATGCTCGGGCTCGGGGTGCTCATCTACGGACTGATCGAGGCGCCCCTCAAGGGGTGGGGTTCGAGTGAGACCCTGCTGGCCCTGACCGGCGGCATGGCGCTGCTCGCGGCGTTCGCCGCGTGGGAGTACCGGACGGCCGAGCCGATGCTGAACCTGCGGTTCTTCCGGAACCCGCGCTTCAGCGCCGCCAACGCGGCCATCACGCTGACGTTCTTCGCGCTCTTCGGCTCCATGTTCTCGCTGACGCAGTACCTGCAATTCGTCCTGGGCTACTCAGCGCTGGAGGCCGGGATCCGGATGCTGCCGATGGCGCTGGGCATGATGATCGGCGCGCCGGCCTCCGCCCGGATCGTCGAGCGCACCGGGTCGAAGGTGGTGGTGGCCGGCGGCCTGACGCTCGTCACCGTCGCGCTGCTGCTGATGACCACGCTGGAGGCGGACAGCAGCTACCTCGGGTTCCTGCTGCCGCTGCTCGTCCTCGCCACCGGCATGGGACTGACGATGGCCCCCGCCACGGAGGCGATCATGGGCGCGATCCCGCGCGCGAAGGCGGGCGTGGGCTCCGCGATGAACGACACCACGAGGCAGGTCGGCGGCGCACTGGGCGTCGCGACCATCGGCTCGCTCATGTCCAGCGTCTACCGGTCCAACGTGGAGTCGGCGCTGACGTCGCTCCCGGTCGACCTCGTGGAGCGCGCGAAGGACTCGGTGGGTGCGGCCCTCGGCATCGCTGCGCAGCAGGGCGGCCCCGAGGGCGCAGCGATCGCCGACCGCGCCCGAGGGGCGTTTGTGGACGCGATGGGCGCCGGGTTCCTCGCCGCGGCGATCATCTCGGCGCTTGGCGTGGTGCTCGTCATCGCGTTCCTCCCGGCCCACGGCGTGGACGCGGGCGAGACCTTCGAGGATGCGACCGCGCCGGGTGGGCCGCTGGCAGACGACGCAGCCTCTTGAGCGCCGCCGAGCAGCCGGCACGCCGCGGGCGCCCTCGGAAGCCCGGGACGCGCGAGGCGGTCATCGATGCGTTCGTGACGCTGATCGGAGAGCGCGGGTACGCGGGCGCGTCCATGGACGAGGTGGCGGAGCGGGCCGGCGTCTCGAAGGCGACGATCTACCGGCGCTGGCCCTCGCGCGATGCGCTCATCGTCGACGTGCATCAGGCGATGGTCGACGAGTCCGACGCGCGCGACACCGGATCACTGGAGGGCGACCTCCTCGCGCTGCTCGACCGCGTTGCCGGGATGCTGGAGCAGACGAGCTTCGCGCGGGTGGTCGTCGCCTCGGCGGGGGAGATGCTCGCGAACCCGGAACTCGCGACCGTGTTCCGGGAGCGGGTGCTGGAGCCGCGACTCGAACTGATGCGGGCCGTGTTCGCGAGGGCCATCGAACGCGGTGAGATCGAGGCGAGCGTGGACTGGCGGTCGTGGGCCTACACCCTGATGGGGACCAACATCTTCCGTGTGGCCTTCATGGGCGAAGGACCGGACCGCGAGGCAAACCGCCGTCTGGTGCGCGCGATCGTGCGCGAGGCACGCGGCGACCGCTGAGCGGCTACGGCCCGGTGCGCTCCCAGGCCTTAGCGCTCAGGACGACCTCGCCCGTCGGACGGTCGGAGCCGGTGCGCGGCTCGACCGTCACCGCAAGCGCGTCGCCGTCCTGCAGGGCGAAGTCGAAGTCACCGTCCCACCAGCCGTCGTCGTCGGTGTTGCAGACACCGACGCTGACCCACTCCGGGTCCCGCACCGCCCACACCTGGTAGCCGGTGCCCTCCGGCAACCGCCGGAGCCCGGCGAGCGTCACCTTCACCGGTGACTCACCAGCCTGGGCCTCGGCGCGCATCCAGGCCGTGCCCTGCTGCACGACCTGCACCATCGCCTCGTCCTCCGGCTCCGCGGTCATGAGCGCTCCGGCGCCGAACCCGGCGGCGAGGAGGATCACGGCGGCAGCGGCCGCTGCAGGCCACGCGATAGTGAGACGCCGCCGGATCGGCAGCAGCTCCGACCCACCGCTCGAGGCACCTTCGAGAGCATCGAGGAGACGCACCTCGAGTGCCACGGACGGCTCGCGTTCCTCGGCGAGGACGCTGATCCCCGCGGCGGTCGCCATGAGTTCACCGACCTCCTCGTGACGGTCGCAGGTTGCGAGGTGCGCCTCGATCGCCGCGCGCTCGTCGGCGTCGACCGCGTCGAGGGCATACGCGGCGAGGAGTTCGTCGACCGCTTCGCAGTTCATGAGCCCTCCTCCCGTGTCTTCAGCGCGTCACGCAGATGCCCGAGTCCCAGCCGCAGGCGGCTCTTCACGGTGCCACCCGGCAGGCCGAGGCGTTCCGCGATGACCCGGTGCGTCAGCCCCTCGAAGTATGCAAGCTCCACGACCACCCGCTGCTCCGGGGGTAACCCGTCCAGGGCGGCGGAGAGGCGGCGGCGGGTGCCCTCGTCATCATCAAGGATCCGCGCGAAGGCCTGCTGCGCCTGGTCGTCCGGGATCGCCTCGCGCGGGTCGGCTGCCTCGGGGCGGTCGGAGGCGCGCCGGGACGCCTCGATGCGGTCCGCCCGCGCGCGCCCGCGCGCGAGGTCCACGGCGCGACGGTGGACGATGGTCATGACCAGCGCCGCCAGGCTGCCGTGAGGCGCGATGCGGTCGGCGCGTTCCCACAGCGCGAGGAACGCGGCGTGCACGGCGTCCTCGGCGGCTGCGCCGTCACCGAGGACGCGGTAGGCGAGGCCGAATGCGCGGCGGCGGTGCGCGCGATAGAGCTCCGCGAGCGCGGAGGCGTCACGGGCCTGAAGCCGGAGCGCGAGTGCTGAGTCATCGTCTGACGCGGTCTGGCCGCCCCTCTCGCCGGTTACTCGCGCGAAGGCAGCGCGTGGATCACCGGGGGCGACACCCGGAAGGGGACGGAGGCCGGGCTGGTCTGAGTGATCCAACGACGCTCCTCGGACGAGACACCGGCAACCCCGCGCATGCGGCGTACCGGAGAGGAATCCTAGGACATGCAGATGTACCCCATCCGACGGACAGTACGGGCGCTGGGCCTCGGCTCGATGGCTGCCCTCGTCTCACTCGCGCTGATCGCCTGCTCGGACGACGAGACGCCTGATGCGACGACGGCGGCCGCCAGCGAGACGGCGACCGCCTCGGCGACCGAAGCAACGACCGCGACGACCGCAACGGCGAGCGCGACCGAGGCCACGACGGCGACCCCCACTCAGGTGACGACGCCCGCGACTGCCGAGGGCGCAACCGTCTCGATCGTGACCGAGGGCGCCCTCGCCCCATACCTGGTCGGGCCGAACGGCCACACGCTGTACCGCTTCACCAACGACACCGCCGGGGTCAGCAACTGCACGGCCGGATGCCTCGCGAACTGGCCGCCGCTGCTGGTCGCCGCCGGCGAGGAGCCGGTCGCGGGTGAGGGCGTGACTGGGACCCTCGAGGTGATCGAACGAGAGGACGGCGCCGGCCGGCATGTCACGTACAACGGGATCCCGCTCTACTACTGGGCCGCGGACACCGCGCCCGGACAGACGAGCGGGCACGAGGTGGGCGGCGTGTGGTTCGTGGTCCCGCCGGACGAGAGCCTGGCATCCGCCCCGAGCCAGGGCTCTGCGGACGGCCCTGGCTACTAGCCTGACTTCACGGGGCGCTCACGTTGCCGCCCGGAGCGCACCCGAGCGTCCGGGGGGCGGGTGAGGGCAGGACTCATCGGTCCTGTCCTCACCCGTACCTTGAGGCCGATCATCAGGATCGGAACTTCAGACCTCCAGCCCCGCCGTCGATAGTCCCGATGTGAAGACGTACCCATCGGCCGGCCTCGGGCTTCGTGTCACACTCCTTGCCGCCACGCTCAGCGGGGCACTCGTCGCCTGCGCGCCCGCCGAGGCGAGTCCGGGCGCGGAGGTGACCGTCACACCGACCGCGACGCCAGTCCTCGCACAGGTCGAGACGCGATCGTCGTCGGCGCCCGCCGAGACTGCGGTCGAGGCGGCCGAGAGGTTCGCTGGTGCCATGGTCTCGGGCGACCTCACGGCCCTCACCCTGTCCTTCTCGCCGGCCGGCCTGACGCAGGCACGCGTGCTGGCGAGTCAGAGCGGAGTGGAGGGGGCCGACGGGGTGACTGACGCGCGGATCCACTCTGCGACGAAGCTCCCGGATCCCACGCCGACGTGGGACGTCGTGCTCGCCCTGTCGACGGCGGAGGGCGAGTCCTTCCTGAGCACGCGCTGGCGGTGGTTCATCGGCGGCGGCTGGCGAATCATCGGCCTCCAGTCCGGATCCCCCGGGTGATGCGCGTCCCGCGATCCGCTCCCCGGCCGGCGATCCACCGCACGACGACCCCGTCGGGCGGCGGCTCGGGAGACGCCGGACGGACAGCGCGGCTGGCCGCACCCGCCGCCGCGGTCGCCATCGCCCTCGTCCTCGTGGGGCTCGCGATCTACTCGATCGGGATGGACCGCCGGTCCAGTGCCGCGACCGCCGAGGCGGAGCGCGCGATCATCGTGGCCCGCGCCTACGGCGAGGTGTCCAGCCTCCTGACCGAGCTCGAGCGCACCGCCACGGCGTTCATGTTCAACCCGGACCCGGCCGCGCGCGCGAGGATCGACGAGCAGGTCGCGGGGGTCCTCGCGCGGCTGCAGGAGGTCGCCCGGATCGGTACCCCAGAGGACGTCGCGACCGTGGACGCGCTCCTCACCCAGTACATGCCACAGCTCGCCACGGTCCAGGTGTTCTTCGATGGCCTGGTGACCGGCCACCCCTACTTCGGGCAGCTCGCGGACGAGGCGACGATCGCGGAGGTGCATCGCGCCCTCGACGCGCCCGCGCGCGCCCGCCAGGAGGCCTCCCTCGCGGCGATGCGCGAACTCCGCGCCCGGCAGCAGCAACGGGTGCTCACGACGGCCGGTGTCTTCGCCGGTGGCGTGGGCCTCGTCGCGATCCTGCTGTGGGTGCAACGCCGGTCGGCCGAACAGGTCTCGCGCGCCGAAGCGACGGTGACGCGGCTCCGTCGCGAGTCTGCGACCGACAGCCTCACCGGCCTCGGAAACCATCGGGCGTTCCAGGAGGCGCTCCGCGACGCGGCGGGCGCCGGCGGCGCGCTGGTGATGGTGGACCTGGACCGCTTCAAGGAGGCGAATGACCTCCGAGGCCACGCGGAGGGCGACCAGATCCTCCGCTCCGTCGCGGAGCTCCTCGCCTCGATCTTCCCGGGACGGGCGTATCGCATCGGCGGGGACGAGTTCGCCGCCATCGCGATCACCTACCCGGACGCCACGAGGCGTACTGGACTGCTGGTGAAGTCGCTGCGCGAGCGCATCCCGGGTATCACCGCGAGTGCGGGCGTCAGCTCCTGGGACGCCATCGCGAGCATCGAGGCGACGACCGACGCCGAGCCCCCGTGCGCCGAGTTCGACGCGCACCTGGTGTGCGCGCAGGCGGACGCAGCGCTGCGGTGGGCAAAGCGCGAGGGCCGCAACCACTGGGTGGGGTACCAGGAGATCGCGGACCGCGTCGGCGGGGTCGCCTCGGCGAAGAAGTCCCAGGCGATCCGGCGGCTGCTGCAGCAGGGGAGCGGCGTCACGACCGTGTTCCAGCCGATCTGGGGCATGGACGGTGAACTGAGGGCCTGCGAGGCGCTCGCGCGGTTCGCGCCAGAGCTCGGCCTCGGCGGGCCGGAGGAGGTCTTCGACATCGCGAACCAGGACGGCCGCAGCCTGGAACTCGACCGGCTGTGCTTTGGCACGGCGCTCCGGCAGGCGCGAGGGCTGGCGCCCCACATCAAGCTCTTCGCGAACATGTCCCCGAGCGCGCTGATCGACCAGCGCTTCTCAGTGGCGCGCCTCGCGAGCGCGGTGCGCGAGCACGGCCGCGAACCCGGCTCCGTCGTCATCGAGATCACGGAGCGGGCGGACGTCCCTGCCGACGTCCTTTACGACCGCATCGAGGAGCTGCGCGGCGCCGGCTTCCAACTCGCGATGGACGACGTCGGCGCGGGGAACGCCGGCCTCGAGCGGCTGCGACGCGTCCCGGTGGACTGGATCAAGATCGACCGCAGCATCGTGCAGGCCGCTCCCACGAACGCCGTCGCGCGCGGCATGATGCGCGCCCTCGTCGCCTTCGCGGGCGAAGCCGGCTCCGTCGTCATCACCGAGGGCATCGAGACCGCCGAAGAGCTTGAGGTCGTGCGCACGGTGATGGAAGGCGGGCAGGCGCAGCAGGCGGAGGTGCTTGCGCAGGGGTTCTACCTCGGACGCCCCGCCATCGCGACGAGCTTCGCGACGCCGGCCGGCCTGCAGCGCGCGGACGCAGCGTAGCGCGCTCTCCTCGACCTCTCGCTCACGACGATGCGGCGCCCTCGCACGGTTGTGCTTGTGGGCGCTCTCACGATCTCAGGGAGGTGTACGGTCTGGGCGTAGGGCTGGCTCGGACGCAGCCGGCCGTTCACGGAAGGAGTCGCCCATGAGGTTGCTCGCCAGGTGGAAGTTGTGGGGACGAACTCGGCACACCCGGTAGCGACGGAGGGATCCGCCCTTGAACCACGAAGCGCGCCGGACCGCCTGAGCCCTCACTCACCGGACCGGCAGACGAACCCACTCGTGATTGCGCTGATAGAACGCAATGCGCCGTGAGGTAACCCGATGAACGAGGAGAGGCCCCATCCGCTGGATGGGGCCTCTCCGTGTCTGAGGGGGTCGCCCCGAGGCACGGAGGAGACCCTCACCCCATCCCTCTCCCAAACGGGAGAGGGGTCCGATTCGCCTCCACCAACGACTCTCGCCTCCTCGAGCTCCGCCCCTCCGGATTCCGGCCCCCTCCCCCCTCGTGGGGGAGGGTTGGGGTGGGGGACTGCCCCGCGCCCGCGCCTCGGCGTCCCATCCGCTCGATGGCGTCCCGAGGGCTCCCACTTCGCCAGGCTCAGTGTGGGCGGGAGATGGCAGGCCCCTCCCACGCCCCTCCGGACTCCGGCCCCCTCTCCCGTTTTGGGAGAGGGATGGGGTGAGGGTCTCCTCCGAGGGCCATCACAGCCTGAAGCCGGAAGGGTGCGGGGTGCACCCTGTGTCTCCCTACCCTCGCCGTACCCCAACTCGTCCCATCGGCGCGTCGTCGTTGGGGGGGCGCCTACACCCGGCGGTAGTCGTAGCGACCCTTGATCTCCAGGTTCAGGTGGCGGCCAAGTGACTCCGCGTCGAGGAACGCTCGGTATGCCTCCTCCGGCACGTCGAGGTACTGGTAGACACCGTCCGCGCGGAACTCCACTTCGAGGACGCGCGACGCCGGGTCGTAACCGACGCTCGCGAGGCTGGAGGATTCGACGGGGTCGCGGTGCATGGGGCGCTCCTGGTCAGGTCCTCCGTACCCCCCAGCGCGTCCCCTCAGCCCCGTCCTCCAGTACCACGCCCAGCTCTGCGAGGGCGTCCCGGATCTCGTCGGCGCGCGCGAAGTTGCGTGCGGTGCGCGCGTCGGCGCGGGCCGCGATGAGCGCATCGATGGTGGCGGAGGCGTCTTTGCCGGAGCAGGCGACCTCGATGCGGGCGGCGAGCTTGCTGAGGGCGACGGCGTCGAGGAGGGCCTCGGTGGCGGCGGCGTCCTCGGCAGGGTCGGCGAGCGTGAGGCCGAGGACGGCGGCGAGTTCGCGGAGGGTGGCCTGGGGGGCAGCCACGTCGTGGCCGCCGTCACGGGCGCGGTTGATCGCCCTCGCGAGGTTGAAGAGCACGGAGAGCGCCGCGGGGGTGGCGAGGTCGTCCTCCATCGCCTCGATGAAGCGGCGGCGGTAGTCGTCCACGTCGACCTCGCGGCCGCTCGTGGAGGACATGGCGTCGGGCTGGCCCTCGTGCGGGCGGAGCGGACGCAGGGCGTTCGTCAGGCGCTCGACCCCGGCGGTGGCGGCGGCCATCGCCTCGTCGGTGAGGTTGTTGGCGGCGCGGTAGTGCGAGTTCAGGACAAAGAGCCGGATGGCGTCCGGGCTCCAGCGTCCGAGCGCCTCCTGGACATTGACCACGTTCCCGAGCGACTTCGACATCTTCGTGTTGTCGCGCGTGACCATGCCGTTATGCATCCACACCTGGCTGAAGACGGGCGCGGGATCCTCCTCGGTGCCGACGACACCGGCGGCAGCCTCGGCCTGCGCGATCTCGTTCTCGTGGTGCGGGAAGATGAGGTCGAGCCCGCCGCCGTGGATGTCGAACTCCGCGCCGAGATAACGCTTCGACATCGCGGAGCATTCGATGTGCCATCCGGGACGGCCGGTC
>CAYPYF010000093.1:0-9966 GCA_964414675.1 uncultured Dehalococcoidaceae bacterium
CGTACAGCCTGCTGAGGGCCACGAGGCCCTCCGGGAGCGGCGGGACGTCATCACTGACGCGCGCGGAGATCCCGGTGGGGGACTCCCCTGCATCATCGTCGCCAAGGACGGCGATGGGGGAGAACGGCAGGACGAGCGCGAGGATGATGACGCCGAGGACGCCGATCAACGCGAGGACACGGATGAGGCCGGCGTCGCTCTCGTAGCGTGCCGGACCGCCGCGTCCGCGGTCTCCTCCGTCGTTGCCGCCGCGCCGGAAGCCGCGGCGGGGCGGGGCATCGTCGTCGAACACGACGGGCGCGAACAGGGGTGGGTCCAGGCGAAGCGGGTTCGGGGCGGACCGCACCGGCTCGGTCTCGAAGTCGTCGTCGTAGTCATCGTCGTCGACCTCGGGATCGTCGGCGTACGGCGGTCCGGGCTCGTCGTCCTCGAACGGGTCATCCGCTCCGTAGACGGGACGCGGCAGCGGCTCGTCGTCCCGGCCGAAGTTCAGGCGCGGCCGCTCGAACGGCCGGTCGAGGTCGGGGCGGTCGTCATCGTCGCGGAAGTCGCGGTCGTCGGGCGGCAGCGTCATGCCTGCTCCTCCGTCGTACGGACGCCTCGCCGCCTCGCGCGGGATCGAGCGTCATCGGTGAGGTGGCCCCGGAGTCCGGTGGTGTTGGTTCCGGGGGTAGTGGTGCTGTGCAGCGAGGACAGAGCGCGGAGCAGCGGCGCTTCGCGGACGGCGGAGCGGACTACCTCGCCACGGTGCGTGGCGCCGATCTGGGAGCGGACCAACAGTGGCGTGACGATCGCGCGCGCTCCTGGCGGCCGAATGGCCGTACTCCCCCGCTCCCGAAGTCTATCACCGGATCTCCTGAGATCAGGGAAACCGCATATCCGTTCAAACACATTGCGAAATCTCTGGCTGCGCGGGTAGACTCCAGATTCCGCGGATCTGCCGGCATACGGCGGGTCCGCATTGTGGTTTACGTACGGTGGAGCACACGCACGCATGCCACTCGAGTCGAGTAAACAGAACCGCCGGACGCAGATTGCACTGGGCCTGGCACGAAAGCAGTCGGAGATGGCTGACGACGCAGTCCTACTGACGAAGGGCGGCTACCAGCGCCTCGTCGATGAACTACACCACCTGAAGTCGGTGAAGCGCCCCGAAGTTGCGGCGCTGATCCGCGAGGCTCAGGAACTGGGGCCGGACCAGCTGGACGCCCAGTACGAGGACGCCAAGAACCAGCAGGCGTTCCTCGAAGGTCGCATCTCGGAGATCGAGCGGTCGCTGGAGCAGGCGACCATCATCGACGAGGAGTCCGCGCACAAGTCGAAGACGGTGCAGGTGGGCTCCAATGTGACGATGAAGGGCAAGGACGGGAAGAGCCACAAATACCAGGTGGTCGGCCCGACCGAGGCGGACCCCGGCCAGGGGCGCATCAGTCACAAGTCGCCGATCGGGCGCGCCATCCTCGGGAAGAAGCGCGGGGAGACCGTGAAGGTACAGACCCCGCGCGGCGAGACCGAGTTCACCGTCACCTCCGTCTCCTAGCGGACCTCACGAGGACCTTGACGAAGCGGCGGTATACCCGCCGCTTTGTGTTTCCGCCGACGATTCTGACCGTAGCAATGTGCAGCGCGTACCGGGCCGATATGGCAACGTGGTGCCGAACCGGAGGACTCAGCGATGCCGTCTGAACGCGAGCTCTTCGAACAGCGCGTCGCGAAGCGCGAGCAGCTCCTGCTGGGCGGCGATCCGTACCCGGCCCGCGTCCAGCGCACCCACACCTCCGCGCAGGCGGTGCAGGCATTCCTCGACGGTGGCGAGGTCGACGAAGCCATCGAGGTCTCCGTCGTCGGGCGAGTCACCGCGCAACGCGTGATGGGCAAGGCCGCGTTCCTCGACCTGCGCGACCAGTCCGGGCGCATCCAGCTCCACTTCCGGCGCGACCGCCTCGACGACTTCGAGCGCATCAGCCTCGTGGACCTCGGCGACTTCGTCGAGGCGTCCGGGATGCTCTTCCGCACCCGCACCGGCGAGGTCACCGTGGCCGTGGGCGCGTGGCGCGTGATCACGAAGGCGCTGCGCCCGCTCCCGGACCGCTTCCACGGCCTCACGGACGTGGAGACGCGCTACCGCCAGCGCTACCTGGACCTGCTCGCGAACGAGCACTCCCGCGAGGTGGCGTTCACCCGCTCGCGCGTCGTCTCCGCGATCCGGCGATTCTTCCTCGACCGCGACTTCCTCGAGGTGGAGACACCCGTCCTGCAGGACAACGCCGGCGGCGCAGCCGCGCGGCCGTTCCTCACGCACCACAACGCGCTCGACCGCGACCTCGCGCTCCGCATCTCGCTGGAGCTGCACCTGAAGCGACTGCTGGTGGGCGGCTTCGAGAAGGTGTTCGAGATCGGCCGGGTCTTCCGGAACGAGGGCATCTCCTACCGCCACAACCCGGAGTTCACGCTCCTCGAGTCCTATGAGGCGTACGCGGACTACGAGGACGTCGCGCGCATGGTGGAAGACCTCCTCGCGTCGGTCGCCCTCGAAGTGCTGGGGACGACCGAGATCACCCACGGCGAGGAACAGATCTCGCTCCAACCGCCGTTCGCGCGCACCACGTACCACCGCGCGCTGCTGGACCACACCGGCATCGACTTCTACCACTACCGCACCG
This sequence comes from uncultured Dehalococcoidaceae bacterium, assembly GCA_964414675.1. Lineage (GTDB taxonomy): Bacteria > Chloroflexota > Dehalococcoidia > UBA2979 > UBA2979 > W-Chloroflexi-9. The sequence continues at coordinate 2,664 of CAYPYF010000093.1, forward strand.
TCGAGGCGCTGACAGAGGTCGCGGCCGAGCGCGGCGTCCGCGCAGAGCCGGGCGCCTCGTGGGGCACGGTGCTCGACGCGCTGATGTCGGAGTTTGTCGAGCCGAAGCTGCTCCAGCCGACGTTCATTTTCGACTATCCCACGGAGATATCACCCCTCGCGAAGCGGAAGGTGGACGACCCGTCCGTCGTCGAGCGCTTCGAACTGTTCGCCCTCGGCTACGAGATCGCCAACGCCTACAGCGAGCTGAACGACCCGGTCGACCAACGCGAGCGCATGCAAGAGCAGGCATCGAAGAAGGACGAGGGCGACGATGAGGCCGAGCTCGCGGACGAGGACTTCCTCGTCGCGATCGAGCACGGGATGCCTCCCGCGGGCGGCCTCGGCATCGGCGTGGACCGCATGGTGCAGCTCATGACCAACGAACATTCCCTCCGCGAGGTCATCCTGTTCCCGACGATGCGCGAGCGTCAGTCGGACCGCCACCTCGAACTCTCAGATGAACTTTCCGACGAGGACAGCGCGACCGAGTGACGATGCACATCCCCGGCTACGAGTCAGGCTCAAGCCGTCGCGGCGACCTCGCGACGATCCGGGAGGACATCCACCTCCACGTCGCCGCCTCCACCGCGCGCGCCGCTGTCTCCGACCCCACCGCCTACGCCGGCTGGCTCACCGAGTCGATGCGCGACTACGCCGCAGACTCCGAGGGCCTGCGCGTCGACATCGTGCTCCCCGCGCGTACCGAGACGATGTCGCTGCGGCGCGTCCCCAGCGAGGACCACCGCGAGGTGCTCTACCGACGTGACCAGGGCGGAGCCGTCGAGGAGTTGCGGTGGGGCCTCCATTCGGAGGGCCAGTCCGAGTGTCACGTCACGATCGAGATCGCCTATCGTCCCGCCTCGGGATTCCTCGGCGGTGCGGCGGAGACGCTGATGCACCGGCCGCAGCGTACGCAGGCGCTGCGTGACCTCCTCTGGAACCTGAAGCACGCGCTGGAAGGCCCGCGGCCAGACCCGGACGGGGTGGAATGACGACAGACCCGGTGGGGGCACGCGACGAGATCGAGGCGGTGATCTTCGACCTCGACGGAGTGCTCGCCGATACGGAGTCGGTCCACCTCGAAGCGACGCGCAGCATCCTCGCGCCCGCCGAGTTGCCGATGGAGCAATACTTCCAGTTCGTCGGCGGCGGTTGGGATCCGTACGTCCAGTGGATCGAGGTCACCTACGGCGTCCCCCGCGAGGCGTTCGACTCTCGCTACACGCCCGCGATCGTGGATGCCCTGCGCTTCGGCCCGTCACCGGCGATGGCCGGCGCTGACGCGGTCGTGCGCGCCGTGATCCGTCGCGACCTTCGCGTCGCCGTCGCCTCGATGTCGAAGCGCGAGTGGGTGGAGCCCACGCTGGAGGCGATCGGCCTCCGCGACCTCTTCCCGCTCGTCGTCACCCTCGAGGATGTCGAACGCCCCAAGCCCGACCCGGAGATCTACCTCCACGCCGCGTCACTCCTCGGCGTCGCGCCCGAGGCGTGCCTCGTGGTCGAGGACTCGGTCCACGGCGTGGCGGCTGCCGCCGCCGCGGGTATGCGCGTCGTGCAACTGCGGCAGGCCAGCATCCCCAGCGACCCGCAGCCCGGCGCCCACGTGGTCATCGAGTCGTTCCGTGAGTTCGACCTCGGCTGGCTTGAGGGCCGGCCGATCACCCCGCGCGTCTGACGCGGCCCCGATCTCGGCAGTCGAGGCCAGTGCGCGAGCGGCCCTCGGACGGTACGCTCGCGGCCATGACTCCCGATGGTGCACATGATGCCCTGACCGATGGTGCAGCGACGTCAGCCACCGGCACGCTCCGCCGTCACTTCACCGTGACCGGGTTCCTGTCCGAGGCCACGTACGGGGGCCGTACCGCACTCCACTGGCATCGTCTCGGCATCTGGTTGCCGCCCGGCGGACACATCGAACCGGACGAGGATCCCGTCCAGGCGGTGTTCCGCGAGGTGCTGGAGGAGACCGGCGCGCACGCGGAGATCGTCTCCGGCGGCCCCACGTTCTCGTACACCTCGCCGCCGCAACTCGCCCCACCGGCCGCGATGGCCGTCTACGACATCCCGCGCGACAGCGCGCTGGACGAGCCGCACCAGCACATCGACTTCATCTACTTCCTCCGCCCGGTGCAGCCGTCCCCGACGCTTCCCACCGAGTTGCAGTGGCGCTGGTTCGACCGCGACGACCTCGCTCGGTCCACCGAACTCCACGAGGACGTGCGCGAGCTCGCCTTCGCTGCCATCGACGCTGCCGAAGCAGCGGCCATCGCCGCCCGCTAGACCGCGCCAGACGGCGCACGAGGGATCGAGGACGACGTGCTCGCCATCCAGACCATCCGCGACGAGACTGACCGGCTCCGTGCCGCCCTCGAGGCACGGAGCACGTCGGCGCCGGTCGACGAGATCCTCGCCGCGGACGAGTCGCGGCGGTCGCTCCTCGTGCAGGTGGAGGCGATGCGGAAGGACCGCAACGACGCCAGCAAGGCGATCGGCACGGCGAAGGACAACGCGGAGCGCCAGCGCCTGATCGAGGAGCAACGCGCCGTCTCCGGCAAGCTCGACACGCTCGAGGCCGACCTCCGCGAGTCCGAGGGCCGGCTCCAGGTATTGCTCCTCCAGGTGCCGAACCTCCCGCACCCGGACGTCCCGGTCGGCGGCGAGGCGGACTCCGTCGTGGTCCTCGATGGGGACGGCGCCGCCGGCATTGAGCAGCGATACGAGACGCCGATCCCGCTCGCGCAGCACTCGATGGTGAGCGCGACGCAGGAGGGCATCCCGCACTGGGAGGTCGGCGAGAAGACGGGGCTCATCGACTTCGAGCGAGGCACCAAACTGTCCGGCTCCGGCTTCTACGTCCTCCGTGGTGACGCCTCGCGGCTCCAGCGCGCGCTGATCTCGTGGATGCTCGATGTCCACCGCGAGCAGGGATACGGCGAGGTGTACCCGCCGTTCCTCGTGCGCGAGGAGATGCTCGTGGGGACGGGCCAGCTCCCCAAGTTCGCGGACACGATGTTCCACGCCGAGGGCACCGACCTCTGGCTGATCCCCACCGCCGAGGTGCCCGTCACGAACATGTACCGTGACGAGATCCTCGAAGCGCTGCCCGTCCTCCACACCGCGTACACGCCGTGCTTCCGGCACGAGCAGTTCAGCGCCGGACGCGACGTCCGAGGCATCAAGCGCGGCTTCCAGTTCGACAAGGTCGAGATGGTGCGGTTCGAGGAGGCGGACGCTTCCTGGAACGCCCTCGAACAGCTGTTGCAGGACGCGCTCGCCGTGGTGAAGGCGCTCGGCTTCAAGTACCGCGTCCTCCGTCTCGCGACCGGCGACCTGACGTTCGCGTCCGCGATGACCTACGACATCGAGATCTGGGCGCCCGGCGCCGGCGAGTGGCTGGAGGTCTCCAGCGTCTCGAACTTCCTCGACTTCCAGGCGCGCCGCGCCAACCTGCGCTACCGCGACGCAGACGGCAAGGTGCACTACCTGCACACCCTCAACGGCTCCGGCGTCGCCCTGCCCCGCACGATGGCGACGCTCCTGGAGTCCGGCTACCTCGAGGACGGCACCGTCGAGGTGCCAGCCGTGCTGCGGCCGTACCTCGGCGGCGCTACAGCCCTCAGCCCGGCCCGGTAGAGAAGTCACGCCCCCGGGCTGTTGACAACGATAGAACGCTCGTTCTACATTCCCCCGGTTCGGAACGTACATCCGTTCTACTCGCGATGATCCTCATTGAGGCGGGGCGTGAGGCGGATGCGGCCAGGGGGGATGATCATGCTGCTCGCCGTTGTCTTTGGACTCACGCTCGGGATCGTCGGCAAGGCGCTGCTTCAGCAGTGGTTGAGCGGCGCACTCACCGAGATCCGCGACACGCCTTCGCTCTCCGCCACCGACTTCCCGCGCCTGGCGCCCTCCGCGTTGAGGGGGCGATCGGCCCGCACCCGCCCGGTCGCGCCCTCGGCGGGCGTCTACCTGCGTCGAGCCGCCTAGCGCGGCGGCCCGCGGCGTCGAGGGCGATACACTCGCGCCATGACCGGCATCACGACTGGCGAGACGCTCCTCCAGCGGTTGTTCCTCGACGCGCAGGAGGAGTTCCTCGCCGCGATCGACCACGTCCCGAACCCCGGCCGCGGCGGTCCGATCGGGAGCCTCAACCCCGCCGGATGGACGGTCATGCACGTCGCCGAGGTCCAGTCCGGCTGGATCCGCGAGTTCGCCGCTGCCGCCGACCCGGACCCTGAGGCCTTCGCCTGGTTCAAGCGTTCCCACCACCAGCCGCCTGAAGAGCACACGCCCCCGTACGACGAGGCTCGCGCGACGATCGAGCGGGTCTTCGAGGACTGCGCGCGACGCGTGACGCAATGGTCGTGGGAGGACCTGCTCCAGCCGGCGACGCTCCCTGCTGACGCGCCACCGTCGTGGCGGGGCCAGAGCCGCGCCTACCTCGTCGCGCGGTCGGTCGCGCATGCCTTCGTCCATGCCGGGGAGCTGAGCCTCGTCGCGGCGCTCATGGCGGGGGGTGACCTGAACCTGCCGGGCGCGCTGCCGCACTCGAGTCCGCCCAGCACCGAGGACGACGCAAGCGTACCGGTCGTGGCGGCCCTCGCGCGCGACGCGTTCGTCGAGGTGCGCCGGGCCGCTGTCGTGACGCCCACCCCCGCCGTCGCGGGGGCCATGGACCGCCTGAACCCCGTGTCGCACACCCTCGCCCACGTCCTGCACCGTGAAGACCGGCTCTGGAACCAGGTCGCCCGTGGCAACCCGCAGCAGCCGGCGCTGGCAGCGCTGCTGCCGGATGGCGTCCCCGGCGAACCCAAGCCGCTCGACTGGGGCGCCTGCCTCGAGGCCCTCGACGGTGTCGAGGCGGACATCGGCCGCTGGCTCGCGACCGTGACGCCCGAGGTGGGCGCGATGCCGATGAAATGGGGCGACGACTCCTCGTACGGCCCGCAGGTCGCCCGGAGCGCCGCGCACCTGTTCTCCCACGCGGGCGAGATGATGGCCCATGCGAGCCTCTACGGCGTACAGGACATCGGCATGCCAGGCGCGCTTGCGCACGTGCGCGAGGCGAGCGAGTCGGGGCGGCCGGCGTGAGCGAGGACGGCGTCCGCATCGCCCTCGGCTCCGTGTACGCGCCGCCCGAGGAGCCATACCCCCGTGTCCTGGTCATGCGGCGCTGGCCGCGCGGCATCCCGAAGGGCGCCGTCGACCAGTGGGAGCCGGACCTCGGGCCGAGCGTCGCGCTGTTCATGGCATACCGGGCGGGCGAGGTGGCTTGGGCCGAGTTCGCGGAGCGCTACCGCGCGGAAGTCCTCGGACGGCCCCACCTGCTCGACTGGGTCGGGCGGATGGCGGCGGGCACCGGCGTCACGCTGCTCTGCGGCTCACACCCGGACGAGGAGTGCCACCGTAGCCTCCTCGCCACCCTCCTCCGGGAGCGCCTGCAGGGATGACCGTCGACCGGGCGCTGATTGAGGACGTCCGCGCCCGCCTCACCGCCGAGGCAGACCCGGAGCGAGCCGAGGGCCAGCAGCGCTACATGAAGTCCTCGATGCCATACTTCGGCGTCACCCTTCCGCGCACCACCACCATCGCCAGGGAGATCTTCCGCGCGCATCCACTCGACACGTACGAGGACTGGCGCGACACCATCCTCGCGCTGTTCCGCGAGGCCACGCAGCGGGAGCTCTGGTACGTCGCCGAGCAACTCGCGGAGTGGCGCGCCTACCGCGAGTACGCGGCGCGCCTTGAGTCGCTCCAGGTCTACGAAGCGATGATCACCGAGGGCGCCTGGTGGGACATCGTGGACGGCGTCGCGGCGCACCTCGTGGGCGGACTCTTCGAGACAAACGCGGCGTGGGCCTCCGAGCGAATGCGCGAGTGGTCCACGCGCGAGCACCTCTGGGTTCGGCGCACCTCGATCATCTGCCAGCTACGACGACGCGCGGATGTCGACCTCGTACTCCTCTACGACTGCATCGCGCCGAACCTCGACGACCGTGACTTCTTCATCCGCAAGGCGATCGGCTGGGCACTACGCGAGGTGGCGAAGACACAGCCGCACGAGGTCGTCCAGTACGTCGAGGAGCATCGCGACAGCCTCAGCGGGCTGAGCAAGCGAGAGGCGCTGAAGAACCTGCTCAAGACGGGCGCCGTCGGGAGCGTGCCCTGACCTCGACGGGGCTGTCGCAACGACCTCGAAGCAAGAAGCCCCGGCGGTCGCCGGGGCTTCTTCGATCACCTCGAGGGTGTGGTCTACGTCTCGCGGACGAGCATCCCGTTCGGGGTCCAACGCCACGTGCGGAACTTCACGTTTTTCACGCCGGCGGAGGTCGCGTAGTCCTGTGCCGAACGGAGCATGCCTGCCGGCACGTAGACGTACAGCGGGCAGTCCTTGTTCTCCAGCGCAGCCCACACGTACATCGCCTGCTCGCGCGTCACGGTCTCGCGCGATTCGACCTGGGCGAGGGCGACCGGGTACATGCCCGGCTCGATCAGCGTGACGATGTCCGGGAAGAGCTTGTCGCCCGTGCCACGGATCTCGACACCCATGTGGGGCTCGGGGAGGTTCACGTAGGTGCGGAGGTCCGGGTTCGCGTCGTCCGGGAAGTTGAAGCGGTCCTTCGCGATCCGGCTCACCGTCTCGGCGAGGTAGTAGCCACGCGACTCCTCGTTGCGGCGCCACTGGTTTCCTCGGGCGCGCCAGGTGCCCGAGTACCGCGGGTGGCGGGCGGAGAAGCGCGAGAGCGTGCTCCACTGCGAGGCCACGAACAGCAGCACGAGCAACGGGAGCAACGGAGCGAGCACGAGGACCGTCGCGCCGACCCGGCCGCCGTTGTCGACGCGCAGGGCGGCGAAGATGCCGTCCGCCCAGTCGATCGTGGCCCACGTCGGCCCCGGGAAGACGAACATCGTGTAAAGCGTGAGACCAATCAGCACGAGCAGTGCGAGCGGCATCACCGAGGGAAGCGTGTACGTCGAGACTTCGGGAGCGCGGGCTCCGATATGAGCCGCGATCTGACGGACCGGGGCTACCGCCTCAGGAACCGCGATCGCTGCTACAGGTGCGGCCTCTGCCGGCGCTGCAGCCGGGGTTGCCTCGGCCGGGGGGTCAGCAGGAGCGTCGGCGGGCGCTGCGGGAGCCTCGGCGGCGGGTGCCGCAGCAGGCGCTGCGGCCGGGGCGCTGCCGCCACCGACCTGCGCTCGGGCTGCGGCCGGGTCGTCGAACCACAGCGAGTTGATCTCGATGAACTTCGCCTGGTCGG
>CAYPYF010000094.1:0-9878 GCA_964414675.1 uncultured Dehalococcoidaceae bacterium
CGGCGATCCCGGCGACCCTCCCCAACCAGACCAACCCCACCGTGTTCGCGGCGATGGGCATCGGAAACTGGTCGTTCCCGTACAGCCGCATGGACATCCCGACCCCGCAGCCGGCACACGTGGCCACGGCGCCGGCCCTGCCGGCGTCCTACCGGGCGACGCTGCTGGGCGCGCCGCAGCTCCAATCCTCGACGCAGTCCATCTCGATCTACCTGAACGATCCGGGGTCGAGCGGGCGCACGACCGTCGAGATCAGGAATGCCGGGACGGGCGTCCTCTCGTGGATCGCCGAGCCGTCCGCGAACTTCCTGGTGCTGACCCCACCGGGGGGCGCCGCGCTCGGATCCGGCATCGCGTGCACGTCGGGCACCTGTCCACACGGCGTGCTCACGATCGAGGTGAACCCGACCCTCCTGCCCTCCAGCGCGGCGAGCGCGCGGATCACGGTGCGGTCCCCGAATGGCGGGAGCGGAACGGTCACGATCAACGTGAACGTGATCGCGGAGTTCGAAGTGGGCGCGCCGGGCACCAGCCTCGCCCGCTAGAACCCTCGGGCGCATCTCCTGAGGGGTCGCGAGGGGATGCCTATACTCGATCCGGGGCCGAACGGCGTGGACCGGATGGAGATCTGATGTTCCTCCTGAACCTTGTGCGGACCTGGCTGGAGGATGTCCGGCGCAACCACGGCCTGGAGCACGCGACCGTTGCGGTGCTCTTCGCCCGCCGCGGGCCACAGCGCCTCGCAGGCCGCGCAAGCGGCAACGGGTTCTTCATCGTGGGCAACGTGGACGCGGAGCTCCTCGAGTCGTGCGCGCAGGAGGCGCTCGACCGCATCCAGCGAGGCGAGTCCGGCCTCGTCGTGTCGCCGATGTGCGGGACGAACCTGGTGGTGACGGGCGGGGTGTGCGCGCTGGCGACGATGGTGTCGCTGACGCTCTCGCGCGAGAAGAAGCCGCAGGAGCGCCTCGGCGACGCGATCTCGTTCTCCACGATCGGCGCGGTGGCGGCGCAGCCCCTCGGACGGCTGGTGCAGGAGCACATCACGACGCTCGCCGACCACGCCACCACGAAGGTGGTGCGCGTCCGTCAGTTCACGCCGTGGCTGCTGAAGGTCTACACGACGCGCGACTGATCACCGCACGCGACGACCATCCCCTCGCGGCCCGCTACAGCAGCGGGGCCTGCGTCTCCGGTTCTGCCTCGTCGAGGCACTCGCGGTCGTCATACGCGACGGAGTTCACCCGCTGCGACACGGGCCGCGCGACGAGGAACGCGTCGTTGACGGGGCGCAGGAGCGCCTTGAGGCGGTCCGCTGGTTCCTCGGCGTGGAGCCAGCGATCGATCGCCTCGGCGTCCGAGAGGATGACGGGCATCCGGTCGTGAATGTTCCCCACGAGGCCGTTCGCCTCGGTGGTGACGATCGTGAACGTGGTCATCGGGCCGCCCTCGCCCTTGAGCCGGCTCGTGACCTGGAGGCCGGCGAAGGCAAAGACGTCGTCGTCCGGGCGGTGGAACCAGAACGGCCGGCGCGACTTCGCCTCGCCCGTCCACTCGAAGAACCCGTCCGCGGGCACGATGCAACGGCCGGTGACGAACGCCTCGCGCGAGGTGCGCGTGGTGTCGATCGACTCGGCGCGGACGTTGATGTGCTTCGCGCCGTCGCGGCGCTGGTTGTCCCACCAGTTCACCAGGCCCCAGGTCGCGTGGCGCGGGATGCGCTCCTCGCGCTCGGCGGTGACGACCCAGTGCTCCTGCATCGGCGCCACGTTCCAGCGCGGGACGTAGTGCTCCTGGAAGACCTCGTCCGGCGAGATGCCGAGGTGCTCCGCGACGAACTCGACGTTCTCGGGGGTGAGAGTGAAGCGCCCGCACATGCCGTGAGTGTACATTCGGGCGCGTGAGCCTCACCCGCCGCCTGTCCCGCCCTCCACGACTCCCGGGCGCGCTCGAGGCGAGCGCTCTGCCGCTGCTCACGGGGGCGCTGCTGTTCGCGCTCTACTGGTGGACGCTCGCGCCCTCCATCTCCGAACTGCACGACAACGTCGACAGCGCGGAACTCGTCGCCGTCGCGAGCGTCAGCGGCGTCGCGCATCCGCCCGGGTCCGCGATCTGGCTGCCGCTGGGGCGAGGCGCCCTGGAGGCGTTCACCTTCCTCGACGAGCCGGCTGCACGCACGAACCTGCTCTCCGCGATCTGCATGGCAGCGGCCGGGGGCTTCCTCGCGCTGGCGACCGTGCGATGGCGTCCCGGGACGCCCGGGTGGGCCGGTGCGTTCGCGGGAATCCTCGCGGGGGTCAGCCCGCTCATCTGGGCGCAGGGACTGGTGACCGAGGTGCTCGCGCTGCAGGCGCTGCTCACGGCGCTCGCGCTCTGGCTCGCCACCGACGGCACCGAAGGCCGGCGCTGGCCCGCGTTCGCGCTCGTCCTGGGGTTGATGGCGTGGAACCACCCGACCGGCCTCGCGCTCGCCGTCCCGCTCGCGATCGCATGCGCCTCGCGGCGGCTCCCGCCGCGGCGTGAGCGGCTGCCCTCGATCGCGCTGTTCATCCTCCCCGGCGTGTTCAGCGTGGCGTACCTGTGGCTCCGCGCGGACGCCTCGATCGCGTGGGGCGAGACCGACAGCGTCCGAGGCATCTGGGACCACCTCGCGGGGAACATCTACCAGGATGCGGTCGACCCGGCGTCGGTGCCGGCGGGGCTGCCGGAGACCCTGCGGCGGACATTCCGCCAGCTGCCGCCACCGGTCTGGCTGCTGGTCGCGACGGGATCGCTCGCCCTCGGGCAGGTGCGTCCGAGGTTGGCGATCGCGCTCGGCGTCGCGTGCGTACTGCTGCTCCTGTTCGTGTCCGGGTATCGCGCCACCGGCCGCCAGGACTACCTCGCGCCGGTCGTGCTCGTGGCGGCGATGACCTCGGCCTACGGGGCACAGGAAGCGTGGGAGTGGCTCCGGGTGCGACTCCGGAGCCGCGCGGTCGTCCTCGCGGCGGCGGTGGGACTCTGGGGCCTCGTCGCCGTGTGGGGCGCGATCGGCGGCGACGAGGTGGACCGCCGCGGGGACACGACGCTGCGCGATTCGGCGGTCGCGCTCCTCGAGGCTGCCGAGCCCGGCGCGACGCTCTCGACCCAGGACGACGCGACGACGTTCTCGCTCTGGTACGCGCAGGTGGTGCTCGGGGTGCGGCCGGACGTGACGATCGTGGACATCCGCGGCCTCGCACCGGTCGTCGGGGGCGAGTAACGCCCGGCGGGTCAGTCCTCGGACGGTGGTGCGTCGCGGAGGGTGCGGTCGAGGAGGTCCAGCCACTCGAGTTGTGGTGCGGTGGGAGCCGTCTCAGGTCGAGCGGCGAGGACCATGCGGTGTGCCTCGGCCAGGGTCAGGTCGTGCTGCATGAGGAGCGCCATCGCGACCGTCGGGGTGCGGCCGAGGCCGGCCTGGCAGTGCACGTAGACCGCCTGGTCGACATTCGGGTCGGCGTCGGCGTCGAGCCACGTGATCAACTCGGCGAGCTGGATGTCGGTCGGCGCGCGACGGTCCGGGACCGGGAGGCGGAGCCAGCGGAAGCCGAGCGCCTCCAGCGATCCGGCGTCGTCGGAGGCCTCGTCGCGCAGGTCGACCACGTGCGTGACGCCTCGGCGGCGGAGCTCGGCGTACTGGTCGATGAGCAATTGCGGGCCGATGTATAGCCACGGTGCGACGCGGTCGACTCGGCGCGCGCTGCCACCCGGGTCCAGCGCGTCCTCGCGATCCCGCTTCCGCCCGAAGAACCGGCTGATGACGCTCATCGTTGCCGCCCTGCGCGTCCGACGCTGCTCGTGATCGCAGGATATCTCGCGCAGGCCGGCCGTCGGGTTACCTCGACGTTGCGTCCGACGCGCGCGGTAGTGGGGGGATGCGAACGCGAATTTCCGCTCGCTGATGAGCGGCATGCCCTCTCAGATCTGGGCGGACTTCAACCGCGAGACAGGTGGCCGGAATCTCGTGGTTGACAACGACACCTTCCATTAATAAAACCCATCTATCTTTCTGACGATCTCTGACGAACGTACGTTGCGAGGTAACGGGCATGGACCGCTGGACCCGAGCTTCGTGCGCCGTCACGGCTGTTATCGCCGCCGTCATCCTCGGCCTTGCTTCCGCCAACTACGTCTTCGCTGAAGACCCACCGCCCGCCACCGTCATCGTCCGCCTCGTCGATGACCGTCCAGCCGGTGCCGTCGGCCCCTTCAGCGCCCCCACCGTGCAGGCGTTGCAGGCGGGCTTCCGTGCCAACGCCACCGTCCCCGTCGAGATCGTCTACGAGCTCGAGGCCCTCCCTGCACTCGTCGTCAACGCCACGCCCGAGGAGATCGAGGCCCTCCGCGACGATCCACGCGTCGCCTCGGTCGAAGAACTCCCCCGCTTCAGGCTCTTCGATACCCCCACGATCGCCGAGAACGATCCCGAGGCCGCCTCCCTCGTCCGGTACAGCTACCTCGCCGACGCCGCGCTCCCCTTCACCGGCGCAGGCATGACGGTCGCCGTCGTCGATACCGGCATCCGCCACGACCACGAGCAGTTCGCGGACATCACGGTCCGCGAAAAGTGCCTGGTCAGTTCCACCAACGTATGTCCCGAGGGGATCGGTGAAGGGCCCGGCTACGCCGCAGACACGGAGGGGCACGGCACGCACGTCGCGGGGATCGTGAGCAGCGTCGCGCCCACCGCGGACCTCCTCATCTATCGCGTCCACGAGACCCATCAACTCTTCCTGGACGGGCTGGCGCTCATCCGCTCGGTCGATGACCTCGCGAAGAACGAACTGGACGTGGACGTCATCAACTTCAGCTGGGGTGGCGGTGCGTTCGCAGAAGCCTGCCCCGGGGGCGCCTATGGCGAGCTACTCCAGATCATTCGTGACCGGGGCACGCTCATCGCCGTTTCAACCGGCAATGCGGAGTACGTGACCGAAATCGGCAGTCCCGCCTGTGACCCCAACGTCATCAGCGTGGGCAGCGTCAACGACGGCACCTTTGGCGACGACCTACTCGGCAACGTCTCCTATTTCACCAATAGCGCGGACATCATGACCGTGCTCGCACCGGGGTACTGGATTTCCGCCGCCAACTACCAGAGCACGAGCACCCTCGTCGCGCTGGCTGGCACCTCCATGGCGTCGCCGTTCGTCGCCGGGGCGCTCGCGCTCTTCCTGGAGTCCGGCGCGACGCCCGAGGAGGCCGAGGCGATGCTCCTGCGCGGCCCCCTCGTCACGGACCACCGTGCAGGCGCCGGCAACCGCCAGACACCGCGCCTGGACATCCGCTCGGCCTTCCAGCTCCCCGACGCGACGGACTCCACCGTGTCCGCGCCGCCGGAGGAGGTCATCGCGGACGGCACTACTGCATCCACCGTCACGGTCACCCTCGTGGACTCCGTCGCCCTTCCACTCACGCCGCTCCGCGACTCCCAGTTCACGATCACCTTCACCGACGCCGACGGCGATCCCGTCGAGGGCGCCTCCCGCACCGACATCGAGGCCGACGAGGGCACCCCCGGCACCTACACCTTCGATGTCACCAGCACCGTCGCCGCGGAGGTGACCGTCACTGTCGCCGTCCACGACGTCGAGCTGGACGACACTCCCATCCTCACCTTCGTCGTTGGTCCACCAGATGCGGGCGAGACGCAGGTCACGGCGTCCCCCACCACCGTTGTCGCGGACGGTGTCACCGCCTCCACCGTCACCGTCACCCTCGTCGATGCCGGAGGTGCGTCCATCGTTGACGTCGCCAGCGGTGACTTCGGGGTCGAACTTGCCCCTGACACCACCGCCACCGTCAGCCCTGTCACCGAGGGCGATCCCGGCGTCTACACGTTTACGGTCACCAACAGCGTGCCTGAGGACGTCACTGTGACGGTCACGGCGGACCGCGTCACCCTGGACGACGTACCCACCATCACCTTCATCGCCCCCATCGATCCGGACAGCCCCGTCACCGCCAGCCCGACGAGCCTCCAGCGAGGCAACGCCTCGACCGTCACGATCGAGCTGCTCGATGAGCTCGGCGATCCCTACCCGGGCCTTGCCTCGGGACCCTTCGTCATCTCGCTCACCGGGGCCGCACAACACGGTGCCGTGACCGAGGGCGATCCCGGCATCTACACCTTCACCGTCACCAACGCAGTGGCTCAGACCGTCACGGCTACGGTCACGGTCGCAGGGCTCCAGCTCGCCGCCCAGCCCACGATCCAGTTCACGCCACCCCCTTCAGCACCACCGTCCCCGTCTCCCAGCCCGACATCAACGCCCGTGACAGAGCCGGGCGGCGTCGCTGTCGGCACGGAAGAGCGCCAGTCGGCGCCCATCAACCCGGGCGCATCCACCAGCGTGCAGGCCGCCGGGTCTGACGGCTCCGCGGCGCGGGTCACCGTCCCCGCCGGCGCACTCCCCGCGGGGGGCGAGGTCAGCGTCGCCAGCATCGCGGACCTGGATGACCTCATCGCGCAGGCGCCGCCCACCGGCCTGCAGGGGATCCTCGTCGCCTACCAGGTGCTCGCCTCGGACAGCGCGGGCACCGCGATCACCGGGGCCTTCAACGCGCCCGTCGAACTCGCGTTCACCGTCCCGGCCTCAGCACTTCCGCCGGACGTGCCGCCTTCCGAGTTGACCGTCGTCTTCTGGAATGGCTCCGGCTGGGTCGAAGTCCCCGCCATCCTCGTCATCGAAGCGGACGGCAGCATCACGCTGGTCGCCACCGTCGATCACTTCACCATCTTCAGCATTGGCCGCCGGATCGGCATGCGCACGTTCTCCGTCACCCCCACCGGTCCCGGCATTGCACTCGCACTCTGGGGTGGCGGCAGCCTCGCGGAGGCCACGGCCAGCCTCGGCCCCACGCTGCAGTCCCTGTGGGTCACCCGCAACGACCGCTTCACGGGGTACTTCGTGGGCGCCCCTGCGTTCGCCAACGCCAACTTCCTCGCCTATTTCCCTGGCGGGTACATCCCCGCGGACACGCCGATGCTCATCGTCACCCGATAATCGCCGCGAGCATCGGGCAGTCCTCGCGCTGGGTACATCCCAACAAGGAACTGACCCGATTTCATGGCCTCAGAACGAGCCATTAACGCACTGGTAGCGGCATATCCCAACCAGTTGACTGCGATCAGCATCCAACTAGGCAAGTGCGCTGTGAACAGCGATACTGGTCCCGCGGATACCTACATCCGATGAGGGGTCTTGTGCCTTCGTTCATGAGCAGCATCCGGGGCCGGCTGTTCGCGTTCATCATCGTGATGCTCGCTATTCTGGGTGCGATCGCGTTCTGGAACAGTCAGGTCGACCGAAGCCGTGCGGTCTCGCAAGTCCAGGACGACATCCTCACGCAGGCATATCTCGTGGCCGCGGCACACAACCAGCTGATCGAGAACGTCGAAGATCTCCTCATCGATCTCTCCACCGACGCCACCCTGCGGGACTTCGACTCCCCGGCATGCGCCGAGGCAGTCGAGCGGATGACGCTGGCCCACGCGGCGTATTCGAATATGTCGGTCCTCGACCTCGACGGGGTCATCCGGTGCTCCACGGATCCCGAAGGAATCGGCGTGTCCCTCGGCGACCGGGAATACGTCCGCACGACCCGCGCGACCGGGGCGCTCACGTCCAGCGGGTACATCATGGCCCGAGCCATCAACAAGCCGATCGCGATCTACGCGCTGCCCCTCCTCGCGACGGATGGCGAACAAGTCGGCACCGTGCTGATCGGTATCGACCTCGGCTGGTTCAACCGCTTCATCGAGGAGCAGGTCACACGATCAGATGTCCAGACCACGATCATCGGGACGAACGGTCTCGTCCTGAGCCGCGTACCGGCTGATGACGTCCCCACCGGGGCGGTCCTGCCCGGTGACTCCGTTGGCGACCGTCCATGGGCGCAGGAGATCCTCCAGGCAACAGCACCCATACAGCGAGAGCTTGACGAGCCGGGACGCCCCAGCGAGCTCAGTGCGATCGTCCCACTCGAATTTCGGAGTGGGATGCGGCCCGGCTATGTCGTCGTCACGACCCCGAAAGAACCGGCCCTCGCCACTGCGAACGCGAACTTCCGCAAGGAACTCCTGATCCTTGCGGGGATCGCGGGGATCAGCCTCCTGTGGGGATGGGGACTGAGCACCTACAGCGTCCACCGCCCCGTCCGAGCGTTGCTCCATGCAGCGGGCCGATACGCGCGAGGCGACTTCGGTGCGCGCGTCGGTATCTCTCGCTCATCGAGCTCCGAGATGCGAGGACTGGCCGAGGCACTGGAATCGATGGCTGGAAGGATCGCCGAAGGACAGGAGACCCTTCGCCGCAACGCGACGGTCGATCCACTCACGGGGCTGCCGAACCGCGCGGAGACAGAGCGACTGATCGATCTCAGGTTCGAGCAAGACACGGATCGGCACTGCACACTCGTCGAAGTGCAATTGAGGCAGTTCGGGAGGGTAAACGCGACGTTCGGCTTCGCGGGAGGCGACACCCTCCTGGGTCAGATCGGCCCGCGCCTGATCGAGACGTTCGGAGAGGGAACGCTGGTCGGACGGACGGGCGGGGATGAGTTCATGGTGCTCCTCCCGGATCACGATCCGCGGGTGGGTGGGACGGACGTCACCACGATCACCGTCCAACTCGACCATGCGTTCGAGGAGCCGTTCATCCTGGACGCCGAGCCGGTCTACCTCAGCGCGCGCGCCAGCCTGGCCCGGTACCCCAAGGATGGGGCGACTGCAAAGGCGCTGACGCGACGCGCGAGCCTCGCGTTGGGCCGCGCGAAGGCGTCCGGGCACGGCGTTGTGGCATATGACGCCACACGTGATGAACCACACACGGATCAGTTGAAGATCCTGGCGGCCCTCCGCGAGGCCCTCCGCGCAGGCGCCCTCGAGCTGTACTACCAGCCCCAAGTGGACCTGCAGCGTCGCGAGATCGCAGGAGCAGAGGTGCTCATGCGCTGGCAGCGCGAGGACGGCAGCTTCGTGCCGCCGGCCGAGTTCATCGTCCTGGCGGAGCAGACGGGCTACATCCGAATCCTCACCACCTGGGCCCTCGAAACCGCGAGCCGACAGGTGCATGAATGGCACAAGGCCGGGCTCCCGGTCCGTGTCAGCGTCAACCTCTCAGCCGCAGACTTCGAGGACGCGGACCTCGCCAGGCGACTGACGTCCATCACCAGGGAATGGACGTTGCCGGAGGGGACGATCGACCTCGAGATCACCGAGACGGCCATCCTGGCCGACACCGACGAGGCCGTCTCGACGTGCGAGGCACTCCTGGCCGCGGGCGTCACCCTCGCCATCGACGACTTCGGGACGGGATACTCGCCCTTCGTCTACCTGCAACGGCTGCCGATCTCCTCGATCAAGATCGACCAGAGTTTTGTGCGCGACATGCTGACGAACCCCAAGGCCCGGGAGATCGTGGAAAGCACGCTCACAATCTCTCGGAATCTGGGACTCGTCTCCATCGCCGAGGGCATCGAGACCGAGGAGACGGCGGAACTCCTGACCGCGTTCGGCTGCAACGTCGGGCAGGGCTACCACTTCGCCCGCCCGATGCCGGCATCAGCGTTCGGGGACTGGATGCGAGACAACCCGCTCGGGCTCGCCCTCGGGACGGGAGCCGTTGCTTCGGACTAGTGACGACGGGTGTCTGAGGCTTCGACGGCGATGCCCATCTCTCCTACCGGCCCGGCCTCGAACCCAGCGCGGTCGATGGGGTCATCGAGCTGTCCACTGCGGCCCACGGAACTGCGCCACGCGGATCAATCGCTGTAGTGCCCGGACCGGCGCTCGCCCCCTACCCATGCCCGCCATAGCAGAGCGGGCTCAACGCCTCCGCCCGCCGGGCGGGTAAACTGGACGT
>CAYPYF010000095.1:0-594 GCA_964414675.1 uncultured Dehalococcoidaceae bacterium
CTCACGATCTCGATCGGAGTCGCCTCACTCCCTGTGGAGGAAGAGCAGGACGAGGTGGAGTTGATCGGCAGGGCGGACCAGGCGCTGTACGAGGCGAAGCGCACCGGACGGAACCGGGTGGTGGCCTACCGGAAGACCGATCAGCTCCGGCCGAACGCGGCCACGGAGGACGAGCCCATCGAGGCCGACGCCTCGTAGCGCCTTCGTAGCATCTCGCTCCGTACATTTGTTCTGTTCTGGCTGGCAGCGGTACACTGGATCTGCCCCGCGCCCCACCCGCATCGGGCGCGGTGAATGGGATGCTTGTGACCACCAGTGAGCAGAAGCCGGCCACCGCGGCCGTCCCCTTCCGCATCGTTTCCGACTTTCAACTGATGGGCGACCAGCCCCAGGCCGTCTCCGAGCTGGTGGACGGACTGCAGAGCGGGCTGCGCGCGCAGACGCTCCTCGGCGCCACCGGCACCGGCAAGACCTTCGCGATGGCGAACGTGATCGAGCGGTACCAGCGGCCCACGCTGGTGCTCGCGCCGAACCGCACGCTCGCGGCCCAGCTCGCCCAGGAGTTCCGGGAGTTCTTCCCGGACAACGCCGTCG
>CAYPYF010000095.1:604-1590 GCA_964414675.1 uncultured Dehalococcoidaceae bacterium
TCGAGTACTTCGTCTCGTACTACGACTACTACCAGCCCGAGGCGTACATCCCGCGGTCCGATACGTACATCGCCAAGGACGCGGATATCAACGACGAGATCGACAAGATGCGCCATGCCGCGACGCGCGCGCTCTTCGAGCGGCGCGATGTCGTCATCGTCGCGTCCGTGTCGTGCATCTACGGCCTCGGTGAGCCGGGCGAGTACCAGTCCTTCGTCGCCCAGCTGTGGCGAGGGCGTCACGTCAACCGCGCGTCCCTGGTCCGTCAGCTCGTCGCGATGCAGTACGCGCGCAACGATATCAACCTGATCCGGGGCACCTTCCGTGTCCGCGGGGACTCGCTCACCGTGTTCCCGGCGTACGAGGACCTCGCGATCCGCATCGACTTCTTCGGCGACGAGGTGGAGCGCATCCAGACGCTCGACCCGCTGACCGGCGAGGTCCTGGGCGAGGCGGAGCAGACCGCCATCTACCCGGCGAAGCACTTCGTCACCTCGGAGGACCGCATGGTCCTCGCGATCGAGTCGATCGAGAACGAGCTCGCGCAGTCGCTGAAGGAGCTCCGCGACGCGGGCAAGATCCTGGAGGCCGCACGCCTCGAGGAGCGCACGAAGTACGACCTCGAGACGCTCCGCGAGGTCGGGTACTGCTCCGGCATCGAGAACTACTCGCGACATCTCGCAGGCCGCGAGCCGGGCTCGACGCCGTGGACGCTGCTCGACTACTTCCCGGACGACTGGCTCGTCTTCGTCGACGAGTCGCACATCGCGATCCCGCAGGTGCGCGGGATGTATGAGGGCGACACCGCGCGCAAGCGCACCCTCGTCGAGTACGGCTTCCGCCTGCCGAGCGCGCTCGACAACCGCCCGCTGAACTTCCAGGAGTTCGAGGACCACCTCAACCAGGTCGTGTTCGTCTCGGCGACCCCGGGACCGTACGAGCGCGAGGTGTCCTCACAGGTGGTGCAGCAGATCATCCGCCCCACC
>CAYPYF010000095.1:1600-9788 GCA_964414675.1 uncultured Dehalococcoidaceae bacterium
CCTCGACCCCGAGATCGACGTCCGCCCAACGAAGGGGCAGATCGACGACCTCCTCGGCGAGGTGCGCGACCGCATCGAGCGGAACGAGCGGACGCTCATCACGACGCTGACCAAGAAGATGTCCGAGGACCTCAACGACTATCTCCAGGAGATGGGCGTGAAGTCCATGTACCTTCACTCGGAGATCGACACCCTCGAACGGATCGACATCCTGCGCGACCTGCGCCTTGGCGTGTACGACGTCATCGTCGGCATCAACCTGCTCCGCGAGGGGCTCGACCTGCCGGAGGTGTCCCTGGTCTGCATCCTGGACGCGGACAAGGAGGGGTACCTGCGGTCCGGAGGATCGCTGGTGCAGACCACCGGCCGCGCCGCCCGCCACCCCAACGGCCAGGTGATCATGTACGCTGACAAGGTCACCGACTCGAT
The DNA here is from genome assembly GCA_964414675.1 of uncultured Dehalococcoidaceae bacterium. Classification (GTDB taxonomy): domain Bacteria; phylum Chloroflexota; class Dehalococcoidia; order UBA2979; family UBA2979; genus W-Chloroflexi-9. Next base: position 2,030 of record CAYPYF010000095.1, read on the forward strand.
GCGATACGCCCTCGACGAGACGTACCGCCGTCGCGACATCCAGGCCGCGTACAACCTCGAGCATGGCATCACGCCGGAGGGCATCAAGAAGACCATCCGCGACATTGGCGACCGGCTGCGGCGGGTGGCGGAGGAGTCCGGCGAGTACACGGTGCAGGCGAGCGAGCTCCCGAAGGAGGAACTCGCGCGCATGATCATCGAGCTCGAGAAGCAGATGAAGACCGCAGCGAAGGAACTCGACTTCGAACGCGCCGCGCTGCTGCGGGACCAGGTCGTGGAACTTCGCCGCGAGCAGATCGGCGACGGGATGCCCGAGGCGCTCCGGTCGCTGTCGTCGCAGCAACGCCGGCCGGACAAGCGCAAGATGCGCGGCGGTCGCACCCGGCGCGGCCACAACTAGCATCCGCGGACCGTCGGAACGCAGGACGCCCCCGGCCAATGGCCGGGGGCGTCGTCGTCTCGGGGGCTTGCCGCTGTGCGTCGTCACCACCAGAAAGCCGGTGGACTCTGAGCGGTACGGCCGGAGTGCGGTCGGCGGGCACTCTCCTCAGAGTTACATCGAGACCAGCGCGTATCCTCGATGGAGAGACGGTCGTCGTGTGCTCGGGGAGTTTGCAACGCTAGCGGCGCGTCACCCGGGACGACTGTGATGCCGGTGAATCATCTTGCTGCAACGGCGGAGTCCTCCCCTCTCGGGCAACCTCTCGATGTCTGTTCTGCGATCAGTGTGCACCGCCCGGGCAACCCCGGAGTCGGGCGATCTCGCGGTCTGCCGAATGCGGCCCCACCGCCCGGCTGTTGCACATCAGGCGCACCCTCACCTGCGCTCGCGGATGTACTCGTCGTCACGAGCACGAAGCCGGAGTCGCGCAGCTGGACCGCGGGACTAGACCGCGAGGTGCTCGCGGAGTCGGTCAGCGTTGAGCTCGGACGGCGGTCCGTTCAGCACGACCTCGCCCGCGCCGAGGACGTAGCACTGGTCCGCGTTGCTCAGCGCGAAGTCGAGGAACTGCTCGACCAGCACGATCGTCATCTTGCCGCGGAGCGAACCAATCGCCGCCTGGATCTGCTCGACGATGTTCGGCTGGATGCCCTCGGTCGGTTCGTCCAGCAGCAGCAGTCGTGGACGCCCCATCAGCGCCCGCCCGATCGCGAGCTGTTGCTGCTGACCCCCGCTGAGGACGCCCGCGGTCCGGCCACCCATCTCCTTCAGCACCGGGAACAGCGCGTACACCTCGTCCAGCTGGCCGGTGTCGCGGTTCCCCTGGGGCGCCAGGCCCACCATCAGGTTCTCCAGCACCGTGAGGCTGCCGAAGATCCGGCGTCCCTGCGGGACGAGTCCCATCCCGGCGCGCACGCGCTCGTGCGACGCGTGCCTCGAGGCCTCGCCGCCGTCGAGGAAGATCGTCTCGTGCGCGGACGGGAGGATCCCGATGATGCTGTGGATCAGCGTCGTCTTGCCCGCGCCGTTCCGGCCGAGGATGCAGACGACCTCGCCGGGCTTCGCCTCCAGCGTGATGTCCCGGACGACGACGCTGCTGCCGTAGGCGACCGACAGGCCGCGCACCTCGAGGTGTCCACCGCGCGGATCGAGTTCGTCCGGCGGGAACTCCCCTGCCCGCAGGCGTTCACCCGGCAGTTGCGTCAGTGACATGCGTACTCCGACCTAGTGCGCCGAGCGGCCGAGGTAGACCTCGACCACTTCGGGGTTCGACTGGATCTCCGCGACGGTGCCCTCGGCCAGCAGGCGGCCCTGGTGCAGGACGGTGACGGTCCGCGAGAACTGCCGCACGAAGTCCATGTCGTGCTCCGTGATGAGGATCGAGTGCTTCCCCTCGAGCCGGTGCAGCAGCTCGCCCGTGGTCTCGCGCTCCTGGCGGGTCATGCCGGCGACCGGCTCGTCGAGCAACAGGACGGACGGCTCCTGCACCAGCAGCATCGCGATCTCAAGCCACTGCAACTGTCCGTGCGAGAGTGCCCCGGCGAGCACGTGCGCGCGCTCCGAGAGGCCGACGACGGCCAGCGTCTCCTCGATCCGCTCGCGCTGCTCGGTCTTCAGCCGGCGGAGCAGCGACGGCAGCAGCGATCGGAACCCGACGGCGACCTCGAGGTTCTCGAAGCAGGTCAGGCTGCGGAAGACCGAGGGCGTCTGGAACTTCCGCGCGAGGCCGAGGCGCACCAGCTCGTGCTCCTGGTGCTCCGCGATGCTCACCTCGCGCAGTCCCTCGCCCGAGCGCGCCCGCAACGTCGCGCGCCCCGCGGTCGGCTTGGTCTTGCCGCTCACGAGGTCCATCAACGTGGTCTTGCCGGCGCCGTTCGGCCCGATCAGGAAGCGCAGCTCGCCCTCGCCGAGCGCGAAGTCGAGGTGGTCGAGGACGACGAACCCGTCGAACGACACCACGATGTCGTCGAGTTCGATCACGGAGACGCCCGTGGGCGCGCTAATCGCCATCGGTCGCTCCTTCCGCGCTCGCCATGACCTCGGCGCCACGCGCGATGCCTCCACCCAGCGCGGCCTCCGGACCGGGCTGGTCGGGGAGAGGCACGGCCCGGCTGGCGAACCTGAACGGTGAGCGACCCGCGACGCGGGCGATCAACGGCTCCATGGACCCGACGACGCCCTTCGGGACGAACACCACCGAGGCGACGAACATCGCGCCCAGCAGGTACAGCCACGACTCGGGGTACGCCTCGGAGAAGATGCTCCGCATCCACGAGACCGCGAGCGCGCCGACGACCGCGCCGGCGAGCGTGCCACGGCCACCGATCGCGACCCAGAGCACCATCTCGATCGATGGCACCACGCCGAGGTTCGCCGGCGAGATGATCCCCACCTGCGGGACGAAGAGCGCGCCCGCGACCCCCGCCAGACCGCCGGCGAGCGCGAACACCGAGGCCTTCACCAGCGCCACGTTGTAGCCCGCGAACCGTGCGCGGGCCTCGTCGTCCCGCACCGCGATCATCACCCGCCCGAGCCGCGACCCGGTCACGAGCCGCGAGATGGCGTAGGTGATCGCGAGGACGACCAGCGTGACGAAGTAGAGCGTCTGCCGGGTGTCGGCGCTCCGCAGCGTCGCTCCGAAGAGGTCGGTGTAGTTCGTCAGGCCGTTCGTGCCGCCGGTGTAGGCCTGCTGGCCGACGAGGAAGACGCTGAGGATCAGCGCCAGCGCCTGCGTCACGATCGAGAAGTAGACGCCGGTGACGCGACTCCTGAACAGGACATAACCGAACGCGAACGCCACGAGGCCCGGGCCGAGGATGGCCATCGGCAGGGCGAACCAGGCGTGACGGAACGGCTCCCAGAACCAGGGGAGCGCGCGCAGTCCGCTCCAGCCCATGAAGTCCGGCAACGCCTCGCCGGAGGCGTGCAACTTCAGGTACATCGCCATCGCGTAGCCGCCGAGGCCGAAGAATACGCCCTGGCCGAGGCTGAGCATGCCCGTGTAGCCCCAGAGCAGGTCGATCCCGATCGCGACGATCGCGAACGTCAGGAACTTGCCCATCTGGTTCAGGCGGAAGTCGGACAGGTAGAGCGGCGCCAGCGCGAGCAGGACGAACCCGAGGACGACGATGGCCAGCTCGATCTGGAACCGTCGGTCCGTCGTCAGGCCTCGCGGCCTGGAGGCGCTCGTCGCGGCCGCGCTCATCGTCCGCGCCTCGCGATGATGCCCGCGGGACGCCACTGCAGGAACACGATCACGAGCAGGAACACGATCACCTTGCCCAGGGACGCGCTGGTCTGGAACTCGATCGCTGCGGTCGAGACGCCGATCCCGGCGGCTGCCGCGACCGTGCCGAGCAGCTGCCCGACGCCGCCGAGCACGACCACCATGAAGGCATCCACGATGTAGAACGTGCCGAGGGAGGGGCCAATGGGCCCGAGGAGCGCGAGGGCGCACCCGGCCACGCCGGCGAGCCCGGACGCGAGCGCGAACGTCGACACGTCGACCTGTGAGGTCTTCACGCCGAGCGCGCCCGCCATCTGCCGGTCCTGCATGACCGCGCGGATGAGACGCCCTCGCGAGGTGCGGAACAGGTACACGTACACGCCGACGAGGCAGATGACCGCCAGCGCGAGGATGAACAGGCGGGGGTAGGGGAGCGTCAGGCCGGGGACGACATGCAGCCCGCCGCGCAGCCACGAGGGCGCGACGACCTGCACGTTCGGCGCGCCGAAGATCGAGCGTGCCGCCTGCTGGAGGATCAGGCTCACGCCCCAGGTCGCGAGCAGCGTGTCCAGCGGACGCCCGTAGAGGCGGCGGATCAGGATCCGCTCCAGCGCGATGCCGATCAGCGCTGTCACCACGAACGCCAGGACCAGGGCCACGGGGAGGTACAGGTCATTCCCGAGGTCGCCGATCACGGTGGGGAGCCAGCTCTGCATCACGTATGCGGAGTAGGCGCCGACCATGATCAGCTCGCCGTGCGCCATGTTGATGACGCCCATCAGGCCGAACGAGAACGCGAGCCCGATTGCTACCAGGAGCAGGATCGAACCCACGCTCAGGCCGTTGAAGACCTGCGTGAGGAATAACTCCATGACTCTCCCCGTGGTCCCCTCGAGCGCCCTCAACCGATGAGGGCGCGTGTCCCCATCCTCCGGACTAGGTCCGGTGGAACTCCGAAGCCCAGTCGTACGTCTCGAGGTACGGGTCCGGCTCCACGGGTGCCGGCGTCTCCCAGATCGAGTCGATCAGGCCGTCCTCACGGATCTTCCCGATGCGCACCGTCTTCGAGATGTGGTGGTTCTCGCCGTTGACGGTCACGGTGCCTTCGGGTGCGGCGAGGGTCAGCCCGGCCATCGCCTCCTTCACGGCCTCAACCTCGGTCGTGCCGGCCTTCTCGGCCGCCATCGCCCAGAGCTTGACGCCGATGTAGGCGGCCTCGTGCGGGTCAGCCGTGACACGCTCTTCGCCGAACATCGCCTTGAACGCCTTGACGAAGGTCTCGTTCTCGGGCGTCTCCACCGTCTGGTAGTAGTTCCAGGCGGTGAGGTGTCCCACCATCACGTCTGCACCGATGCCGCGGACTTCTTCCTCGGCGACCGACACCGACAGGGTCGTGAGGTCCTCGGCGGTGATGCCGGCGGCCTGCAGTTGCTTGAAGAACGCGACATTCGAGTCACCGTTCAGCGTGTTGTAGACCACGTCCGGAGCGGCGGCCTGGATCTTCGAGATGACCGTGCTGTACTCCGTGTGCCCGAGCGGGGTGTACTCCTCGGCGACCGTCTCGGCGCCGGCGGCAGCGAGCTGGGCCTTGATGATCGTGTTCGCCGTCCGCGGGAACACGTAGTCGGAGCCCAGGAGGAAGAACTTGGTCTTGCCCTCCTCCAACAGGTACTCGATCGACGGGACGATCTGCTGGTTCGTCGTTGCGCCCATGTAGTAGATGTACGGCGACGACTCGAGGCCCTCGTACTGCACCGGGTAGAACAGCAGCGCCTTCTCGCCCTCGAACACCGGGAGGACGGCCTTGCGGCTGGCGGACGTCCAGCAGCCGAAGGTCACCGCGACGCCGTCGTTCTGGATCAGCTTGGTCGCCTTCTCGGCGAAGGTGGGCCAGTCGGACGCGCCGTCTTCGATGATGGTCTCGAGCTGCTTACCGAGGACGCCACCGGCAGCGTTGATCTCGGCGATCGCCATCTTCTCGGCGTCCGCGACGGACACCTCGGACACGGCCATCGTGCCGCTGAACGAGTGCAGGATGCCGACCTTGATGGTCTCGCCCCCCCCGCCGCCGCCCGACCCCGCCTCGCCCGTGGCGCCGTCCTCGTCGTCCGAGCACGCGGCGAGCAGGCCGCCGAAGGCCGGCAGCATCGCCACGCCGGCGCCGGCGCGCAGGAGCCGGCGGCGAGACCACCGCTGGTTCATCCCCTGCGTCAGCGATGTCATCAACTGATCCGTGTCGTTCTTACCCACGCGATTCCCTCTTCTCAACGCGCGTCAAGAGCCGCAGACGCGCAACGCGATTGGGTGAGATTGAGGGCGAGCGGTTACTCCGGCGTTGCTCTGTTAAGAACGTTTGGTTGCCTGAGTCTGTCTGAATTCTTTCTGTATGGAGAACGTTGTGAGATGCACCTGATGCCGAGGTGTGGACGCATCGCAGGAATCCTGACAGTGGATGCACTCGTCTGCGAAACACAACGTTCTTCAAACGGACATGGCCGGGCAACAGCGAGCCCCGACAGTGCATCCACTTCGCTTCGCACTGACGGTGCGAGGACGCGATCCCCGAGGGCACCCGAGAGGCCGCCGGATGCGCCTGACCCCGCGCGAGCAAGACGCACTCATGATCTTCGTCGCCGCCGACGTCGCTCGACGCCGGCGCGCCCGAGGCGTCCGCCTCAACTACCCGGAAGCCGTCGCGCTCATCAGCGAAGCCATGATCGAGGCCGCCCGCGACGGCCGCTCGGTCACGGAGGCCGCGGAGATCGGCGCCAGCGTACTCACCGCGGATGAGGTCATGGACGGGATCGGCGACATGATCCCGACCGTCCAGATCGAAGCGACCTTCCCGGATGGCACGAAGCTCGTCTCCTGCCACCATCCCATCCGCCCGAGCGTGGGCTAGAAGGACCGTCCGATGGCCGGTGGCAATTCGTCCTACCTCGTCGAGGACGGGGACATCGAGATCAACGCGGGACGCCTGACGTCCGAGGTCGTCGTCGCGAACACCGGCGACCGTCCGATCCAGGTGGGCTCGCACGCCCACTTCTTCGAGGTGAACCGAGCCCTCCGCTTCGACCGCGCGGCGGCGTTCGGGATGCGCCTCGACATCCCCGCCGGCACGGCCATCCGCTTCGAACCCGGACAGGAGCAGATGGCGCCACTGGTCGCCTTCGGGGGCGCGCGTCTCGCCTTCGGCATGAACGCCCTCGTCGAGGGCGACACCACCGACGAGGCGGTCCGCGCTGCGGCGCTCGTCACCGCCGAGGGACGTGGGTTCCGCTCGGAAGGGCAGTCATGAGCCGCATCTCGCGTGAACGCTATGCCTCGCTCTACGGCCCGACGACCGGCGACCGCTTCCGCCTCGCGGACACGAACCTCGTGTGTCGCGTCGAGCACGACTACGCGGTCCCGGGCGAGGAGGCGGTCTTCGGCGGCGGCAAGACGATCCGCGACGGGATGGCCCAGTCGCCGAGCGCCACCTCAGCGGGCGGCACCCCGGACACCGTGATCACCAGCGTCCTCATCCTCGACGCGGTGCTCGGCGTCGTGAAGGGCGACATCGGCATCAAGGACGGGCGCATCGCGGCGATCGGGAAGGCCGGCAACCCGGACATCATGGACGGCGTCCACCCGGCCCTCGTCATCGGGCCGGGCACCGAGGTCATCGCGGGCGAGCACATGATCGCGACCGCGGGCGGCGTCGACTCCCACATCCACATGATCGCGCCGCAGCAGGCGTGGGCCGCGATCTCCAATGGCATCACGACCATGCTCGGTGGCGGTACCGGCCCGGCCGACGGCACGCGAGCCACGACGGCGACCCCCGGCCCGTGGCACATCGAACGCATGCTCGAGGCGGCCGACGTGCTCCCGGTGAACTGGGGACTGTTCGCAAAGGCGAACGCGTCGCAGGAGGCCGGCATCCGTGAGCAGGTCGAGGCCGGCGCGTGCGCCCTCAAGGTCCACGAGGACTGGGGCTCCACGCCCGCCGTGATCGACGCCGCGCTCCGCGTCGCGGACGCCTACGACGTGCAGATGGCGATCCACACGGACACCCTGAACGAGGGCGGCTTCGTGGAGGACACCATCGC
>CAYPYF010000096.1:0-9558 GCA_964414675.1 uncultured Dehalococcoidaceae bacterium
GGTTGGGCGCTCGGGCGTTCCGGGGGCTCGCCCTTCGACGGGCTCAGGGTGAGCGGGTGTTGCGTGGGGTTCGTGGGGGGTTGTTGGGGCTGAAGGGCGTGCGGATCTTCGGTGGGTTGTTGGTGGGGGTTGTTGGTGGGGTCGGGTGACTGGGCGTTTGCGACCGCGTCACCCCCACCCCCGCCCTCCCCCCTCGAGGGGGAGGGGGCCGGAATCGGAGAGGTGGGGTAAGGGTGGGCCTGGATGGTCCAGGCGGGGAGGGTGCCCTGGTCGGGGATGGGTTGGGAGTCGTGCTCGTCTGTGGCGCGGGTGCGGGAGGGCTCGATGGGCGCGGGGTGGGCGGTGGACTCCCATTCGTCGATGACCTTGAGGTCTACCTGGAGGTGGGCGTCGGTGTAGTACTCGACATCGACGGGGCGGACGTAGGCTTTGAGCTCGTCCCAGTCGAGGAAGTCGACGTGGTACTGGCGACCGTCGTGCATGTAGATGGCTTCGGTGTGGAGGAGCGTCATCGCGGAGGGGCGGTCGACCTCGCCGATGACGGAGGCGGGAGGGCCCTGGTCGATGATGACGACGTTCTGCTCGGCGCCGAGGCGGAGCGAGACGCCCTCGGCGGGGTAGGACTCGCTGCTCCAGTAGGTGCGGGGGCCCTCGGGCGTGTCGGCCTGGTGGACCATGCCGATCTCGGCGAGGGCGACGAGGAGGTCGGCGGTGTGTGCGCCCATGACCGAGTCCTGCTCGGAGGCGTCGAGGGGGAGCTCGAAGACGGCGCACTTCAGGTGCTCGGCGGCGATGATCGGGTTGTCCGGGTGGACGCGGGCTGCCTCGACGCTGTCGCCGAAGACGAACTCCGGGTGCTGCACGATGTACTGGTCGAGGGGCGTGGACGAGGCGACGAGGACGGAGAGCGAGGCCTGCTGGCTGCGGCCGGCGCGGCCCATCTGCTGCCTGAGGCTGGCGACGGTGCCGGGGTAGCCCGCGAGGATCGAGGCGTCCAGCCCGCCGATGTCGATGCCGAGCTCGAGCGCGTTGGTGGCGACGACGGTGCGGAGGCGGCCGTCGCGGAGGGACGCCTCGATCTCGCGGCGCTCCTTCGGGAGGTAACCGCTGCGGTAGCCGCGCACGATGGGCGGCGCGCCGGGGTTCGTCGGGCGGCCGCCGCGCATCTCGCGGAGGTACTGGGTGAGCACCTCGACGCGGGTGCGTGACCCGGCGAAGACGATCGACTGCACCCCGGCCTCCTGGAGCGCGCCGACCACCGAGGTGGTGGCGTTCACGACGCCCTGGCGGATGCCGAGCTCCTCGTTCACGACGGGCGGGTTGAACATCGCGACGACGCGCTCGCCCCTCGGCGCGCCGTTGTCGGAGACGACCGCCATCGGGCGGCCGGTGAGGGCCTCGGCGAGTTCGCCGGGGTTGGCGATGGTGGCGGAGCAGCAGATGAAGACGGGGTCGGAGCCGTAGAAGCGGCAGATGCGCTGGAGGCGGCGCATGAGGTTGGCGACGTTCGAGCCGAAGACGCCGCGGTACGTGTGCAGCTCGTCGATGACGACGTATTTCAGGTTCTCGAAGAGGCGCACCCACTTCGTGTGATTGGGCAGGATGCCGGTGTGGAGCATGTCCGGGTTGGTGATGACGACGTGCCCGGAGGTGCGGACGGCGCGCCTCGCGTTGGGGCTCGTGTCGCCGTCGTACGTGAAGGTCTTGACCGGCAGCCCGGCGTCCGTGACGAGTGAGTGCAGCTCCTCGAGCTGGTCCGCGGCGAGGGCCTTCGTCGGGAAGAGGTAGAGCGCCCTCGACGCGTCGTCGTCGAGGATCGCCTGGAGGACGGGGGCGGTGTAGCAGAGCGTCTTGCCGCTGGCGGTGGGGGTGACGACGACCAGGTCGTTCCCCCGCGCCCCCGAGGAGCGCGGGAGGGCGTTCGCGATGGCCTGGGCCTGGTGGGTGTATGGGCGCTCGATCCCGCGCCGTGCGAGGGCGGCGACGATCCGCGGATCGAGCGCGGCCGGCCAGTCCGCATACCTCGGCGGTTCGGGCGCGAAGGAACGCCAGTCGGTGAAGGACGCGGCGAGGCGCGGGTTGCCTCGGAGCGCGGTGATGGCATCGACGAGCGCCATGCGTGATCCCCTCGGGTGGGCCGTTTCGGCCTCGGTCGGTGGGGTGCGAACATGCGTTCGCCAGACGGATCACGTTAGACTACGAACGTACGTCCGTGTCAAGGGGGGGCTAGACGTCAACGTCCTCAAGAGCGAGTCGGAGCGTCTCTCTGAAGGCACGGCGGGCCAGTTGATGAAGATCATCGGGGACAGCGCGAAGACCGAGCCGAGACCCCAAGCGTCCGCGGAGGAGGTGATCCAGTTGGGGAGGGAGACTGTTTCCAGACCTCCCCGTGAGTTCGACGACCATTTCGCTGTCGAGCGCGCCCCCCTGGAACAGTTCTAGCAGGACCTCGGCACCGACCGCCGTGGCTTGTTCGGACATCCAACGGCGTCGGGCTTCGAGTTCTCCCGAAACACGGCGGAACTCGGGCGTCGCTCGAAGCCGTGCCGCGACTTGGCGTTGAACCTCACGTGCGTCACTCGGATCTTGTGTCGAGAACCGTTCGATCTCACGAATGATGGCGTCGCGTGGAGGGGCGCGGGCACATCGAGGGGTCGTGGGCCGACGGGGTGACGGGCCTCGATGACCAGAGCGTCGATGTCGCCATGATGCGGTCGCCGGACGGTCATAGCCGGCTTGAGTTGAGCAAGTTCCACCGACCCGACGTGATCCCGACGACTCCAGACCCGCGGCCGGTGAACGCCCTGGGGATGCTGCGGGTGATGTTCACCGTGGATGACATCGACGACACGGTGACCCGGCTGCGTGATCGGCACGGCGCGGAGCTGGTGGGCAACATCGAGCAGTACGAGGACGTGTACCGGCTCTGCTATATGCGCGGGCCCGAGGGGATCCTCGTGGGGATCGCGCAGGAGCTCGGCGCGAGTAAGGCGTAGCCCGCCCGCCGCGCGAGCCTCGTGCCAGGCGCTCCGCCATCGTGCCGTCCGTGCCGTCAGGGTGGGGCTCGGGAGACGCGCTCGGCGTAACCTCAGAGCATGGCCGCTGAACCGACGTTTCCGATCGAAGGATTGCTCGAGGAGCTCGGGTTCGTCCGAGTTGCCTCGAAACAGTGGGCGCGAGCAGCGCTGATCGAGGCGGGGCTGACGAACGGGCGGAAGCAGAACATGGCGGTCGCGAAGCGCGAGGCGGCGCTGGCGGCGATCGAGGAACGCGTGGCGCGGGTGTGTTCCGCGGAGGCGTGCCGGAACGCCCTCGACATCTCCGGGCCGCACGGGCCTCGGCGGGTGGTGGAGGTGGCGTCCGAGGGGTGCGAGGTCTGCGGCGGGAGCGACACGGCGCGGGCAACGCAGGCGATGGTCCAGGACCTGGTGGCGTCGGGCCGGACGCGGCTGCTGGTGATCGGCGGGTCGCCGAACGCTCGGACGACGCTGCGGACGATCCTGCGGGGGAGCGCCATCGATGTGTCGTTCGTCGAGGGTGACCGGCCGACGGGGGCGAAGCGGGCGAAGGACCTGGCGGACCGCGCGGACGTGGTGGTGATCTGGGCGAACACGCAGCTGGACCACAAGACGAGCATGCCGTTCGCGACGGCGGCGCCGGAGAAGACGTTCACGTGTGCTCGGCGGTCGGTGGCGGCGCTGGCGGAGGAGGTATCGAGGCATGTGCGGGGCGGGGCGCCCACGCGGCGTCGGTAGGCCTCGACGGGGTGGGTGGTGTGTGGAGGCGCCCTGCGTGAGCGGGGCTTCTTCGTGTGTGGGGTGTAGGGGGCGGTGCTGCCACTTCGTTCTGAGCCCTCGCGGGTGGCGTCTCTACGGTGCTGCCCGGGGGGCGCCATGTATCGGATCGGTGGAGTAGTGCTCCTGTTCGGGAGCGGCGTGGTGGGCATGCTCTACTTCGGCACCGACCTCGGCAACGACGAGTTCGAGGCGATCAACTCGGCGCTGCGCGCGTTCCCCCATCCGACGACGACGGCTGGCTGGGCTCTGTCCGTCGCCACGCTGAGCCTGTTCAGTCTGATCGGACTCTTCAGTCAGTTGGGTGAGACGCGCCGGCGTTTCCGCGCCGATGTTGCTCCGTACCTACGGGTCGACCTTTCTCCGTTCGGACCGGCCGGATCGTGGGCGCCTCCGGTGGACCGTATTGGTAGCGATCTCACGTTCGCTGACCTCAATCCGGACGAGGCTCGCGAGGCGTCCGCCCTCGACAGTTGGTCGGGCGATATCCCGATCTACCTGTGGGTCGAGAACCGGCAGACCGGGAGCGCCGGGATCGCCGACAACGTCCAGGTCGAGGTGGAACTGGAGTTTCCGGACCGGTCGGACCCGGAAACGCTGTGGCGCGTCACGAGCCTGGTCAGGTTCTCTTACCTGGAGGCGGGACATCTGAACCGGTACGAGATAGCGCGGGTCGACCAGGACATTCCCTTTATCACGGGAGCGGTGACTGAGATCCGATATGAAACAATGTTCCGGAGATACTCGACGTGGGGTCACGGGAGTGCCGCGTTCTCGTTTCGCAATGGTCACCTGCTGAACGAACGAGTAGCCTTCCGGCAGCGTGAGGGGTGGCTCGGTCGTCTGTACGAACGACGACCGCATGCCTGGAGGGGATGACGATGCGCGATCAGAAGCCGGCGCAACCGACGGTTCGCGTTGCTCGCTCTGCCACGTCCGGCAAGTTCGTGACGACCGTCTATCCGAAGCACTCGTTGGGCAAGGGTGGTGATGGCCGCTCGGGCGTGACGGAGAAGGCGGAACAGATCCGCAAGTAGTCCTGTGCCAGGGCTGCGAATTGAGAAGCCCCGCGTGAGCGGGGCTTCTTGGTGTGTGGTCGCTCGCGTTGGTGGGTTCGGACGTTTGGTTGCGGGGGTGTCGCTGTCCTCAACGGTTGGTTGGTTGCGACCGCGTCACCCCCACCCCCGCCCTCCCCCCTCAAGGGGGAGGGGGTCGGACGGGATCCTGGGGCGCGCGATGCCTCGGGTGGTTCGTGGTGCTCGGGTGTCTGCGGGGCGCGTGTCGACCCTCTCCCCAACCCTCCCCCATAGGGGGAGGGGGCCGGATTTCGGAGGGAGGAGTCGGAGTCGGAGTCGGACGGGGCGGGGGCTAGGAGTGGGGTTCTTCGGCCTCGGTGTCGGCGGTTCCGTCCTCGGGCGTCTCGGTGGCGGCGGGTTCCATGGGCTCGATGGGTTCGCCGTGGGCGGGGGTGGCGGCCGGGGCGGCGGACGCGGGGGCGTTGCCGCGGATGAGGCGGCGGTTGTGTACGTCGCTGGAGAGGAACTCGCGGCCGCAGCGGTGGCAGACGAAGCCCATTGCGAGGTTGTCGTCGCCCATGGCCTGGGGGCCGCGCCATCGAGGCATAAGGGTGCGGTTGACGCAGCACTCGCTGATGGCGGGGCGGGCGGCGGTGCCGCGGTAGGTCATCTTGGCGTGGCCGAAGATCGAACTGAGTGCTGGCATGGCGGGGCCCTTCCGTCTCGGCGGAGAGCGTAGCGAGCGCGGTGGCGAGGCGAAAGCGGCGAATCTCGACGGCGCGAGGCGAGTCGATGAGGTTCGTGGCGCAACCGTCACGGAGCTGTAATTACGAGGGGCTCTCTCGTACGCGTTCGAGCCGGGGCGATTGGTACGTTGGCGTACGAACTGAACGAAGGGCCGGCATCGGGCTGCGTCGCAAGATTGATCGCGGACGACGAGCCAGGGAAGGCAACCATGAGCATCCTGAGCAAGATCTTTGGCGGAGAAGCAGAGACTGCGGCGCATTCGCAAGGTGCGAGTCCAGAGTGTGCGCATGGCGCGCTGGTGCCTCGGTGGGATTCGGCGCGAGACATGGGTAAGTCGGCGCTGATCTCTTCGTACTACTGCGAGGGCTGTGCGACGTCGTTCAGTCCGGCGGAGGCGGCTTCGATCCGCGGTTAGTTCTCCCTTCTGATCATGTTCCAGGCCTCTCCCCTGATGGGGAGGGGCCTGTTCGTTTGTCTGGGGTGGGTGCTGGCGGTTTCGATGGGTTCGGTCGTGCGTGTGCTGGCGACCGCGTCACCCTCTCCCCAACCCTCCCCCAGAGGGGGAGGGGGCCGGAGTCCGTTGGAGGTGGAGAGGGGCAGCGCGAGTCCGCCGCTGATGTGCTGGCGAACACGTCACCCCTCCCCAACCTTCCCCCCTCAAGGGGGAGGGGTTCGGAGTTGGAGGGATCGAGGGTGGGTGTGCCTCGTTCGGTTCGTGGGGTTTGGCGGGTCGGGGTGTCGACCCTCTCCCCAACCTCCCCCAGAGGGGGAGAGGGCCGGAGGCGGAGGCGGTGCCTCAGAGGGCGTGGGCGATGAAGATCATTTCGGGACTGGTGGGGGTGAGGGGGGAGCGGTCCCAGTTGCCGTAGACCTCGGCGACTGCGAAGCCGGACCGGGTGAGTTGGCGTTCGAGGGTGGCGCGGGGGCGGAAGCGGAGGGCGTTCCGGGAGACGAGGTGCTCGCCCGTGCGGTCGAAGCGGTAGTGGATTTCGCAGTGTGCGAGGTCGCCGGCGTCGGGGTCGCGGTCGATGGTGAGGGCGTCGAACCAGAGTTCGGCGGGGCCATATGTGTGTGGGTCGCCGTCGTAGCGGCGGTGGGGGGCCTCGGCGGACCAGGCGCGCCAGCCTTCGACGGCGGGGTTGCGGCTCTCGAAAGCGAGGGTGCCGCCGGGACGGAGCGCGCGGCGGGTGGCGGTGAGCGTGCCCAGCCAGGCGGTGTCGTCGTGGATCACCTGGGCGACGTGGGCGGTCATGATCGCGAGGTCGACCGGGGGGCCGTCGTAGGCGTCCGCGGTGCCCTCGATCCAGCGGACGAGGTGGCCGCCGGGGCGGGTGCGGGCGACCTCGAGCATGGGTTGCGCGGGGTCGACGCCGGTGACGGCGAAGCCGCGCTCGGCGAGGGCGCAGGTGACCTGGCCGGTGCCGCAGCCGACATCGAGGATGGTGCGGGCACCGGGCCGGGCGCGGAGCTCCTCGGCCAGCGCGACGTAGAAGGCGGTGTCGTCGCGGCCCTCACCCCAGGCGTCGTACAGCGAGACGAGGCGCGGGTCGTGGAACTCCTCGAAGCCGGGGGGCGCCTCGGCGGGGTCGTCCGTCACGGCTAGCGGTCGTCCGGGCCGCGGAGGACGACACCGCCGGAGAGGTCGAGGTCGTCGCCCTCGTGGAGGCGTTGCTTGAGGTCGGGCGGGAGGTCGACCGGGTCGATGTCGTCGACGTCGACGACGTTGCCGCGTCGGACTTCGTCGCGGAGGGCCTCGATCTGCTCTTCGCGGCGCTCGCGCGCCTCGCGGCCGAGCTCGAGTTCCTCGGCGATGCGTTCGCGGAGGACGCGCTCGGGGGCGTCGGTGTCGCGGGGGAGGCGCGCCTCGTAGATGCGGGAGAGGGCGGAGTACTCGTTGCCGCCGAGGAAGTGGAGGACGCGGTCGTCCTCGTGCGCTCCGGACTCGACGCGCCAGCGCTTGCGGTCGCCGTCGTAGGAGGTGGGGTCGACGCGGACGGCGACGACCTCTCCGAGGAAGAGGATGTGGTCGCCGAACGGGAGCGTCTCGACGACCTGGCATTCGAGCCACCCGGCGCAGTCCATCAGCAGAGGCGAGGTGATGCGCGTGGGGACGAAGGTCTCCCACTGCGTCGCCTCGATCTTGTCGATCTTCTCGCCACGGAGCGCGCCGAGGTACTGGACGTGGTGGAGGTATGGCCGCTTCGGGATGTTGAGGGCGAACTCCTGTGAGTGGGAGATCATGTCGGCTGTGTGCCGCTGCTCGCCGACGGAGATCGCGACGAGTGGCGGGTCCGAGGAGACGGGCATGAACCACGAGAGCGGCATGACGTTGCGGACGCCCTTGTAGGTGGTGGTGAGGAGCACGACGGGGCCGCCGAGGAGGAGTCGTGCGCCCTCGCTCGGTGGACGGGCTTCGGAGTCCTCGGGGGTCAGGTTCTGGAACGGGTCGTCTGCCATGGCCTGAGTATAGGTTCGAGGTATCTGGGCGCCGGGGGAGCCCTCACCCCATCCCTCTCCCCGTGTGGGGAGAGGGGGCCGGAGGTGGAAGGTGGTTGGGGGCGCGGGCGTTCCGGGGGCTCGCTCTTCGGCGGGCTCAGGGTGAGCGGGTGGTTGTGAGGCGTCAGAGCCCTCACCCCAGCCCTCTCCCCGTGTGGGGAGAGGGGGCCGGAGGCGGAGGGGTCGGGCGGAGTCTGGGGATTTCGGTTCCGGAGGGGAGGACCCTCACCCCAGCCCTCTCCCAAGACGGGAGAGGGGGCCGGAGGTGTGGGGAGCGGGGCCAAGATCGGGGGTGCGCCGATATCCTCGACGGATGGCAGGGATTGACTCGCTTCCGGATGCGCAGGCCGTCGCGCAGATCGTCATCGCGGCGACGGGTGACTCGCCGAGCGATCTCCGGATCGTGGGGCAGGGCGTGACGGCGATTGCGTGGCGCGTCGAGGTGGACCGCGCGGTCGAGGGCGGGGGGTATTGTGTCCTCGTGGGGTTGCCGGCGCACGGGCCGGAGAGCGAATGGCCGGGGGCGGGCGGACAGATCGAGGCGCGGGCGGCGGTGCTTCGGGCGCTACGGGAGCGCGATCCGCGCTGTCCGGAGGTGCTTGGCACCTCGACCTCGGAGGGGGTGCCGGAGCGGTTGCGGCGCTGGTCCTGGATTGTGACGTCGTGGATGACCGGCGTGCCGCTGGAGGATGCCCGGGCGATGACCTCGGACGTGGCGCGCGAGGTCGGGGGGTTGCTCGCGACGCTGCATGCGATCCCGGTGAGCGGGCACGGGATGCTCGCCGATACGTCCGAGGAGATACGAGGCGCCTCGGACGTGGCGGGGACGGACTTCACGTCGCGGTGGGGGCAGGCGCTGTGGCCGTACGACGGACGGCCGCTGGCGGCGCATCCCCTCGTGCGGGTCGCTCCGCAACTGGCGCTGCAGGCGGGGGCGCTGCGCGAGCCGCTGCTGGCGTACGCCGAGCAGGGGGCACGGGCGTTGTGCCACACGGACTTCTCGCCGGGCCACATCTGGGTGGAGGACGGCCACCTGGCGGGGCTCATCGACTTCGGGGACGCCTCGGTGCTGCCGCCCGCGCTCGACATCGCGATCTTCGCGTCGACGTACGGGTGGGAGCATGCCGAGTCGCTGCTGGAGGGGTACGCGAGGAACTCCGTGCTGCGCGACATCCGGCGGGCGGAGGCGTACCAGCTGGGGGTGCTGGTCGCGCTCCAGCGGATCGAGAAGCACTCAAGTGTGCGGCCGGACGAGGGGCGGCTGCGGCGGGTGGTCGAGTTCCTCGAAGCGACGTTGCCGCTGGCGGTGCGGCGGATGGACGCGTAGCGGCTGCGCTTGCGGCGTTCCTCGGGCGATCTGGTCGAGTGGGGCAGTCCCCCACCTCAGCCCTCCCCCATGAAGGGGGAGGGGGTTCGGAGTCGGAGGGGTCGAGTGAGGCAGTCCCCCACCCCAACCCTCCCCCATGAAGGGGGAGGGGTCGGAGTCGGAGGCGGTAGACTCCGGC
>CAYPYF010000097.1:0-9422 GCA_964414675.1 uncultured Dehalococcoidaceae bacterium
GGGTGGTGGGCGGTGGCGGTCGACCCTCTCCCCAACCCTCCCCCAGAGGGGGAGGGGGCCGGATCGGGCGAGTGGGAGGGCGCGAGGGGCGCCGTTAGCCGCGGGCTTCGAGGAGGACGAGGCGCTTCTTGTCGTCGCTGATGTCGCGCTTGTTCACAGTGAACCGAGAGACTGCGGGCTCGGGGGTGGCGGCCATGGCGGAGATGAACGCTTTGAGGGCGGTCTCGTCGGTGGGGTCGTAGCCGATGGGGATGACGATGGAGGGGCCCATCGCGCGGACGGCCTTCGCGGCGTCGGCGCCCTGGAGGGTGTCGATGAGGCCGATGGGGACGAAGACGACATCGGCTGCGGAGAGGATGTCCATTGCTGCGCCGGTGGGTGCTACGCCCATGCCGCCGAGGTGGGCGACGCGGATCTCTTCCGCCTCGTAGAGCCAGAGGGTGCTGCGGAGCGCGACTGGATCGCCGTCGCCGCGGAGGGAGGAGCGCACGCCTTCGACGATGACGCCGCGGATCTCGTACTCACCGGGGCCGTTGAGGACCATCGGGTCCCCCTCGGCGGGTGCGACCTGGGAGACACCGTTGCGGAGCAGGTCATCGTGACTGACGGTGATGATGTGGGCGTCCGGCCGGCCGAGCGTGCCACCCTCGGACTTGTCGTAGGGATCCATGACCACAGCGGCGTTGCGTGTCCGCATACGAGTCGCCGCACCGCCGAGCCACGTGAGATCCATCAAGCCTCCGGGAACGCTGGGGTATACCCATCCTACCGAGGCCCACTCCTACCCGCGAGGTTGGAGGGCGTCGCGACGCGCCTCGATGGGCGCCCGGTTGGAGGCCGTGCTCGGCACGGTCATGCGTGGTCTTCGGACTGGCATACCTGCACTGGTTGGTTTCGGGGTGTGGATCGGTTGCGAGTGTCGTCCCCCACCCCAGCCCTCCCCGGCGAGGGGAGGGGGTCGGAGCCGGAGGGTGGTGTTCCTCGGGGCGGTTGGTGGTGGGGTGCGGGGCTACTCGGAGACGGCGACGGCGGCAGCGACGGCGGCGGAGGGCTCGCGGACGCCGGCCCACTCGAGGGTCATGGCGCCCCAGGTGAGGCCGCCGCCGAAGGCGCAGAGCAGGACGCGGTCGCCGGCCTTCAGGCGGCCCTCGGCGGTGGCTTCGGCGAGGGCGATCGGGATGGTGGCCGAGGAGGTGTTCCCGTAGCGGTCGAGGTTCATGTAGACCTTCTCGGCGGGCAGTCCGAGGCGGTCGCCCATGGCGGTGATGATGCGCCGGTTGGCCTGGTGCGGGACGACGAGGTCGATGTCGGCGGGGGTCAGCCCGGCGCGTCCGAGGGCGTCGAGGCAGGCCTCCGCCATCCCGGTCACGGCGAGCTTGAAGACGGCCGCGCCGTTCATGATCAGGTGTGCTTCGCGGGAGAGTGCCTCGCCGGGGCCGCAGGGGCCAGTGGCATAGAGCAGGCCGGCCTGGCTGCCGTCCGAGTGCAGCACGGGGGCGTCGAGGCCACCACTCTCGCCCTCGGGCACCGCTTCGAGGACGACGGCTCCGGCGCCGTCGCCGAAGAGCACGCAAGTGCCTCTGTCGGTCCAGTCCATGATGCGGGACATGGTCTCGGCGCCGATGACGAGCGCCTTCTTCGACTGGCCGGTGGCGATGAACTGGCGGGCGGTGCTGAGCGCGGTGAGGAAGCCGGTGCAGGCCGCGTTCACATCGAACGTTGCGGCGTCACCGGCGCCGACGCCGTGCTGCACGAGCGTGGAGACCGCCGGGAACATGCCGTCCGGGGTGCAGGTGCCGGTGATGATGAGGTCGATCTCGCGCGGGTCGACGCCGGCGGAGGCGAGGGCGCGCTGGGCGGCCTGGATGGCGAGCTGGCTCGTGGTCTCAGTCTCGGACGCGATGCGGCGCTCGCGGATGCCGGTGCGCTCCACGATCCACTCGTCGGAGGTCTGGACGAACGCGGTGAGGTCGTCATTGGTCATGACGCGCTCCGGCACGTAGCGACCGACCCCGACGATACGTGCGCGCTGCGTCATGCCCGACCCTTCCGTTGCCGTGCCGCGGCCCCGGGGGGAGCCTCGGACGGTCTCACCCGACGCGGTTCGCTCGCCGCCGGCGAGAGATGCACGTCGTCCTGCACCTCCGCGAGCCGCTCCTGCAGTTCGCGGAGGGTGCGGTGGTGGAGCGCCTTAATCGCGCCCTCGGTGCGCCCCATCATACGTCCGATCTCGGCGTTCGTTCGCCCGTCCACGTACTTCAGCGTGATGAGCTCCTGACGCTCCGGCGGCAGCAGCGAGATCGCACGGCGGACGACGTCGATACGTTCGTTCTCGACGAGGCTGGCCTCCGGGCCGGGTGTCGAGGCGGGGACGGTGGCGGCGGCCTCGATCCCTTCGATGGGAGGGCGGCGGCCGCGTTCGCGGTACCAGTTGAGCAGGAGGTTGTGCGCGATGCTCATGACCCAGGACTGGAACTTCGCGCCGCGCCCGCGGAACTGCTGGAGCCGGGTGAGCGCGTTCAGGAAGGTGCGCGACGTGAGTTCCTCGGCCTCCGTGGGGTCCGAGGTGCGGGAGAGCAGGTAGCGGTAGACCCGGGGGGCGTGGGCCTCGTAGAGCGCGGAGAAGGCAGTGCGGTCCGTGAGGGCGGCACGCGCCAACTGCTCGTCGCGCGCGGCGGCGTGCTCGTCCGGGGTCATGGTGGATTCGGCAGACCGAGGCCGGGAGCGAGCGATACGGAGCCTCCGAGCGGAATCTCGTCGAGTATAGACGTGGAGCTACGCCGGAGGCCTGCCCGGCGACCGCGCTCCCAGTACGGGGTCTCAGCACCTCGCACGGTGGAGGCATACGCTCGGGGCATGGCGCACGCTCGCACGGATCCTCGCGACCACGGGCACGGGCATACCAGCGACCGCCGGCGGCTCACGGTCGCCCTCGCTCTGACGCTCGTCACCGCGGGGGTCGAGGTGGTGGGCGGCGTGGTGAGCGGATCGCTCGCGCTGCTCGCGGATGCGGGACACGTCACCACGGATGCCTCGGCGCTCGCGCTCGCCCTCGGCGCGGTGTGGCTTTCGGGGCGCGCGCACAACCAGCGGCTGACCTACGGCTACCACCGCGTCGAGGTGCTGACGGCGAGCGTGAACGGCCTGCTGCTGTTCGGGATCGCCGCCCTCGTCGGGTGGCACGCGGTCGAGCGCGTCCGCGATCCGTCCGAGGTCGAGTTCGGCACGCTGCTCGTGGTGGCGCTCGTCGGGCTCGCCTCGAACGCGGTGGCGCTGACCATGCTGCATGGCTCGGAGTCGGTGAACGTGCGGGCGGCGCGGCTGCACGTGCTGAGCGACCTCGGTGGGTCGGTCGCGGCGGTGACGGCCGGGGTGGTGGGGCTCATCACGGGGTCGGACCGCGCTGACCCGATCCTGTCGCTGGTGATCGTGGTGCTGGTCTGCTTCGGGGCGTGGCGGCTCCTGAACGACACCGTCGCGATCCTGATGCAGCGGACACCGCCGGGGCTCGACCTCGCACAGGTCGAGCGCGACGTGCGGGGGATCGCCGGGGTGCACGCGGTGCACGACATCCACGTGTGGACGGTGACGAGCGGGTTCGTGGTGTTCACGGCGCACGTGGAGATCCGAGGGCGCGATCCGTTCGACGTAATCCACGAGGCGGTGCACCTCCTGGAGGACCGCTACGGCATCGAGCATGCCGCGATCCACCCGGAGCGCGTGCGGCTGCTGGACATCGAGGATGTAGGGCTGTAGCCGCGCGGCCTCGGGCAGTGCGGGGCTAGCGTCCCGTCCACTTCGGCGCGCGACCTTCGAGGAAGGCGCGGGAGCCCTCGCCGGCGTCTTCGGACTGCGCGACGCGCGTGCCGGCCCATGCTTCGTTCTGGAGCTGGCGGTCGAGGCCCTCGCGGGTGATGTCGTTGACGATGCGCTTCGTGATCTCGAGCATCACGGAGGGGCCGGAGGCGAGGCGGCGCGCGAGCGCCATCGTCTCGTCCATGAGCGCGTCGTGCTCCACGACGCGGTTCGCGAGGCCCCAGGCGAGCGCGGTCTGCGCGTCCACCTCGTCGCCGGTGAGCATCATCTCGATGGCGCGGGCACGGCCGATGTACTGCGTGAGGTGCCAGGTGCTGCCGGTGTCCGGGACGATGCCGCGCCGGGCGAAGACAGCGATGAAGCGCGCCTCGGTGGAGGCGATGCGCATGTCGGCGGCCAGTGCGAGCGAGAGGCCGGCGCCGGCGGAGACGCCGTTCACGGCGGCGATCATCGGCTTCGGGTAGTGACCGAGCGCCGAATAGAGCACGCCCCAGTGTCCGATCGGCCCCTGCACCATGCGCCGGTAGCCATCGCGACGGTCATAGTCCCTGTCAGCCTCGCGCTCCTGCACGCTGGCGGCGAGGTCGGCGCCGGCGGAGAAGCCGCGGCCGGTGCCGGTGATGACGAGGACCTTCGTCGCGTCGTCGTTCGCGGTGGACTCGACGACGTGCAGGAGCTCGTGCACGAGGTTCGGGCTGATGGCGTTGAGGACATCCGGCCGGTTGAGCGTGACCACGGTCACGCCGTCCTCGTGGGTGCGGATCAGGTCGCGGTACTCCACGTCGCCTCCTCACGGATGGGCCTGGCTCATCACGTATGGCGTGAGTATCCACGGCGGGCGCAAGCCATCGATGAGCGCTATCGCCCGAGGCGTCCCCAGACGAGCTGGTAGTCCGCGCGGTTGAGCCCGGCGGAGACGCCGAGGAACGCGAGGCCGCCGAGCGCGCCCGCGATCAGGATCACGAGCAGCGATCCGAGCAGGGAGCCCTCGTCGAGTCCAGCGGCACCGAGGAGCAGCCGCACGATGATCACCACCTGCGCCATCACGATGCTCGCGATCACCGTCGAGCCGATCGAGCGGCGGAGGGGGATGCGGTCCAACCCGCCGAGGCGCACATCGAGCAGCCGCATCAGCAGGACGAACTCGACGAGGGAGGCGAGCGACGCCGCGCCGGCGAGGCCGGCGATGCCGAAGGGCTGCACGAGGAGGGCGGCGAACGCGACGTTCAGCGCCATGGTGATGACGGCGATGGTGACCGGCGTGCGCGTATCGGAGAGCGCGTAGAAGCCGCGGCTGAGGATCTCGACGCCGGCCATCGCGGCGATCCCGGCGGCGTAGAAGACCAGTGCGTCGACCACCATGTCCGTGGAGCCAGCATCGAACTCGCCGCGCTCGAGCAGGATCTGGATCGAGGGCCGCGCGAGGATGACGAGCGCGACGGACGCCGGGATCGAGAGGAAGAGGATGACGCGCAGCGCGTTCGAGACGGAGGTGCGGAGCTGGGCGCTCTCGTGCGCCGCGGCCTGCGCGGCGAGCGTCGGGAAGACCGCCGTCGAGATCGCCATCCCGATCACGCCGACCGGCAGCATCATCATGAGGAACGCATAGTTCACGGCGCTGATCGCCTCGTCGGAGACGAACGAGGCGAAGAAGACGATGACGAGGAGGTTCACCTGCGCGGCGGCGAGGCCGACGACGCGCGGGCCCATCAGGCGCAGCACGTCGCGGACCGCCTCGGAGCCCAGGTCGAGCGACGGGCGCCACACCATGCCGATACTGCGGAGCGCGGGGAGCTGCACGACGAGGTGGCCGGCCGAGCCGAGGACGACGCCCCACGCGAGCCCGTGGATGCCGAACGGCCCGGCGAGGAAGAGCGCGCCGAAGATGATGCCGAGGTTGTAGACGACGGGCGCGAAGGCTGGCGCCATGAAGTGCTGCCGCGCGTTGAGGATCCCCATCACCATCCCGCTGATCCCGAAGAACAGCGGTGAGATCAGCATCAGCCGCGTGAGGTCGACAGCCATCGCCTGCAGTTCGGCCTCGCGGCCGGTCGCCTCGCCGAGGCCGGGGGCGAGGAGCGGCACGAGCCACGGCGCGGCGACGAAGGCGAGGCCCGTGGCGACGACGGTGGCGATGGCGACGAGGTTGAGGACGCTGGATGCGAGCCGCCAGCCGGCGACCTCGCCCTGTCGGAGGACGACGCGGCTGAAGGTGGGGATGAAGGCGGCGGAGAGCGTGGCACCGGCGAGCAGCTGGAAGACGAGGTCCGGGAGCCGGAAGGCGACCCAGTAGGCCGAGAGGTCGGGCTCGGTGCCGAAGGCGTTGGCGATGACGACGGACCGCAGCAGTCCGAGCAGCCTCGAGAAGACGAACCCGAGGGCGACGATGCTGGCGGCGCTGGCGACGGCGCTCATGCCGACGCCGAGGCTGAAGCCGCGCCGTTCCTCGGAGCGTGCGAGGAAGCGACCTCGAGGGGTGGAGGGTTCTTCTGGCTGCGGGGGTGGCTGCTGGGGGCGGGCGCGTCGCGGGCGATCGGGGTGGGTGGGGGAGTCGAAGCGCTCGGTGGGTCCGCCGGTCCGAGGGGGCCGGTCTGCGTCGTGGCCCGGGTCGGCGTCGGTCATGGGGTGATCGTCGGTCGGCGGGGGGTGCGGGTCAATGTTGAGGGTGTGTTGGGGCGGATTCTGGGGCCGGGTGGGGCGGCCTCGACGGGGTGGTTGGGCGTGCGTGCGTCTTGTGGGGCTCGCCCTTCGACGGGCTCAGGGTGAGCGGGTGTTTGTGTGGGGTGGTCGTGGGGCTGGCGGGTGAGGTTCGGGGTGGCGGGGGGAGAGCCCTCACCCCATCCCTCTCCCCGTGTGGGGAGAGGGGGCCGGAGTCGGAGGGTGGGGGCGAGAGGTGGGTCGGCTAGACGGGGGAGTACTTCTTGGCGTCGTTGAGGAAGATTTCGATGCCTTTGTCGGTGAGGGGGTGCTGGATCATGGCGAAGAGGACGGAGGGGGGGAGCGTGGCGACGTGGGAGCCGGCGAGGGCGGCTTCGGTGACGTCGCGGGGGTTGCGGATGCTGGCGGCGAGGACCTGGGTGGGGAGGTTGAAGGCGTCGAAGACGGCGACGATCTCTCGGATGACCTCCATGCCGTCGTGGCCGGCGTCGTTGAGGCGGCCGACGAAGGGGGAGACGAAGGCGGCGCCGGCCTTGGCGGCGAGGAGGGCCTGGTTTGCGGAGAAGATGAGGGTGGTGTTCACGCGGATGCCCTCCGCGCTGACGGTCTTGATGGCCTGCAGGCCGACCTCGCCCATGGGGATCTTCACGACGACGTTGGGGTGCCAGGCGGCGACGCGGCGGGCTTCCTCGACGAGTGCTTCGTACTCGGTGGAGATGCACTCGGCGGAGATGGGGCCGTCGACGGCCTCGCAGATCTCGAGGACGCGCTCGCGGTACTGGATGCCTTCTCTGGCGACGAGGGTGGGGTTGGTGGTGACGCCGTCCACGACGCCGAGGGCTGCGCCGCGGCGGATCTCATCGATGTTCGCGGTGTCCAGGAAGATGCGCATGGTGGGCTCCTGTCGTGCGGTGGTGATGCCACGCGGACTGGCTCGCTGGGCCTCTGACGGTGGTGGCTAGAACGGCTTGAAGACGGGGAGCCAGACCATCACGGGGATCGAGAGCACGATCAGCGTACCGAAGACGAGGGGGACGTTGTCGGCGAGGGCGTCGCGAAGCTCCTCGGTGATGGCGCCGTGCTTCTTGGCGGCGAGTGCAAGGTAGCGCACGCGGCGGAGGCCGACGCCCATGAGCGGCAGGAAGATGAACAGGTCCACGAGGGTGATCGCCTGGAGGGCGACGAGCCAGCCGGTGGTGACGATGTTGTAGTCGGCCGAGGCCGCCCAGGCGTAGCCGGAGAAGAACACCGCGAGCATGCCGGGGAGCAGGAAGAACGTCTCGTTGCGGTGGGCGTCCTGCAGGTGGAGGACTTTGTCCTCGAGGGCCTCCGCGAGCCACGCCTTCCAGACCGGGACGACGGTGTTACCGACGCCGGCCATGAAATAGAACAGGGCGAGGAGGTGGACGAAGCGCCAAAAACTCACGCGGGGGTGGTCACCGTCCCAGACTCGACGCCACTGGACTCCGCGTGCACGTCCGCCGGCACCTCCGCGCCGCCTCGGGCCTCTGCGTGGTGCACGGCGGCACCGACGAAGTCGCGGAAGAGCGGGTTGGGGTGGTTGGGGCGGCTGGTGAACTCCGGGTGGAACTGTGCGCCGACCATGAACGGGTGGCCGGGGATCTCCACGATCTCCACGAGGTCCGTGTCTGCGTCGCGGCCGGCGACGATGAGGCCGGCCCGTTCGAGCTGGGGCAGGAGGTTGTTGTTCACCTCGTAGCGGTGTCGGTGCCGCTCGCGGGCGGTGTCAGCGCCGTAGGCGGCGTGGGCCTTCGTCCCGGGGACGAGGCGGCAGTCGTACCCGCCGAGGCGCATGGTGCCGCCCATGTCGTGCACCTCTTCCTGCTCGGAGAGCAGTGAGATGACCGGGAAGGGCGACTTCGGGTCGGCCTCGGTGGTGTTGGCGTCCGGCATCTTCGCGACGTTGCGGGCGAACTCCACGACGAGCATCTGGAGGCCGAGGCAGTCGCCGAGGTAGGGGATGCCGTTCTCGCGGGCGTAGCGGACGGCGGCGATCTTGCCCTCCATGCCGCGGTCGCCGAACCCGGGGCAGAGGAGGATGCCATCGACCTCGCCGGGTTCGCCGATCTGGGCCGGGGCGTCGGAGCCCTCGATCTGCTCGGAGTGCACCCAGCGGAAGTCGAGCTCGGCGTTGTGGTGGACGCCGGCGTGGACGAGTGCCTCCTTGATGGAGAGGTACGCGTCGTGCAGTTCGACGTACTTGCCGACGATGGCGATGGTGGCGCGCTTCTTCGGGGCGGAGAGCCGCTCCACGAACTGCGCCCACTCCTCGAGGTCCGGGCGCGCGGCGGCGAACTCGAACTTGCGGGTGACGATCTCACCGAGGCCGGAGGCCTCGAGGATCAGCGGCACTTCGTAGATCGAGCGGGCGGTCTGCAGCGGGATGACGGCTTCCTTCTGGACGGAGCAGAAGAGCGCGACCTTCTCGCGGAGGGCATCCGGGACCGGGTGGTCGGAGCGGGTGATGATGACGTCCGGCTGGATGCCGAAGGCGCGGAGCTCGCGGACGGAGTGCTGGGTGGGCTTGGTCTTGAGCTCGTGCGTGCTGCCGATGTAGGGCAGCAGGGTGACGTGGATGGAGAGCGTCTCCTGCACGTTGGCGGCGCGCATCTGGCTGATCGCCTCGAGGAAGACCTGGCCCTCGATGTCGCCGACGGTGCCGCCTACCTCGACGATGACGACGTCCGCCTTGAGCTGGGTGCCGGCGGCGCGGATGCGTCGCTTGATCTCGTTGGTGACGTGGGGGACGGCCTGGATGGTGCCGCCGAGGTAGTCGCCGCGGCGTTCCTTGCGGATGACCTCTTCGTAGATCTGGCCGGAGGACGAGGAGTTCATCTTCGTGAGGTCGGTGTCGATGAAGCGCTCGTAGTGACCGAGGTCGAGGTCGGTCTCGGCGCCGTCGTCGGTGACGAAGACCTCGCCGTGCT
>CAYPYF010000098.1:0-1385 GCA_964414675.1 uncultured Dehalococcoidaceae bacterium
CATCGACCAGGACCCGGTCATCTCGCAGCAGCTCTCGCTCTGGGACCGCACGGGCTCCGAGGTCATCCGCGGCAACCTGCTCATGATCCCGGTCGGCTCCTCGTTCCTCTACGTCGAACCGATCTATCTGCAGGCGCAGGCATCCAGCCTGCCGGAGCTCGCCCGCGTCGTCGTCGCCAACGGCAACGACATCGCCATGGAGCCCACGCTGGAACGCGCCCTCGATGTCCTCGCGGGACGTCGAGCACCCACGGCCCCCGGCGCCATCGACGAGGTCCCGGGCACCCCGACGACGCCCACGACACCGGGCGAGACCGCCACGCCGACGCCGATCGTGACGCCCACGCCGTCGATCCCGCTCGGCACCATCCAGGAGCTCCTCGAGCAGGCTGGCCAGGCGGCGGACGCCTCGGAGGAGGAACTCAACCGCCTGCGGGACATCCTGGAGGCGCTGCGCGCCGAACTCGAACGACAGGGCCAGTAGCAGCCATGGCCTCCCCTCGGGGAGTGGAGAGCCCTTCCGGGAAGCTGAGAGAGGTAGAGACGTGTCCGACGTACCCACACTGGAGTCGCGCTACCACATGCAGATGTTCCGGCGCATGCCGGTCACCCTCGTCCGTGGCGAGGGCACGCGTGTGTGGGACGACGCCGGCAAGGAGTACCTGGACTTCGTCGCCGGCATCGCCGTCGACACGCTCGGGCACGGGCACGCGGGCCTCGCAGATGTGATCGCTCACCAGGCGCGGACGCTGATGCACGTCTCCAACATCTTCTACAGCGAACCGCAGGTGGAGCTCGCGCAGTACCTCGTGGAGCACTCCGCGCTCGACCAGGTGTTCTTCGTGAACTCCGGCGCGGAGGCCAACGAAGGCGCGATCAAGCTCGCGCGGAAGTGGGGCATCGCCAACCGCGAGGGCGCCTACGAGATCATCGCCACGAACAACGGGTTCCACGGACGCACGCTCGCCACCGTCGCCGCCACCGGCACGCCGCGCTATCGCGAGCCGTTCGGCCCCCAGCTCCCCGGCTTCAGCTTCGTCGACTACGGCGACATCGAGGCCCTGAAGGCGGCCACCACGCCGCGCACCTGCGCGGTCCTCATCGAGCCCCTGCAGGGCGAGGGCGGCGTGAACATGCCGCCGGAGGGCTACCTGAAGGCCGTCCGTCAGTGGTGCGACGACCAGGGCCTCCTGCTCATCCTGGACGAGGTCCAGACCGGCTGTGGGCGCACGGGCACCCTCTGGGCGTACGAGCAGGCCGGCATCGAGCCGGACATCATGACGCTCGCGAAGGGCCTCGGCGGGGGCGTGCCGATCGGCGCGGTCCTCGCGAAGGCGCACGCCGCCGTCTTCGAGCCCGGCGACCACGGATCCACCTTCGGCGGG
>CAYPYF010000098.1:1395-9241 GCA_964414675.1 uncultured Dehalococcoidaceae bacterium
GGCGGGAACCCGCTGGCCACCGCCGCCGCGTTCTACGTCATGCAACAGGTGGTCGACCACGGGGTCGTCCAGAACTGCCAGGAACGCGGCGAGCAGCTCGCCCGGCATTTCGCCTCGCTGGAGGACCGCTTTGACGCCGTCTCCGGCCACCGCGGCGCCGGGCTCCTCCGCGCGCTCGTCTTCGAGGAGGAGATCGCCGGCGAGGTCGTCGGGAAGGCGCTCCAGGCCGGCCTCATCCTCAACGCCGTACGCCCCAACGCGGTCCGCTTCATGCCGCCGCTCACCGTGACGGCTGAGGAGATCGACCGTGCCGCGAGCATCATGGCCGCTGTCATCCAGGACGTGACGTCGTCTCGCTGAGCCGCCTCCGGCTGCTCCGCGTCCACGTGTAGGCGAATCAGGCGCACTCCGGCGCAGGGCGGCACAATACCCTCATGCGGTTCGGCGGATTCATCCGTACGCTCGGCTTCCAGATCGCGCTCGCCATGAGCGTGCTGATCGTCGCCGTGAACGCCCTCGTCGTCTGGCAGGTGGACGGACTCCTCCGCGAGAACGAAGGAGACCGGTTCACGGACGAACTCGTCTCCGCGCGCACGCAGATGGCCGCGCAGTTCGAGACGGACCAGGACCTCTCCGTCACCAGCGCCATCGTCCTCGCCAACCAGCCGGACATGCGGTCCGCCATCGACTCCGGTGAGGTCGTGGACATCCTCCGCATCGCCAGCGAGTACTACCAGCGCACGTCGTCTCCGCTGCCCGGCGCGCCCGGCCTGCAGGTCTACAACCGGGACGGCGCGCTCATCGTCCGCGCCCACGATCCGCTGCGCGGCCGCCAGCGGGTCGTCCCGCAGGAGGTGCGCCAGGTCGTGACCTCCCGCACCCCGCTGGGCGCGATCCGCGTCGACGAGCTCCTCGGCCCGTCCGTCGTCGGTATCGCACCGGTCTTCGCGGACGACGGACAGGTCGTCGGCGCGATCGAGGTGTTCTCCGCGCTGGATACTGCGTACCTCCGCGCCCGCGCCAGCCTCCTGATGGTGGAGATGGCGCTCATCACTGCGGACCGCCTCGTTCAGGCAGATCCGTCGCTTGGTCTCGAGCCCGGCGACATCACCGAGGTTGACCGCCAGGGAGCGCTCGTCCACGACACGGTCTACCTCGACTTCGGAGGCCGGAAGTTCCTCTCGACCATCCACCCGCTCCTGGCGTTTGACGACGACACGATCGGAGACCTCTACCTCGGCATCGACGACTCGGTCATCCTGGAGGGCGTCAGCCAGATCCGGTGGGCCGCGCTCCGGGCCACGCTGGTCGGCACGGCGCTCGCGGTGCTCCTCACCGGCGGACTCGCCTTCGTCGCCGTCCGCCCCATCCGCGAACTCGTGGATGCAGCCCGCCGCATCCAGACGAACGACCTCGACACGCCCGTCCAGACCAACGGCCCGACCGAGGTCATCGACCTCTCCGATGCCCTGGACGACCTCCGCCTCGCCGTCCGGCAGACCCGCGAGGCGATGCTGAGCGTGAACCGTGACCTCGCCTCGCGGATGGACCAGTCCACGGCCTCGCTCAGCGACGCCACCCAGGAGCTCGCCGTCATGCACGGCGTCCTCGGCGCACTCAGCGCCGCTGCCCCGGAGGGCCTCGGTGGCGTGGTCGAGCGCCTCGTCGAGCTCGACTGGGCGGACGGCGCCCTCATTGCCCTGGCCACGGAGGACGGACGGCTCTCGGTCGCCTCCGCCGCCGGCCTCAACCCGCAGGCGCGAGAGACGATCATGGCGCTCATCGAACGCGGCGTCCGCGGACAGCGCCTCGAGTCCGGCATCGTCGTCGCGGACACCGGCGCGCTCCCGCAGGACCTGAAGGCGCACGACATCGGTGGCTTCGCCGCACAGCCGATGGTGGAGCCAGACGGCGTCGCCGGCATCGTCGTGGTCACCGCGCGGACGATGCTCCGCCTCACCCCGTCACGGACGGAGCTCCTCCGCTCCGTCTCCCGCGAGGTCGCCGCGATGCTGGAGCGCACCGAACTCGCCGGCGAGGTCGAGGAGAACCGGCGGATCGCCGAGTCCGTCCTGCGCGAGATGTCGGACGGGCTCCTCGTCATCGACCACACCAACCACTGCCTCGTGGTCAATCCGGCGGCCGCCCGCCTCCTCGGACGCTCTCGCGCCGAGCTGATCGGCCAGGAGCCGGAGGAGATCCTGCCCCTCGGCCGGGAGGCGGTCGAGACACTACGCCGGCGTGCAGCGGACGCCTCGCGCGCACCCGTCGCCCCCCTGCTCGCGGAGGTGAACAGCCGCCGCCTCGCGATCTCCGCCGGTCCGTTCGTGGACTCGGAGGCGGAGCCAAACCGCGCCGGCATCATGGTCCTGATGCGAGACCTCACAGCGGAAGCAGAGGCGGAGCGCGTCAAGCAGGACTTCGTCTCCATGGTCGGACACGAGCTCCGCACGCCCCTCACGCTCATCCGCACCACCGTCGACCTCCTCAACGAGGGCGACGCGGGGGCCCTGAACGAGACGCAGCGGCGGATCGTGGAGGTCCTGCACGGCAACACCGACCGCCTCATGGCGCTCATCAACGACCTCCTCGATATGTCCGCCCTCGACTCCGGCCGCATGCAGATCCAGCCGGAGCTCATCGACATCGTGGAGGTCGTGACGGACGCGGTCGAGGAGGCGCAGCCCGCGGCCCTCGCCAAGGAGCACCGCCTGACCGCGCACGTCCCGGAGTACCTCCCGGTCCGCGCGGACCGGAAGCGCGTCTTCCAGGTCCTCGCCAACCTCATCGGCAACGCCGTGAAGTACACCCCGCCGGCGGGCAACATCGACGTCTCGGTCGAGGCGCACGACCCGTGGGTGGAGGTCCGCGTGCACGACAACGGCATCGGCATCCCTCCCGAGGAGCAGGCGCAGCTCTTCGAGAAGTTCTTCCGCACCACCAGCGGACGGCGCACCACCGGCGGCACCGGGCTTGGACTTGCCATCGCCCGGTCGCTCATCGACCTGCACGGCGGGAACATCTGGGTGGAGTCCGACGGTCGGGACGGCAGCACCTTCGTCTTCACGCTACCGATGCGCCCCATATGATTGAGGTTCCCCAACCCCGTCACTGACCGGAAAGCACACACATGCCAGAGAAGATCGTCCTCGCCTACTCCGGTGGCCTCGACACCTCCGTCGCCGCGCACTGGCTGCGTGACCAGCGCGGCTACGAGGTCCACTGCCTCACGATCGACCTCGGCAACCTCGGTGATACCGCGGGCATCTACGAGCGCGGCGAGCAGGCCGGCGCCGCGGACGTCGAGATCATCGACGCGAAGGATGACTTCCTCCGCTACTTCGTCTTCCCCGCCCTTCAGGCCGGCGTGATGTACGAGGGCCGCTACCCCCTCGCGACCGCCCTCGGCCGCCCGCTCATCGCGAAGCTGCTCGTGGACAAGGCCCGCCAGATCGGCGCCACCGCCGTCGCGCACGGCTGCACCGGCAAGGGCAACGACCAGGTCCGACTCGACGTCGGCGTCCAGACCCTCGCCCCCGACCTCAAGATCGTCGGCACCACCCGGGAGCACTCCGTCTCCCGTGACGAGGCGCTCGCCTACGCCGCCCAGCACGGCATCACCGTCCGCCAGACGAAGGAGCACTCCTACTCCACGGACGAGAACCTCTGGGGCCGCTCGATCGAAGCCGGCATCCTCGAGGACCCGTGGCACGAGCCGCCCGCGGACGTCTACCTGTGGACGAAGGCGATGGAGGACACCCCCGCCCAGCCGGCCGTCATCGAGATCCGCTTCGAGGAGGGCATCCCGGTCGCCCTCGACGGCGAGAAGCTGGACCCCGTGCCGCTCGTGCAGCGCCTCTCCGACCTCGGTGGAGAGCACGGCATCGGCCGGATCGACATGGTGGAGAACCGCCTCGTCGGCATCAAGTCGCGAGAGATTTACGAGTCACCTGCGGCGGTCATCCTCCTCGAGGCGCACCAGTCGCTGGAGCAGCTCACGCTCACGAAGCCGCAGATGCGCTTCAAGAACACCGTGGCGCAGGAATACGGCGACCTCGTCTACAACGGCCTCTGGTTCACGAGCCACCACCGCGACCTCGCCCAGTACGTGGTCAGCACCCAGCGCCACGTCACCGGCGATGTCCGCGTCCGCCTCTGGCACGGCACCACCACCGTCATCGGCCGGCAGGCGGACCGCAGCCTCTACTCGCAGGGCCTCGCCACCTACAACAAGGAAGGCGACCTGTTCAACCAGGGCGACGCGCAGGGCTTCATCCGCCTGCACGGCCTCCAGGCCCAGGTCCAGGCCCACGCCCAGATGCTCACCGAGCCCGGCGACCTCCTGAAGCTCGCCGCCCCCGAGGACTAACGTTCGTGTACACGAGTCGTGTACACTGCACGCATGAAGAACATCACATTCAGCGCGGACGAAACGAAGATTGAGGCTGCGCGTGCGAAGGCCCGGCGCGAACAGTCGACGTTGAACGAAGAGTTCCGACGCTGGCTGGACGAGTATGTCGAGGAGGAGAGCGACGGCGCTGAGCGGGCACGACGCGCGATGGAGACGATCGACCGTCTACGACAGCACATCAAGATCGACCGAAAGTTCACACGAGACGAGATGAATGCCCGGCGGTGACTTCCTCGATACGAATGTCCTCGTGTACGCGTTCGCATCACAGGACGAGAGGAAGCGTGGCATCGCCGATCAGTTGATCCGCGATGGTCTTCTCAGGGACTCCGCCACTATCAGCCATCAGGTCGTGCAGGAGGCTCTGAACGTGCTCTCCCGTGCGAATTCACCAATCCAGGATGTCGAAGCCGACGACTTCCTGCGAAACGTCCTGATGCCGCTGTGGCGGGTTTCACCTTCTCCAACGTTGTACCAGCAGTCCCTCAAGTTACGGGAGCGCTACGGCTACTCATTCTACGACTCGCTCATCATCGCCGCGGCCCTCGAGGTGGGATGCGCCCGAATCCTGAGCGAGGACCTGCAGCACGGCCAGCGCATCGAGTCCCTCGTGATCGAGGATCCCTTCCGCCAGTAGTACCCTCCGCCCGGCTCCGCTCGTCGAGCGCGCACCGCAGGAGGTCTCCCGTGGCGAACGATCCGCTCCGCATCGGCATCATCGGCGTCGGGTTCGGCGCTGCCGTCCATGTCCCCGGCTTCCAGTCCGAGGGCTGGGACGTCCCGGTCGTCTGGGGACGCACCCGCAGCCGCGCCCAGGAGGCCGCGGACCGCCTCGGCGTCCCCGAGGTCGCCGAGGACTGGCGCGAACTCGTCGCCCGCGATGACCTCGACGCCGTCGCCATCACGACTCCGCCGAGCGCGCACCTCGAGATGGTGGCCGCGGCGCTGGACGCCGGAAAGCACGTGCTCTGCGAGAAGCCGTTCGCCCTCAGCGCTGCCGAGGCCGAGCAGATGCTCGCCCTCGCCGCGTCCACCGGCCGTACCGCCATGGTCGCGCACGAGTTCCGCTGGGCGCCGCAGCGCGCCCAGATCAGGCAACTCCTCACCGAGGGCTACATCGGACAGCCGCAGATCGTCTCCGCGGAGCTCCTCCTCGGACGCCCCGCCGGCGCACCACCGCCGATGGCCTGGGGCGCACAACGCACCGAAGGTGGCGGGTTCCTCGGTGGCCTCGGCTCGCACTATATCGATGGCTTCCGGCACTGGTTCGGAGACGTCGCGCACGCCTCCGGCACGCTCCGTACGGTGCGCCCCGACCGCATCGACGCCTCGGGCGCCATCGTCCAGGCGGACTCGGACGACACGTTCGCCTTCACGCTGGAGTTCGAGAGCGGTGTCGTGGTGAGCATGACCGCGTCCTCGGCAGTGTCGCCCTCGCAGGGCGCGCGCATCACCATCGTCGGAACGGACGGCGTCCTCGTCGCCACCCAGCGAGGCCCCAACCCCGAGCCGGACGGCATCGTCCTCGCCGGCAAGGCCACGGACCGCACCCTCGCCGAGCTCCCCGTCCCGGACTACGCCCGCCCCTTCGACGACGACCGCGACCAGCGCCTCGTCGCCTTCCGCCTCCTGGTCCGCGAGTTCGAGCGAGGCATCCGCGAAGGCATCTCTCCCGCCCCAAACTTCGCGGACGCCCTCGCCACGCAGCGCGTGCTGGACGCGGTTCGGGAGTCGGGGGGTTAGGGATCGCGCTCGATCGCAGATCGGCGGAGGCGGCCACCTCCCAGCACCGAGAAGAAGCCGCCCCATTCGGTCTCCTGAGCGAGCGCGTCTACGACCAACCGTGCGAGATCTGCCGGGCGGTGCATCAGCCGCGCGGACGAGGATCACCCCGTGCGGCGCGGGCTGTCGTTCGACGAAGACGAGGTCACCGAAGTCCTTGTCGGCGGTGATGAGGATGCGCTGCCCCTGCGACGCGAGCGAGAGCACTTGGTCGTCGGGCATCGAGCGGTGCTGATCGCGAATCCACAGCACATCGTGTGATGCTGCGCGAAGAGCTGCGACGAGCAGGCGCGGGAGGTTCTCGTCGGCGACGAGGCGGAGCGGCGCGGCCATGCGGAGACTACGCGCCGAGTTTGTAGTGCCGGAAGTCGTGGACCATCTCGCTCGCGTAGTGCAGGCACGCGAGGACATCGTCATGGGTGATGTCGTAGTTCTCGAGGATCTCCTGCTGCGACCAGCCCCCTGCGAGGAGGTCGAGGACGAGTTCCACAGAGATCCGGGTGCCCTTAATCACAGGCTTCCCGACGAGGATCTCGGGGTTGAGTTCGATGCGCTCTTCCCAGGACATCGTGCCCTCCTACGCTTTCAGCGTACCCGATCCATCGCCCCCAACACCCCCGACCGCTAGTCTCCGCACATGACCTCCGAGGATGGCGCACCGGCATCGAGCAAGCTCTGGGGCGGACGCTTCAGCGGTGAGACCGACGCGCTCGTCGACCAGTTCAACGCCTCCATCGACTTCGACAGGCGTCTCTACCGCGAGGACATTGCGGGCTCCATCGCCCACGCGAGGATGCTCGCGAAGCAGGGGATCATCCCCGAGGCCGACCGGGATGCCATCGTCGAGGGGCTCACGCGGATCCGCGAGGAGATCGACGCCGGGACGTTCGAGTTCCGGCTCGACCGCGAGGACATCCACCTCAACATCGAGGCCGTCCTCACCGAGCGCATCGGCGACGCCGGGCGGCGCCTGCACACGGGCCGTTCGAGGAATGACCAGGTCGCGACGGACACGCGGCTCTTCACCCGCGCCGCGTGCGACGAAACCTCGGCGCTGCTCCGTGGCCTCCGAGGCGCGCTCATCGACCTCGCCGAGCGCGAGGCGGAGACGGTCATCCCGGGCTACACGCACCTCCAGCGCGCGCAGCCGATCCTGTTAGCGCACCACCTCCTCGCGTACGAGGCGATGTTCACGCGCGACACGGAGCGGTTCACGCAGGCCCGCGCCCGCGCGAATGTGCTCCCCCTCGGCGCGGGCGCCCTCGCGGGCGTCACCTACCCCATCGACCGCGAGTCCGTCGCCGAGGAACTCGGCTTCGAGGGCATCAGCGAGAACTCGCTCGACGCCGTCTCGGACCGCGACTTCGTCTTCGACTACCAGTCCGCGGCGGCCCTCACGGCCGTGCACCTCTCACGGCTCGCCGAGGAGATCATCCTGTGGTGCAGCGCGGAGTTCGGCTTCGCGAAGCTGGACGACCGCTACTCCACCGGCTCCAGCATCATGCCGCAGAAGAAGAACCCGGACGTCGCCGAGCTCACCCGAGGCAAGAGTGCCCGCGTCATCGGCAACCTCGTGCAGATCCTGACGCTGCTCAAGGGACAGCCGCTCGCCTACAACAAGGACAACCAGGAGGACAAAGAGCCGCTGTTCGA
>CAYPYF010000099.1:0-8907 GCA_964414675.1 uncultured Dehalococcoidaceae bacterium
CGGCACGGCGCAGGTGGGCGCGTACTCCGCCGGGAACGAGCCCAACGTCGGCGTGCCGCGCGTGACGGCGTTGAAGACCGAGGTCTTCCCGCTGCGTGCCTTGCCAACGATGCCGAGGTCCATACGTGTTCTCCGCTGAGGGCTGCGGCTTCAGTCTGTCGCGAGCGACCCGCAGCGGCAACGGCGGCAGGCGCGCGGGCGGCCCTCGCGGAGCACACGCATCGCGGGGTGTGCGGGCGACTGCCTACCGAGCGAGTTCGGTGCGGCCGAAGTCGCAGCGGCGGAGGAGCGGGCAGTCGCCGCACCTCGGGCGTGACTTCGTGCAGGTCTGCTGGCCGTGGCGGACGAGGAGCGCGTGCCACTCGTTGAGGAACGAGACGTCCGGGCCGAGGCGCGCGAGGAAGAAGTCGCGGTAGACGTCGTACTTGCGGAGGCCGGGCGGGCAGCCGAGCCGCTCGAAGATGCGGTAGGCGTAGGCGTCGACGACGAACGTGGACTTGCGGGCGGCGTAGAGCGTCATGGCGTCCGCGGTCTCGGGGCCGATGCCCCATACCCCGAGGAGCCGGGCGCGCACCTCGGCGGGCTCGCCCTCGAGGAGTCCGTCGACGGAGCCGCTGCCATCGAAGAGCACCGCCTCGCAGAAGGCGTGGAGCTTGCGGGCCTTCACGTTGAAGTGCCCGGACGGGCGAACGAGGTCGCCGAGGACATCGAGCGGGGTGTCGAGGATCGAGGCGGCGTCGGTCAGGCCCTCCGCGCGGAGGTTGGCGAGGGCAGCCGCGGCGCCGCGCCAGGAGGTGTTCTGGGTGAGGATCGCGCCGAGACAGATCTCGAAGCGCTGCTCCTCGGGGTCCTCGGAGGCGGCGGGCCACCACTGCTGCGGGCCGTACGTCTCGCGGAGGGCGGCGTAGATCGCGTCGAGCTGTCGCTTCGTCGGCGGCTTCCGCGCGGGGCTGCCAGTACCGTCAGCGGCCAGCCGCCCGCTGGTCGCCTGCTCCTCGAGGCCGGTGCGGCCCGCCTGGAGGCGGCCGCCGGAGGAGCGGACCGGGAGGCCTCGACGAGTGGAACGAGGTGAGGGCACTAGCCGCCGGCCCACTTCGGGATCTTCGCCTTCGGG
This sequence comes from uncultured Dehalococcoidaceae bacterium, assembly GCA_964414675.1. Classification (GTDB taxonomy): domain Bacteria; phylum Chloroflexota; class Dehalococcoidia; order UBA2979; family UBA2979; genus W-Chloroflexi-9. Next base: position 1,115 of record CAYPYF010000099.1, read on the forward strand.
ACGGAGTCGTAGTGGGCGACGTAGGGCTTCACGTCGATGACGGGGGTGCCGTCGACGAGGTCGAGGCCGCGGACAGTGAGGGTGGAGCCATCCACCCCGCGGAGCTCGCAGACGGTGACGCTGACCGGGTTGGGACGCCCTCCACGGAGGGCGAGCACGCCCTGGAGCGGGTACTTCTCGTCGCCGGCGGGGTACGCGGTGGGACGTTCGAGGTACTCGGGCGGGAACTGGTCCATCCAGCCGACGACGATCACGTGGGAGTAGCCGTCGAGGCCGAGCAGTCGGTCCTCGAAGTCTGAGGGGAACTCGATGCGCGACTCGACGCGCGACCAGTCCCAGAGGGCGAGGTCGTGCTCGCCGTTTCGGACGGTGGCGATGGAGTGCAGGGTGATCTCGTCGCGGTCCTCGGAGGGGTCGGTCATGTGGCGATCGTAGCGGGGCGGGGGAGACCCTCACCCCAGCCCTCTCCCCGTGTGGGGAGAGGGGGCCGGATCGGGAGCCTGGGAGGGCTTGATCGCCTGAAATCGCGCGGGTTTTAGCGGTTGGGCATGGTACAATTCGGGGGTCTGGAACGGTCCCACAGACTCCCCGGGGCGCCGCCAGCATTGCCCGTCGATGCGCCCCCGATCCGGGTGCGCGCGCGTCGTCGAGGCCGGTACGACGGAATGGGTCGCACACACCTCAAGGGCGCGATGCGCCGCGAGTGAACGGGACTAGATGACCACGACAGCTTCGAAGGCCAACAAGCCGGCGTCGACCTATACCGCCGACAATATCCAGGTCCTGGAAGGTCTCGAAGCCGTCCGTCGCCGTCCCGGCATGTACATCGGTTCGACCGACCAGCGTGGCCTGCACCACCTGATCTTCGAGATCGTCGACAACGCCGTCGACGAGGCGATGGCCGGGTACTGCGACAAGATCGTCGTCACGATCCGGCCGGACTCCTCGTGCGAGGTTGTCGACAACGGACGCGGCATCCCGGTGGGGAAGGTCACGAAGACCGGCCTCTCCGCGGTGGAGACGGTGCTGACCGTCCTGCACGCCGGCGGCAAGTTCGGCGGGGGCGGGTACAAGGTCTCGGGTGGCCTCCACGGGGTGGGCGCCTCGGTGGTGAACGCGCTGTCCGAGACGCTGCACGTGGAGGTGCGCCAGGACGGCGCGCTGTGGGCGCAGGACTACGCACGGGGGGTACCGCAGAACGAGCTCAAGAGGTCCGGCAAGGTGGACAAGGACATCTCCGGCACCACGATCGCGTGGATGCCCGACCCGCAGATGTTCGAGACGCTGGACTACGACTTCGACATGCTCGCGCAGCGCTTCCGCGAGATGGCGTATCTGACCAAGGGGTTGATGATCCAGTTCATCGACCTGCGCGACGACGGGCGCGAGCGCTCGTTCTACTTCGACTCAGGGATCCAGGCGTTCGTGCGGCAGCTGAACCGCACCCGTCAGCCATTACACCCGGACCCGATCTACGTGGCGCACGAGACCGAGGACGCCTTCGTCGAGGTCGCGCTCCAGTACAACGACACCTTCGGCGAGGTGGTGCACTCGTTCGCGAACGTCATCAAGACGATCGACGGCGGCTCCCACGTCACCGGGTTCCGCACCGCCCTCACGCGCGTCCTCAACGAGTACGCGCGCAAGGCGAAGATCCTGAAGGACAACGACGCGAACCTGACGGGTGACGACGTGCGCGAGGGCCTCGCGGCGGTGATCTCCGTGAAGATCAGCGAACCACAGTTCGAGGGCCAGACGAAGACCCGCCTGGGCAATCCGGAGGTGAAGGGCCTCGTCGAGTCCGCCGTCGGTACGGCGCTCGCGCAGACGCTCGAGGAGAACCCGGGGATGGCCCGGAAGATCGTCGAGAAGTCGCTCACCGCAGCCCGAGCCCGCGAGGCGGCGCGCAAGGCGCGCGACCTGGTGCAGCGCAAGGGCGTCCTCGAAGGGTCCAACCTGCCCGGCAAGCTGGCGGACTGCTCCGAGACCGACCCCGCACAGTGCGAGCTGTACATCGTGGAGGGCGACTCGGCCGGTGGTTCGGCGAAGGCAGCGCGCGACCGGCGGACGCAGGCGGTGCTGCCGTTGCGCGGCAAGATCCTGAACGTGGAGAAGGCGCGCCTGGACAAGATGCTCGAGAACGAGCAGATCCGGAACATCATCACGGCGCTGGGGACGGGCTTCGGCGAGGAGTACAACTCCGAGAAGCTGCGCTACCACAAGATCGTGATCATGACGGACGCGGACGTGGACGGGGCGCACATCCGGACGCTGCTGCTCACGTTCTTCTACCGGTTCATGCCGGAGGTGATCGCGGAGGAGCACCTCTTCATCGCGCAGCCGCCGCTCTACTCGATCACGCGCGGCCGCAGCACGACATGGCTGTTCGACGACCGTGCGCGCGAGGAGTACTTCAAGGAGCACACCGAGAAGGGCTCGCACATCCAGCGCTACAAGGGCCTCGGCGAGATGAACGCCGAGCAGCTGTGGGACACGACGATGAACCCGGAGCATCGGCAGTTGCTGCGCGTTGAGGTGCAGGATGCGGAAGTGGCGAACGAGCTGTTCAACACGCTGATGGGTGACGAGGTTGCGCCTCGCAAGAAGTTCATCACCACCCACGCGCTCGAGGCGACGCTCGACCTGTAGTGCTTGCTCTCGCTGGTCGGACTCCGTTGTCTTCGACCGCCCTCAACTCGTGAGGTTCCCGTTGGTTGCTACCGATTCACCCCCACCCCAACCCTCCCCCGTCGAGGGGGAGGGGGTCAGATCTGCGGCGCGTTCGAGGCGGTTGGTGTGCCTGGAGCGGAGGCGCTGCTCGCGACTGTCCTGTCGACCCTCTCCCCAGCCCTCCCCCAGAGGGGGAGGGGGCCGGAATCAGAGTCGGAGGGGGAGGGACTCGAACCTGGGGTGCGCGATGGGTGGGCTGTCGTGAGCGGGGCGAAGTCGTGGGCTGACCGGTTTTTCGTCGAGTTCAGCACGGACGAGGCGTGTCCCCTGGACTTCTCGGACGATCCGGCGATCGTGCTGTTCTTCATCTCGTGGGCGTACTTGGCGGAGATGGGTGGGTCGCATGAGCTGGCGCAGGCGGCGTCGCACCTGAAGCGCGGGCTGAAGGTGGACCTGCGACCGGTGTACCGATATGCGGATCGGAACGTGGAGACGCCGCAGGACCGCATGGAGCTGGACCAGGCGTGGCAGCCAGCCTCGAACCTCGCGGGGTGCGCGCGAGCGATCGCGGAGCACTGGGAGCACCCGGACGCAACGCTGGCGCCGATCGTGGTGGGGTACGAGCACCTCGCGCCGCGGCTACGCGAGCTGGCGGCGATGTGCGACTGGGGCGCGGAGCGCGGCGCGAACGTGCGGATGACCTTCGACCTGGAGAACACCGAGGTCCGGACGGCGCGGCCGCCGGGGTATTGAGCCGCCGCTCACTGTCGTCACTCGTCCTCGGCTGGCGCCCAGAGCAGGGGCACGGGGTCGCCGCTCGACCCGAGTGTGACGCGCTCCAGCGTCGCCTCGCAGGGCGCGAAGATCGAGGCGATGCGCGGTCGGGCGTCTACGACCAGGCGCACGTGGTCGCCCTCGGCGAGGCGGAAGATCAGCCACCATTCATCGAGCCAGGCGCGCCTGGGCGGCTCGTAGATACCGACGAGGGTCGGGTCATCCTCGACGAACCTGGTGACCGAGGCTGCTGCGTCGCGCGAGGTCTGGCAGCCGTGGGACAGGAAGTCCTGCTCGGTGGCGTCGATGAGCGGCCTCGCGTCGCCTGCCTCGACGGCGTCGAGCAGGGGCGCCATCAGCGTGCGGACGGCCTCGACGCGCGGGGTGAGCGGCTCGAGCCATGGGCCGTATGCGAGCGTCTCGGGCGGCGCCATGAAGCTGGCTGCGGCGCCGCAGCCGTAGCTCACGAAGATGATCTGTCCGTCCTCGATCCAGAGCGCCTTCCCAGCATTGAGCCCCCCGAACACACCGTGGAAGACGAGGTTGCGCTGCCCGTACGCGTCGGACACGCCATAGAGGCCGTCCTGCTGGAGGAGCCAGTTCTCGAGTCCGGCACGTAGGTCCGTGTAGGGGTTCCCCTCACACCCACCCCGATACGCCACGGTCAGCTCGGTCCCGGGCGGGACGCCCTCTTCCTCGCACGAAGGCGGCGAGCCGATCTGTGCTGGGTCGTCCGGGCCGCGACATTCGACGACCTCGGTGCGTAGATGCGCGAGGAGGGTGCCGACATCGCGCGCCTCGACGGCCTCGAGGATCGTGTCGAGCGCAGGGTCGCCGGTGCGACGGGGGCCGGTGACTGAGGTGGGCTGAGGCGTCGGCGTCGCGCTTGGCGTGGGCTCGGGCGTCGAGGCGACCTCTGGAGCCAGTGTCGTGGGCACCTCGGTGGTTGCTGTCGCCTCGGTGGTTGCTGTCGCCTCGGTGGTTGCTGTCGCCTCGGCGGTGGGGGTGGGCGTGTCGCCGGTGTCGCTGTTGCACGCCGCGAGGAAGGCGAGTGCGCAGAGGGCGACGAGGGCGGACAGGCGGCGCATGGACTACCTCGGACAGGCGGGGCTACTCCTCGCGGACGTCGACCTCGGGGAGTGGGTTGCCCTGCCACTCTAGTAGTTCGTCGACGGGCGGGGAGCAGCCGTACCAGATCGCGGTGAGGTTGCCCTCGGCGGTGACGTGGAGCCGGACGGGGTGTGCGGGCCGGCCCTCGGTCGCGCCGAGGTCGTAGACGATCCAGTAGGCGCCGTGGGGGTAGAGCTCGGACTGGGAGGGCTCGGTGGGTGCTTCGACGACGGCGTGGAGGGCGGGGGCGCCGTTGAGGATCGCCGCGATGGCGTCGCCGGGGTCGCGGACGAGCGCGCCCTCGCAGTAGGCGAGCGGGAAGACCGGGAGCGCGTCGCCGGGAGAGTCCTTCGGGCCGCAGGGCAGCGCGCCGGGGCCGACCGGGTCGACCTCACACGCGACCGGGGGGAGGTCCTCCATCGCGTCGAAGGCCGACTGGCGGAGCGCCATCCAGTCGTAGGCGTCGACGGCGGCGAGGATGCCATCGACGGGGGCGATACCGGTGGTGGGCGGGGACGCGGGGGCAGTCTCGGTAGGTTCGTCCCAGGGGCCGTAGGCGAGGGACAACTGCATCGAGGAGACGGCGAGGAGATCCTCGAGCGCACCGCCGCAGCCGAAGCTGGCGCGGACGATGCGGCCGGCCGCGACCTCGAGGTAGGCGACGCTGGCGCCGGACGGCGTGGTGGTGTGGAAGGCGAGGAAGGTGTCCGGGGTCGGCCAGCCGTCGGTGACCTCCCAGTACTGGTCGACGTGGACCACGCCCCAGAGGCCGGCGGTGCGCCAGGCGAAGTCGGCGACGGTCTGGACGCCGAAGCGGGTCCAGGCGCCCTCGCACGAACCGTACGGGAACATGGTGAGCTCGGCGCCTTCGGCCATGTGGTCTTCGCACTTCGGCGGCCCGCCCATGCCGTCGGCGGTGGTGCAGCCGACGGTGGTGTCCTGGACGAGCGGGGCGAGCGCCCCGATGTCGCGGGCCTCGACGGCCTCGATGATGACGTCGAGCGCGGGGTCGCCGGTGCGGCGCGGGGTGTCGGAGCCGGCGCCGGGGACATCGGTCGCGGCGGGGGAGGCGGTGAGGGTGAGCTCTGCCGTGGGGACGATCGGCTCGGGGGTGCTGTCCTCGTCACTGTCGCGGGCGCAGGCGACGAGGGCGAACGAGACGGCGGCGACGGTGGTGAGTGCGACGAGTGAGCGCAGCAGCATGAAGGCCCTCCCGCTGGTGATAACGATCTGCGGGGTGGGTTGGTTCCCGAGCTGGGGGGCTTGGAGGGTTGTTGGCGCCCGGTCGGCGGCGTGGGCTGGTAGTGCCTCGACGAGTCGGGGATGTTTGAGGGGGGCGCTTCGACCCTCTCCCCCGCCCTCCCCCAGTGGGGGAGGGGGCCGGATTCCGGAGTCCGGGGGGTGAGCGGCGCGGGTACCTCGATCGCATGGGGAGGCGATGGGAGGATGTTGGCGTGGACGCGAAGCCTTCCGATGAGCGAGCCCCCGGTGCGCGATTGAGCGCGCTACCTGCGCGCGCGGCGGAGTATGAGCGGTGGCTGCGCGGGTCGAGTGCTTCGGCGTTTGGGTTTCGGTGGCTGATGGGGCCGGGGCAGTGGGCGGTGAACCTGCCGCTGTACCGGTTGCCGAAGAACCTAAAACTGGACGCCTCGACGCGGCTGCTCGACATCGGGGTGGGGCGCGGGAACATCCTGCGGACGCTGGACGACCAGCTGGGGTGCGACGTGCCGCCGGTCGGCCTCGACGTGTCGCGCGCGATGCTGGAGCAGGCGGTCCTCGACGAGAACAACCCGAGGCGTCACGCGGGGTTCGTGCAGGGGTCCGCGACGGCGCTGCCGTTCCGGGACGGTGCGTTCAACCTCGTGCTGTGCGGGCACCTGGTGAAGCACTTCGACGACATCGACACGCTGGGGCTGTTCGCGGAGATCCGGCGGGTGCTGGAGCCGGGCGGTCTGGGCGTGATCTGGGAGTTCGGGCCGACGGGGAACCGTCGCCTCGACGCGTGGAACGCCCGGGTGGTGTCGACGGGTGTGAAGCAGCCGCGGTTGCGGTCGCAGCGGACGCTGAAGCGGTTGGCCTCGGACGCTGGGTTCGAGTTTGTGCGGGACGCGGACCTGCGTCCGTTCCTGCTGCCGCCGATCCCACGGTCGTCGATCCTGGTGGGGCGGCCACCTGAGGGGTTTTCGGCGCGGCCTGATCCGAATCCTTAGCGGGGTCTCCAGATCACCGGCAGTTGTTGTTTGCCTCGGTGGGTGTGTCCTGCCGGGGCTTTGTTGTGTGCGACTGCTTCACTCCCTGTGTGTATTCGAGGGTTGGTAGTGCTCGGCGGAGCGGGTGTTTGAGGGTGACGCGTCGACCCTCTCCCCCGCCCTCCCCCAGAGGGGGAGGGGGCCGGATCCGGAGGCGCTAGCGGTAGAGGGCGAGGCGGTCGATAACCTCGCGGACGGCGGGGGGGAGGAGGTCCTCGGTGGGTTCGTTGGTGGCGATGCGGCGGCGGACCTCGGTGGCGGAGATGTCGAGCTGGGGCATCTGGATGAAGTCGATGCGGGATTCGATCCGGGGGAGGGCTGTGCGTACCTCGGGGGTGAGGAGCGGGCCAGCGGAGTCGGGGCGACGGGCGACGGCGAGGCGGGCAAGCTGGAGGATGCGGTTGGGCTCCGACCAGTGGGGCATGTCGGCGAGGGCGTCGGCGCCGAGGATGAACCACCACTGCTCGTCGGGCTGGACGAGGGCGGCGAGCGTCTCGGCGGTGTAGGACGGACCGTCTCGGTCGACCTCGACGGTGGAGACGCTGATCCACGGGTGCCCGGCGACGGCGGCACGCACCATCTCGACGCGGGCGACGGCGGGGGTGACGGTGCGGTCGCGCTTCCGCCAGGGGTCGCCGGCGGGGACGACGACGACGCGGTCGAGGTGGAGGGTGGCGCGGGCGGCCTCGGCGAGTGCGAGGTGGGCGTTGTGGGGCGGGTCGAAGGTGCCGCCGAGCATGCCGACGCGGGTCATGGCTGGTGCCTGACGGGCCGCAGGTCTGTGGGTTCCACCGGATCTATGGGTTCCACTGTGTTTCCCCCACCCCAACCCTCCCCCATAAAGGGGGAGGGGGTCAGACAGTCGGGGCGTCGCTTCCGACCGTCATGGCTGCGGCCTCAGGTCAGTGGTGGCTTCCGCCGCTTCACCCCCACCCCAACCCTCCCCCTTGAGGGGGGAGGGTTGGGGTGGGGGTGAAGCGGCGGAAGCCA
>CAYPYF010000100.1:0-8815 GCA_964414675.1 uncultured Dehalococcoidaceae bacterium
CGAACGCCCCGTTGAGGCCCGTGTTGTTGTCCCCGTAGACGATCGTTCCCGGACGGCCCGGCCACGCGTCCGGCTCGCCGATCATCAAGTTATGTCCTGAGACTGCCTCTGCGCCCGGCCCAAAGAGCGGACGCTCGCCCCACGGCCCGGTCGTCCCGAAGCCCGTGATCGAGAGGTACACGACGTCCGGGTTGATCGCGCGGATCGACTCGAAGTCGATGCCGAACTTGCGCATCACCCGCGGCGTGAAGTTGTGCGCGACCACGTCGACGTTCGCCGCGACCCGGCGGAAGAGCTCCGGAGCGCCCTCGACGCCCAGGTCGAGGCCCCAGCGCCGCTTGTTCCGGGCCAGGTCCGTCTCCGTCACGGACGGCGGGCGGGCACGCGCATGCGACTCGACGCGGATGACTTCCGCGCCGAGGTCGGCGAGGTGACGCATGGTGAACGGCAATGCGGCGGCCTGTTCCATCGACAGGACGCGGATGCCCTCCAGCGGACGGTCCACGGGTGCCCCTTCCCGGCCGCGAGAATCTAGCACGCCAGACGACAACGTCAGCACGTGCCGAGCACCCAGCGTCCGCACTGGAATGGCGTACGCGGCACACGATATGCTCGGACGAGGAGTCGTCCCATGATTACGGTCCTCAACCGTGTCCGCCGCGCGTCGGCGGCCCGAGTTCTCACAGCACTTCCTTCGGCGTAGAGAGCTCGCTTCCCGCCTCGTCGCATCTGCATCCATTGGCCCGGGCGATCACGTCGTCGAGGTCGGGCCGGGCCACGGCATGCTCACGGAAGCGCTCGTCGCAACCGGCGCCCGCGTCACCGCCGTCGAGATCGACTCCGCGCTCGCCGAGGAGGTCGAGGATCGCTTCGGCGGTCGCGTCGAGGTCGTCCACGGGGACTTCCTGGCACTCGAGGTGCCTCGCGACGTCCGCATCGTCGCCAACCTGCCGTTCAACATCACGGCAGAGGCCGTCCAGCACATCCGCCGGTCCAGCGCCAGGGATGCCCATCTCATCGTCCAGCACGAGGCAGCCGAACGGTTCGCGGGGACACCCTGGGCTCCGGAGACGCTCCTCTCGCTCGAACTCAAGCCCTGGTGGCACGTCGAGATCCTGAGGCCGCTCCGACCCATCGAGTTCGTGCCGCCGCCGTCGGTCGACTGCGCCTACCTCTGGCTGGCGCGCCGCAGTCCGGCGCTCGTCTCGGACGAGGACGCCTACCGCGCGTTCCTCCGCCGCACCGTGGGCCGCGGACGCACCCTGGACAAGGCGCTGCGACACGTGTTCACCAGGCCCCAGGTCGAGCACCTGCGGCGAGACCTCCGGTTGGCGGTCGCCGAGCCTCCCACGCAGGCCACGTTCGATCAGTGGCTCGCGTTGTTTCGCGCCGTGACCCACCTCGCCGACGAGGGCCAACGACCGTCGGTCGGCGGGGGCCGCCGATCACGCCCGACGCTCCCCTAGAACGTCGCGATCGGGTTCACCGGCGAACCGGTACCGCCGAGGACGACCAGCGGCGCGATCGTGAGCATGAACTCGTAGCGCCCGGTCTCCGCGCAGGCCTCCGAGAGCGCCTCGAAGCTCGCGTTGTCCAGCAGCGGCAGCCCCATGTGGGGGATCGCGATCGCGTGCACGGGGATGCGCTCGCCGTAGTCGCTCTGACCGCCGGCCTCCTGCAGGTCCCAGCCCATCAGGCCGGCGTCCGTGTCGTGCAGGAATTCGAGGCAGGACACCGCCACGCCCGGCGTGTTCAGCGGCATCTCCATCTGGAAGCCCGGATTCGCCGCCCAGAACGGCGCGGCGCCGGAGCGGATCAGGACGGCATCGCCCGCCTGCGGCGTGATGCCCACCTGCTTCGCCCAGTCCTCCAGGTGCCAGCCCTCCACCGGCTCGCCGTGCTGCAGGTGCTCCTGGCCGCGCATCCTCGGGATGTCGTACAGCACCCCGCGCGTGACGATGCCGTTCCGCCACCGGTCGATCGAGTGCGTCCCCGCGCCCTCCTCGGTGATGAGGGCCGGGTCGACGTCGTTGTAGAGGCGTCCGCCCGCTCCATCAGTGGTGGGGCCGGTGAAGATGTGGCACAGCGCGTCGATGTGGGTGTTCACGAACCCGTGGTACGAGACGCCGATGTAGTCGACACACGATCCGGGGTTCACGGTCATCCGATGGTCCGCCGCCACCCGGTTCCGCCGCTCGTCCGGGATCACCGCCCGCGTCGCGAGCGGGTTTGCGCAGGAGACCGTGCGACCGTCCCGTACGAGGCTGGCCGCCGCCTTCCTCGTTGCGTCCGTGATGTGGTTCAGGGTCCCGAACTGGTCGTCGGCTCCCCATCGTCCCCAGTTCGTCAGACGAGATCGGTACCCCTGGTACTCCTCCACAGTCGTCGGCGTGCGATCCTTCAGGCCCATGATGTCGTCCCTCCCCTGCGCGTCGCCTCGACGAGCGCGGGCATGGTACGGCGGACAACGCGCCGGTGCGGTTCAATCACCTGAAGCTCGCCCATAGTGTGGAGGACCCGGATGAATCGCAGGCTGCGCTGGAGTGGGCTGGTCGGACTCGTCGTGCTGGGCGCCCTCGCCGCCGCGCTCGTCGGGTGCGTCGGCGCCTCGGACGACGACGGCTCCGAGGGCGGCACCGAGGCGACCGCGGACCCGGAACGCACCGTCGCGGTGACGCTCGGCTCGCCCCACGAGTTCGCCATCGGCCTATCGCCGGAGACGGTCTCGGCAGGCACCGTCACGTTCGAGGTCACGAACGGCGGCGCCCTCCCGCACCAGTTCGTCATCGTCCCCCACGAGGGCGACGCGGGCTCGCTGCCCCTCGCGCAGGTCAGCGTGGACACCACGCAGGTCGAGGTGCTCGGCGACTCCGGCTCGCTCGATCCGGCCGCCACCGCGACGATCACCGCGGACCTGGATGCCGGCACCTATGTGATCTTCTCGAACCTCGGCGGCCACTACACCGCCGGGATGTTCACCTCCTTCACGGTCGACTAGGCGCCCGCTCACCCGGCCCCGTCCAAATCTCACCCCGCCTGTGTGAATCTCCCGCGCGGATTGTGCGTACCGTCACAAGACGTAGCGTGGAAACACCACCGACACACGAGTTGGTGGGAACACCAGAGGGAGAAGTTCCATGAAGAGTCGTTTCACCCGGTTCGCGCTGCTGTTCGCCATGGGCGCGCTGTCGCTCGCCCTCCTCGCCGCCTGCTCGTCTGACGACGACGCTGACGCCACGACCGAACCCACCACCGAGGCCACAGCGACCGAGGCCGCCGAGACCACGATCAAGGCCACGCTGTCCGAGTTCGCCATCGGGCTCGACAGTGCCTCCGCCCCGGCGGGCGAGGTCACCTTCGAGGCTGAGAACACGGGCGCGCTGCCGCACGAGTTCATCGTCGTCCGCTCGGACGAGGCCGTGGACGCCCTCCCCGTCGAGGGCGCCCAGGTGGACGAGTCCGGCCTAGACATCGTCGGCCGCATCGCCGAGTTCCCCGCGGCCACCACGGAGTCCGGCGCGTTCACGCTCGATGCCGGCAACTACATCCTGTTCTGCAACATCGCCGGCCACTACCAGGGCGGCATGGCCACGGCCTTCACGGTCGAGTAGTCACCACACCCCGGTAGCGTCACCTCGCACCGGTCGAGGGCGACACGAAGAGGGCGGGCCGCTGGCCCGCCCTCTTCCGATCTCTGGTCGCCGCGGCGCTACGACTGAGGACGCCCGCGCGCCTCGTACCCCAGGTCGCCGGGGACGTAGTAGCGGTTCCCCTCCACGGCGTCCGGCCGGTACTTCTGGTCCGGCGCCACGTGGCCTTCGTGGTCGTGGGCGTACTGGTAGCCGTCGCCGTACCCGAACTGCTTCATCAGCGGCGTCGCTGCGTTCCGCAGGTGGAGGGGTACCGGCTCGTTGCGCGTACGCAGGGCGTCCTCGTGCGCCAGCGTGTACGCCGCGTACGCGCTGTTCGACTTCGGTGCGAGCGCGAGGTACACCGTCGCCTCCGCCAGCGGCAGGCGCCCCTCCGGCATCCCCAGGAAGTGCACCGCCTGCTGCGTCGCCATCGCCAGCGACAGCGCCCCCGGTGCCGCGAGTCCGATGTCCTCCGAGGCGAGGATCACGAGGCGGCGTGCGACGAACATCGGGTCCTCGCCCGCCTCCAGCATCCGCGCGAGCCAGTAGAGCGACGCATCCGGGTCGGATCCACGGACGCTCTTGATGAACGCGGAGATGGTGTCGTAGTGGGCGTCGCCCTCGCGGTCGTACAGGATCGTGCGGTGCTGCGCCGCCATCTCCACCACGGCGCGCGTGATGTGCGGATGCCCCTCGCCATCCGGCGTCTGCGACGCGAGCGTCGAGGCGGCCTCCAGGATGTTGTACGCCGACCGTGCGTCCCCGGCCGCCGCCTGCGAGATCGCGTCGAGCGCCTCGTCGTCGATCGTCAGCTCCATCGCGCCCAGGCCACGCTCCTCGTCGCGGATCGCCTCCATCAGGAGGCTCTCCACCACCGTGGGCGCGAGCAGCTCCAGCCGGAAGACCCGGCAACGCGAGAGCAGCGGCGCCACCACGTAGAACGAGGGGTTCTCGGTGGTCGCACCGATGAGGGTGACTGTGCCCGCCTCCACGTGCGGCAGCAGGCCGTCCTGCTGGGTGCGGTTGAAGCGGTGCAGCTCGTCCACGAACAGGATCGTGCGCACACCGGAGATCTTCAGGCGGTCAGCCGCCTCCTTCACCACCCGCCGCACGTCCGCGATCCCGCTGGTGACGGCGGAGAGTTCCTCGAAGTGCCGCGCGGTCCGGTTCGCGATGATGTTGGCGAGCGTCGTCTTCCCGCACCCTGGCGGCCCCCACAGGATGATCGAGGGCAACCCGTCGCCCTCGATGAACCGCCGGAGCGGCCCACCGGGCCCAACGATATGCTCCTGCCCCTCGTACTCGTCGAGGGTGCGCGGCCGCATCCGCGCCGCCAGAGGCGCCCCCACGGGGACGGCGGCGCGGCGGGGCTCCTGGAAGAACTCGGGCTGGACGCCCGGCGGCAGGTCGGGTCGCTTGGGCATGGCGTCGAGTCTACGCGCGGCGGCGGGCCTCCGGCGGCACGTGCATGTGATGGTCCAGCGGGAACACGAGCGACTGCGAGAGGGCCAGCAACTCCGCGAGGGCCGCCTCTGCGCTCGCCACGATCTCCGGCGGGTAGCCCATGCGCACCTGGTGCTCGGCGAACTCGTCCTCGTCGTCCACGAAGATGCCGCGCACCTCCGTGTCCATCAGGTCCAGGTCCAGGTCCACCCACTGCAGCGTGTCGCCCTCAAGGCGTGCGGGCGTGCCCACGTTCGCGTACCAGTGCATCCCCAGGCGGCCGACGGGTTCGTAGTTGTGGAACACGTTGTACCAGCGGTCCGTGAAGAACAGCTGCGTCATCCGGCTCCGCATGGCGCCCTCGCCGCGGTAGGAGCGCGTCGGCGTCCCGGCGTCCGTGATCACGCGGATCACGCCGTCGTGTTGGTCGATCAGCCGGCCCCAGTACTCGTAGTGCGGCGACCCGTCGAACTTCGTCGAGAGGATCCGGATCGGCGTCCCCGGCGCGTCGTGGTCCAGGGGCGGCAGCGAGGACGGATCGAGGGCCATGCGGCGATTGTAGTCCTGCCTACCGGCGCGACCGAGGAGCGGCCCCTGCCGCGAGGGCGGGGTAGGATGGATACAGAAGCGGAGCGGATATGACCACGACCACGAAGACCGACTATGAGGCCGTCATCGGCGTGGAAGTCCACATCCAGCTGAAGACGAAGTCGAAGATGTTCTGCGGTTGCGACCGCGAGTACTTCGACACTGCCCCCAACACCCACGTCTGCTCCGTCTGCCTCGGTATGCCGGGGATGCTCCCCGTCATCAACGAGCAGGCCGTCGCCTACACCCTCATGGCCGGTCTCGCCCTCGGCTGCACGATCCCGCGGTACGCGAAGTTCGACCGCAAGAACTACCCCTACCCGGACCTCGTGAAGGGCTACCAGATCTCCCAGTTCGACCAGCCGTTCTGCCTCGGCGGTGAACTGCTGATCGAGGTCGATGGCGCCCCGCAGACCGTCCACCTCGAGCGCATCCACCTCGAGGAAGACACCGCCCGCCTCCTCCACCGCGACGACGGTTCGGAGGGCTACTCGCTGATCGACGTGAACCGCTCCGGCTCCCCGCTCATGGAGCTCGTGACGACGCCGGACATGCACTCCGGCGCCGAGGCGGCGGCGTTCCTCCGCAAGCTGCGGCAGACCATGCGCTACCTCCAGATCGCGGACGCGGACATGGAGAAGGGCGGCCTCCGCTGCGACGCCAACATCTCCATCCGCCCGCGCGGCCAGGAAGCCCTCGGCACCAAGGTCGAGGTCAAGAACATGAACTCCTTCCGCTCCGTGCAGAAGGCGATCGAGTTCGAGATCGAGCGTCAGTCCCGGATGAAGGACGCCGGCGAACGCATCATCCAGGAGACCCGCGGATACGTGGACGCCACCGGCGAGACCGTCTCCCAGCGCTCCAAGGAGGAGGCCAACGACTACCGGTACTTCCCGGAGCCGGACCTCCCCCCCATGCTCGTCGACGAATCGGTCCTCGAGGAGATCCGTGGCCGCATGCCGGAGCTCCCGGACGCCCGCCGACATCGCTTCGGGTCCGCGTACGGCCTGAGCCCGGACGAGGCCCGCACGCTCACGGACTCCCGCGAGCGTGCCGACACCTTCGAGGCTGCCGTCGAGCTGGCGGGCGCCGACCTCGCGCGCCCCGTCGCCCTGATGTTCATCGGCGAGGTCGCACGCCACCTCAACGAGCGCGGCCAGGAGGCTGAACTCTCGGAGACGAAGGTCACCCCGGCCCACATCGCGGAGCTCGTCCGCCTCGTGGAGTCGAAGGCGGTCACCGGAACCACGGCGAAGGACGTCCTCGGCGTCGCGTTCGAGACCGGCCAGATGCCGAAGGCGATCGTCGACGCGCAGGGCCTCGGCGCCGTCAACGACGAGGGCGCCATCGACGCCCTCGCGACCGCGGCCATCGAGGCGAACCCGAAGGCCGTCGAGGACTATCGGGCCGGCAAGCAGAGCGCCATCGGCTTCCTCGTGGGCCAGGTCATGCGCGGCGCGAAGGGCCGCGCGGACGCTGGCACCGTGACGGAGCTGCTCCGCAGGCACCTGGACCAGCAGTCATAGCGCGCGTCCGCGCCGTTGGGCCGCGGCCAGCGGTTGACCCCGTGATCCCCCGGGCGTTTACTTCGCAGGGGCGGGCGACATCGAGGGTGGCTTGAGTCGCGATAACCTGACGCGGTGGCTCTACTTCGGGCTGCACATCAAGCGATGGCTGTTCCTCCTGCTGGTGGCCATTGCCGTGATGGCGCTCGGCTTTGCGTACCTCCTCCGCGAGGCCTACTCCACCTTCGTCTTCCCCGAGTGGGCCTACTACGTCACCCTGCAGTTCATCCCGCGCTGGGCGCGAGGACTGTTGTTCATCACCGGCGCGTCCACGCTCACCATCGTCTCGGCGTGGAAGCTCAACCAGTCGGTCGCCCTCGCCGTCATGCCGCCCTCCAGCGGCCCGACCGACGTGTTCGACGCCGTCTACCGCAACCGCACGAGGGGGCGCGGCCCGAAGATCGTCGCCATCGGCGGCGGCACCGGGCTCTCCAACCTCCTCCGCGGCCTGAAGGAGTACACCACCAACCTCACGGCCGTCGTGACCGTGGCGGACGATGGCGGCTCCTCCGGCCGGCTGCGCCAGAACCTGAAGGTCATCCCCCCCGGCGACATCCGGAACTGCATCGCCTCCCTCGCCGAGGCCGAGCCCCTCGTCACCGAGCTCTTCCAGTACCGCTTCGACGAGCGCGCCGGCGACGGCCTCGCCGGGCACTCCTTCGGCAACCTCTTCATCGCAGCGATGGCCGAGGTGACCGGCAGCGTGGAGGCGGCGATCGAGGAGACCTCCCGCGTGCTCGCGGTGCGCGGGCGCATCCTGCCCTCCACCCTCGGCGACGTCGCGCTCGTCGCACGCTTCCCGGACGGCACCGAGGTCAAGGGCGAGTCGCTCGTCCCGTCCCGAGGCGTCCCGCCCCAGGAGATCCGCCTCGAACCCCGCGACATCGAGGCGAACCCGCTGGTGATGGCGGCGATCCGCAACGCGGACCTGATCGTCATCGGCCCCGGCAGCCTCTACACCTCGATCCTCCCGAACCTCCTCGTGCGTGGCATCAACCGCGCGATGCAGGAGTCGGACGGCTACACCGTCTTCATCTCCAACGTCGCCACCCAGCACGGAGAGACAGACGACTACGACGCCGCCGAGCACCTCGCCGTCCTCCGCCGCCACCTCGGCCGCGACGACGTCTGTCACGCCGTCCTCGCGAACAGCAACCTCCCGGCCGGGCCCCTACCCACGGAGTGGCAGTCCCAGCCCGTGGTCGCGCCCGGCGACGGCAACTACGGCACGGCGCGCCTCGTCCTCGCGGACCTCGTGGACCAGGAGCGCCGCTACCGCCACGACCCGGACAAGCTCGCCTCCGCCGTCATGCGCGCCTACTTCGAGCGAGACCTCCGCATCCAGGTTGGCGTCGCCTTCAAGGACTGAAGCCGCCTCCGACGTCCGGCCCCCTCTCCCCACACGGGGAGAGGGATGGGGTGAGGGCTCTCCCCGCAGCCACTCGCCGAGCGACTCACCCCGTCCCCCGTAACCGCGCACACAGCACGCAAACACCGCTCACCCTGAGCCTGTCGAAGGGCGAGCCCGACGTGACGCCCGCGCGTCCAACCACGCCCCACTACCACCGACTCCGGCCCCCTCTCCCC
>CAYPYF010000101.1:0-8607 GCA_964414675.1 uncultured Dehalococcoidaceae bacterium
AGGGCGTTGTCGTAGAGCATCTTCTCGAAGTGCGGGACCAGCCACCTGGCATCCACCGAGTAGCGCGCGAACCCGCCGCCGAGGTGGTCATACATCCCGCCCTCGGCCATGCGGCGGCAGGTGTGGAGCGCCATCGCCGTCGGGGCCTCCTCGCCCGTCCGTGCGCCGTACATCAGCAGGTACTCGAGGTTGGACGCGCTCGGGAACTTCGGCGCGCGGCCAAAGCCACCCCAGTGCGGGTCGAAGGCGTTCTCCAGTGCTCGGAACGCGGCGGCGGAGGCCTCGGTCGTGACATCGCCTGAGCCTCCCGCGGTCTGGTTCGTCGCCGCCTCGCGGACCTTCGCCGTCAGTTCCTGCGCCGACTCGACGACGCTGCCGCGGTTCTCCTGCCACGCGTGGGTGACGCTCTGCAGCAGTTTCGGGAAGCCGGGGCGGCCGTAGCGGTCGTCGGGTGGGAAGTAGGTGCCGGCGTAGAACGGTTCGAGGTCGGGCGTGAGGAACACCGTCATCGGCCAGCCGCCGGACCCCGTCATCGCCTGGGTGAACGTCATGTAGACGGAGTCGACGTCCGGGCGCTCCTCCCGGTCGACCTTGATGTTCACGAACCCCTCGTTCATGAGGGCGGCGATCTCGTCGTTCTCGAACGACTCGTGCGCCATCACGTGGCACCAGTGGCAGGAGGAGTAGCCGACCGACAGCAGGATTGGCTTCTCCTCGGCGCGCGCTCTCGCGAAGGCCTCGTCGCCCCACGGGTACCAGTCCACGGGGTTCTCGGCGTGCTGGAGGAGGTACGGACTGGACTCGTGCGCGAGGCGGTTCATGCGGTCACGGTAGCAAGCCTCGCCGTGACCGCACGTGCGTCCTCGCGACTGCACGAGGCAGTACGGGTACCCTCGCCCAGATGCCCACCGAGACCACGGTCCGCTTCGCCCGCCCCGAGGATGCCGAGACGATGATCGAGTTCGTCCGCGGCCTCGCCGTGTTTGAGCGCGAGCCGGCAGAACGCGTATACCTCACGCCCGAGGCGATCCTGCGCGACGGCTTCGGCGAGCGCCCGGTGTTCGAGGCGATCATCGCGGAGCAGGGCGGGGTTCCCGTCGGCTTCGCGCTGTTCTTCCCCAACTACTCGACGTGGGAAGGGAGCCCCGGGCTCTACTGCGAGGACCTGTTCGTCGCCGAGGAAGCCCGAGGATCGGGCGCCGGGAGCGCGCTGCTGACCGCCCTCGCGAGGATCGCGCACGACCGCGGGTGGCCCCGCCTCGAACTCTCCGTGCTCGACTGGAACCCTGCTCGCGCGTTCTACGAGGCGCACGGGATGGCGCACCAGCAGGAGTGGCTCCCGTATCGCATGGAGGCGGACGCCATCGCGCGTCTCGCCTCGGACGCCCCGCCCGTCGAGGGGTAGCGCGCCGGCCTACGTGTCGCGGTGCGAGTTCGCGAGGCGCGCCTCGATGCCGCGGGCGTAGCGGCCCTCGCGGTCGTACCAGATCGCCTCGACGTGCCCGACGCCGGCGATCTCCTGGCGGTAGGGGACCTCGAGGCAGACCCACTCGCCGACGGGGTCGCGGTCCATGTACAGGGTGACGTCGCTGTTGATGTAGGAGCCGCCGCTCTGGCCCTCCAGCGTGAAGCGCCCGGCGATGGCGTTCCCGAAGTCCGAGAGCGCCGCGGCTCGCGTGGCTGCCGAGGTGGGCTCGCCCTCCACGAAGGGCATGGGGATGCGGATCCAGCAGGCGGGGTGCGGCGCATTCTCCGGCGTCGCCCATGCGACCTCGATCGTGTTGTGGAAGCCCGGCAGGCTGCGCGGTGCACGCTCGACCGTGCCGTCAGCCTTCACGCGTGCGAAGCCCTGGGTCACCGGGAGCCCCTCGGGACCCTCCGGGATGCGCACGGGGGGCTGGAGGCCGGGCTCGTCGCTGCGGCGGAGGAGCTGCGCGGACGCGCGCGTCACCTCGACGCCGTCGGCCCAGAGCGAAGCCTGCACGCCCATCACCCGTCGCCCGCCGCGCACGGTCTCCACCGTCGCGCGGAGGGGCACCGAGGGGACGGCGCGGAACAGGTCCACGGTCAGCCTGACGAGCTGGTACTCGGGGTCACCGACGTGTTCCTCGATGCAGCGTGCGAGGAGGCCCGCGGGCGGGCCGCCATGCACGAAGCCGCGATACCAGGGGCTACCGGCGAACTCCGACGGGACGAACAGGTCGCCGTCGCGGTGGAAGATGGCATCGGCCAAGCGGAGGCCTTTCCGGTCTCAGGACACTCGGTCGGTGGGTGTGCCTAGGAGTTGGCTTCGGTCGATTCGGACGGCTGTCCGACCGGCGCCCAGCGCTTGATCTCGCGGGGCTCCGTCGACATCGCGTCACGTCGAGGGCGGATCGAGCGGAACTTGTCGCGGGCGACGCGCGCGAACGGCGCGGCGGCACCCATGAGCGGCAGCCAGATGTGGACGGGGCAACCCATGACGGTTCCTTCCTCGAACGCCCCGAGCCTAGCACCGTCCCCGCGAGGGCGGAACGGCTAGACCTCCGCTCCGTAGGAGCGCGCCAGGTCGAGGATCTCGGCGGGTGGGACGCTTCTCGGCGTGCCGCCTTCGACGAGCATCCGGGTGACGCGGTCCTGGACGGCGCGGTTGACCGGCGTCGGCACGCCGTGGAGGAGGCCCAGCAGCATGATCTCGCCGTTGAGGTAGTCCGTCTCGATGCTGCCGCTGCCCCGCGCGAGGCTCTGCCACGTCGAGCCGGAGGCGGTGCGGTCGAACCCGGGCACGTCCCCGCGCAACAGCGGCGCCTCCTCCTGGAACTCCGCCCACGAGGCGTACTCGATCCCGGCAGCGTCGAGGACGCCCTCCGCCTCCGCGATGAGCAGCCGCGCGAGCTCGGCTGCGCCCTCGGCCGCCCCGCTCGTCGCCTGGACCGCGTTGTCGAGGTTGATGTACACGAGCTTGGCGTACTTGAGGCGCGCCAGGTCCGCGATCGGGCGGGAGGTGAAGTCGCTTGTCGCGAGCGCGGCGCAGACCTCCTCGATCGTCTCGTCCACGCCGCCCGGATAGCGACCGCCGTGGAGCACGCCGGAGGCGTCGACGCCGTTGAGCAAGATCTCGCCGGGTTCGAGGTAGGTCGCGGGCATCTGCACGAGCATCGAGTAGACCCGGGCAAACCGCCGCGCGGCCAGCCGCTCGTTCTCGAGGCCGTTCTGCGCGCAGATCACCGGGACGCTGGTCCCGGCACTCGCCCGCAGGGCGTCGAGCGCGCTCGGGGTGTCCTGGGTCTTCATGGTCAGCAGGACCACCTCGTCACCGCGCCACGCGATCTCCGAGGGGTGTCCGACCGCCGTGACCGGCTGGACGAAGTCCTCGGACGGGGTGCGGAGGTGGACGCCGTCACGCTGGAGCGCCTCGAGGTGGGCGCCGCGGGCGATGAGGATCGCCTCGTGCCCGTGCTGCGTCAGCCGCGCACCGATGGCGCCGCCAATCGCGCCGGCACCGTAGAGGACATAACGCATGACTACCCCGGCTCTGACGTGCAACGCGCGCTGACGCCACGATACGTCGGCCCGCGCGGACAGGCACGAGGCGGTCATGGCCCGCCCAGCACTGGCGCCATCTCGCCACATCCACAACGATGGGCGCATGACGAAGATCACGGACCTCCTGAAGGCAGGCCCGACGCTCTCATTCGAGTTCTCCGCGCCCCGCGACGCCGAGGGCGCGCGACGGCTCGACCGCACGCTGGCGCGCCTGGCGCGGCTGCAGCCCTCGTTCATGTCGGTCACGTACGGCGCAGGCGGGTCGAGTCGCGGCCCGACCGCCGAGGTGGTCCACCACATCCGTCACGGCCTCGGTGTCGAGGCGGTACCCCACCTGGTCTGCGTCGCCCACACCCGCGACGAGATCGCGGGGTTCGTCGACGGATACGGCGCCGACGGCGTGGACAACATCCTCGCATTGCACGGCGACCTGCCCGAGGGCAGCACGGAGGCGACCGGCGACTTCAGGCGCGCCCTCGACCTCGTCGGGTTCATCCGTGAGCGTGGCGACTTCGCCGTCGCCGTCGCCGCGCACCCCGAGGGGCATCCTCGCGCCGCCAGCGTCGAGGCCGACCGGACGCACCATGCCGAGAAGCTGCGCGTGGCCGACCTCGGCATGACGCAGTTCTTCTTCCGCGCCGAGTACTACGAGCGGTTCATGGAGGACATGGCCGCGCGAGGCGTGACCACGCCGGTGATCCCGGGCGTCATGCCTCCCACCAACATCGAGGGCATCGGGCGCATGGCCGCGCTGAACAACACCGAGTTCCCCGCCGAGGTGCGGGCGCGCCTCGAAGCGGCGGGGGAGGATGTCGACGCTCGGCGCGCGATCGGCGTCGAGGTGGCGACGAAAGTGTGCGAGGACCTGTTGCGCGCCGGAGCGCCCGGGATTCACCTCTACACGCTGAACTTCTCGCAGGCCGCGCTGGAGGTCGTTCGGAACCTCGGCATGCGCTCCGAGGCGTCGGCGGACTGACTTCGATCGCTACGGCAGCGTCTTGCGGAGCGTCCGGAGGTTCCGCGTGGTGATGTGGGGCTTGAACCGCGCCTTGCTGTTGTGCTTCCCGAACACGCTGTTCACCGTCTCGCCCTTCGTGACCTCCCAGTAGATCACGCCGTCCGCCGCCTCGAGTCGTTCGACGGAGGGATCGAGGTCGCCTGCGACGCCGAGCAGGTCCTCTCGCACCGACGGATCGCCGAGGAACATCACCCACGGCTGCTTCGTCGCATCGTCCTCGGGATAGGGGTACCCCTCGATGATCGCCTCGACGGCCGCGACGTCGAGGATGATCACCCACGCCTCGTAGCCGAAGCGCTCGCTGAGGGCAGCCTCGACCTCACGCTTGAGGGCAGGGCCGTTCTGCTTCGTCGTCGTGAAGCGCACGTTCCCGCTCGCGAGGATCGTCTTCACGTCCGTGAACCCGAGGTCCTCAAACGTCTTCGCGAGGTCGGCCATCTTGATGTTGATGCCGCCGACGTTGATGCCTCGGAGGAACGCGACATACGTGTTCATGCGTCTAGTCCGCTGATGTCTGTCCCGGACATCCGCCGTTCTTTGTCGAATACGTGGTGGAGCTGACGACGGCCAGCCCAGGCGTTGAACTGATCGAGGCCGAGCAGCGCGCGTTCCTCCACCGGCAGGGAGGCGTACTGCTCCGAGGCGGAGCACTCCTCGCAGAAGATCCGGACGCGATCGCCGCCCGGCTGCTGCCACACCCAGAGGTGCGCTACCTCCCGTCCGCAGACGGGGCAGAAGTATGGGACCGCCGGGACGGGCTCAGTCATCGCCGTCGGCCGGGACGAACTTCATCGAGATCGAGTTCACGCAGTGGCGGGTGTCCTTTGGCGTGAACGACTCGCCGAGGAACACGTGGCCCAGGTGGGCGCCGCAGCGGGCGCACTCGATCTCGGTCCGGAACCCGTCGGGGTCGGGCATCCTCGTGACCGCGCCGGGGATCTCGTCGTCGAAGGCGGGCCAGCCGCAGTGCGCGTCGAACTTGTCGTCCGAACGGTAGAGCGGCGAGTCGCAGCGCCGGCAGATGTAGACACCGGGCTGGAAGAAGTCGTCGTACTCGCCGGTGAAGGGTGGCTCGGTCCCCTTGCCCTCGATCACCCGGCGTTCCTCGGGCGTGAGTGGGTTGTAGTGCGCGGTCATGACGCTTCTCCCTTGTCGATCATCACCTCGGTGGACTTCACCACCGCGGCCACCTCGTCGCCCTCGCGGATCCCCATGCGCTCCACCGAGGCGCTGGTGATGACCGAGACGATCTCGAGGCGGCCCGACGCGACCACGACCTCCGCCATCAGTCCATCGACCCGGACGGACGTCACGGTCCCCTTGAACTGGTTGCGCGCGCTCAGCATGAGCGGCTCCCTTCACGTGGTTGGCGGGCTCCATGAGACCACCGCGGTGTACGACCGCCGTGCCGGAGGGTGCACGAGCCCAGAGCGTTCACCGTAACGTTCGATGAGCAGTGCGCGCAGGCGCGCATCCTGCTCGGAGCCCGCGGCGACGCCGTAGCGCCAGCGCATGTCCTCCAGCGCACGGTCCGGCTCAACCGGCCGTGGCGGCGGCACGGGGAACGCCCGCACCTCGAAGGTACGGCCCCACGCGCCCAGGACGGCGATGAACTCGATGAGGGCCGGGATCGGGCATGGCCGTTCGCCGTACAGCTCCTCGAACAGTGCGGGATCCGGGGTGACCGGGACGCGGTCGGAGAGCAGGACGGCGCAGATGCGCCGTGCGTGCGTTTCCATCGCCTCGAGGAACACACGGAGGTCCGCGGCGCCATTGAGGACGTTCGCGGCGAGCACGCCGTCGGCGGCCTGGACGACTTCGCGTGCGCCTGCGCCGAGCGGCCAGCGTGCGTCGATGACCTCGATGTTGGGACGACCGTTCGCCTCGATCGACGCGGCGAGCGCCTCGCGCATGAGTGGTGCCGGCTCCAGCGCGACGACCCGTTGCACGTGCCGGCTGAGTGGCACCGCGAAGCGCCCACCGCCGGCGCCGATGTCGATCCACGTGTCTCCGTGCAGTGCGAGCGCCTCGAGCGCCGCCATCTCCGGCGCATCCACGGCCTCGGGCCGGAATCGGGCCATCCGCTCCGGCGAGATGGTGTACTGGGTCGCCAAGCCCAATCGTTCGCTCTGCTCACGGTGCGCGGCGACCTGGGCCGCGTACACCGCGAAGGCTTCCTCCGCCGACGGACGAAGGGGATAGGTGACGGTCTTGGGGCTCGCCATGCTGCCCTCCTGGCTCAGGTGCCTATTATTCAATGATTGAGCAAGGAGCCATGAGATGGTCGAGGTGCTGCACGCTGGTTCGCTGACGCGCCTCGTGCGTGAGGGCCTGGCGCCTGCCCTCGCAGAAGCGTCTGGTCTCGAGGTCAGCTCGACACCGCGAGGATCGATCACGCTCGCGAACGGCATCCGCGACGGGAGCCTCACCGGTGATGTCTTCCTGAGCGCGGATGTCACGGCGAACGAACTCCTCATCGGCGACGACAACCACGACCGGACGCGATGGTCGATCACCTTCGCCGGCAACGAGGTGGTCTTCGCGTACAGCGCGGGCAGCAGCTTCGCCGCCGCGCTCGATGAGCTCCCGTGGTACGAGGTGGCGACGCGCCCCGGGTTCCGTCTCCGTCGCGGCGACCCGGATACCGATCCGCTGGCCTACTACCTGGTCATGGTCTGCCAGCTCGCCGAGGCCTACTACGGCATTCCCGGCCTGAAGACGCGGCTCCTCGGCGAGGACCGCAACCTGGAGCAGGTGACGGACGGCGTGCCTTCGCCCTCGCGCGACGATGTCGACGGCGCATTCCTCTATCTCAACGTCGCGCTCGACTCGGGCATTCCGTTCGTGCGACTGCCGGCGGAGATCAACCTGGGCGACCGCGCGCACGGCTCCCGCTACGCGGCCGCGTCGTACATGACGAGCGACACCGGTCGCACCTTTCGAGGGCGCCCCATCGCATTCAGCGCGACGGTCCTCCGCAATGCCCCCGACCCGACCGGCGCCGTCGAGTTCGTGCGCTTCCTGTGCTCGCCGCCGGGGCAGCGCATTGTGGACGCGCACCACCTCCGCACCGGCCCCATCCTCCTCGGCGGTGCGAGCGACCAGGTCCCCGCCGTGCTCCAGGCACTCGCGGAGCGGTAGGGGGCCGGGCGCCGCACCCCGTCCATAGTTAATGATTGACTAGCTGTGCCGCTACGCGCAGAATCCAGTCACCCCTCCCGGTAGCAGGCGAAGGAGCCCACCGTGGCCACGGATATCTCCACCCGTCCTCAGCACCCGTTCCTGGATGGCAAGACCAGGCAGATGCTCATCGATGGCCGATGGGTTGATGCGGTCTCCGGGAAGACCTTCGAGAGCATCAACCCCGCGACCGGCGAGGTACTCGCGCGCGTCGCGGAGGGCGACAGGGCAGACATCGACCTCGCCGTGGCCGCGGCGCGGCGCGCGTTCGAGGGGCCATGGAGCCGCTTCAAGCCCTACGACCGGCAGCGGGTCTTGCTCCGGCTCGCGGATCTCGTGGAGCAGCACTTCGACGAGCTGAGCCTGCTGGACACGCTGGACATGGGCGCGCCGATCACGCGCACGCGCGGAGGCGCCCGACGCGTGCTCGGCATGCTGCGCTGGTACGCCGGCATGGCCACCTCGGTGCACGGCGAGACGATCGAGAACTCGCTCGAGCCCGGTGAGTACTTCAGCTACACGCTGAAGGAGCCGGTGGGCGTGGTCGGTGCGATCATCCCGTGGAACGGGCCGCTCTCCGCTTCGGTCTGGAAGATCGGCCCGGCGCTGGCGACCGGCTGCACGATCGTCCTCAAGCCCGCCGAGGAGGCGCCGCTCACACCGTTGCGACTCGGCGAGCTCTGCCTTGAGGCGGGCGTACCCGAGGGCGTCGTGAACGTCGTGCCCGGGTACGGGGAGACGGCCGGGGCCGCCCTCGCCGCGCACATGGACGTGGACAAGGTCGCGTTCACGGGCTCGCACTTCACCGGGCAGAAGATCGTGACCGCCTCCGCGGGCAACCTGAAGCGTGTCTCGCTGGAGCTCGGCGGGAAGTCGCCGGACGT
>CAYPYF010000102.1:0-506 GCA_964414675.1 uncultured Dehalococcoidaceae bacterium
CCCCTGTCGTCGGCGGGCCAACCGCGCTCGTGTACTCGGCGAAGAGTATCGCAGCGATGCCGTCGCCCGGACGCTCGCCCTCGCGGAGATGCCCCTCCGAACCTACTCGGAGCTCGACGCCCCGCGAACCGAGCGTGAGCTCGTGATAGTCTGCACGAACCGTCGCGGGTATCTCTCGCGCGGGGTGTCCGGTATGCTGCCGGGCGCAGGCTCCCACTGGCCATGGAGGCGTCGGGGGCACGGGAAAGCGGGGAACCGTGGCGTACGGACTTGGCGTCGCCCGAGGCATGCTTGTCACGCTCCGGCATGTGTTCCGTCCCGCGATCACGGTCAACTACCCCGAGCAGCAGCGCGATGTCCCCGTCCGCGCGCGCACCAACCTGCTGTGGTTCGAGGAGCGCTGCACCGGCTGCTCCACGTGCGCCCAGGCTTGTCCTGACGGCTGCATCCTCGTCCAGACCTCGCCCCGCGAGGATGGCACGCTCGCGATCGACCGCTACGAGATC
>CAYPYF010000102.1:516-8580 GCA_964414675.1 uncultured Dehalococcoidaceae bacterium
TGCGGCCTCTGCACGGAGGCGTGTCCGTACCAGGCGATCCAGGCCGGCGGGCGCTACAACGACGCGGTCTACCTCTTCGAGAACATGTACCGGGACCGCGACTCGCTCACGAACGAGGCGCAGGACTACCTGAAGACGACGGACGGGCGCTACCCGAACGGCCAGACGCAGGCTGAGAACCCGCTGCGCACGCAGATGCCGACGGCGCGCTCGCGCGTGGACGTCGCGGGCCTCGGCGGGGCGTTCGGGCCGCAGCGGCTGCCGGGGCGACACACCCCACACACCGTTGGGGACAAGCACAACTAGATCTGACGCACGCACGGAGGGCATCGCCCTCTCGTCCGTGCCGGTGGGGTTGGGGGAGTCGTGGTCGAGATCACCATCAACGGCCGCACGGTCGACGCCGAGCCGGGCCGTCGCCTGGTCGAGGTGATCAAGGACCAGGGCATCGCGATCACCAACCTCTGCTACATCGACGGCCTGGAGCCGTACGCCGGCTGCCGTACCTGCATCGTGGAGATCGAGGGCGGACGCCCGACGAACCTCCAGCTCTCCTGCGTCGCACAGGTCGCCGAGGGCATGGTGGTGACCACCGACACCGAGGCGACGAAGCGCACGCGCCAGTCCGTCATGTCCATGATCCTGGCGAACCACCCTGACCGCTGCCTCACCTGCCACCGCCGCGTCCACTGCATGCCGGGCGACATCTGCCTGCGCGACGACGTGGTGACGCACCGCTGCCTGACCTGCTCCAAGAACTACCGCTGTGAGCTCCAGACCTCCTGCGAGATCGTGGACCAGGGCGACTTCGACGAGCCGTGGGTGGGCGAGGCGCGCTCGTACTACGAGACGCCCCCCCCGGAGCCGGACCGCGGCAACCCGTACCTGGAGTTCGACCCGCAGATGTGCATCATCTGCACGCGTTGTGTCCGCGCCTGCGACGAACTGCGCCACACCGGCGCGGTGACGCTCTCCGGCAAGGGCCACACGACGATGATCGCGTTCGGCACCGGCGGGCAGATCCACGAGTCCGACTGTGACTTCTGTGGCGCCTGCATCGACGTCTGCCCGACGGCGACGTTGATGGAGAAGCCGAACAAGTGGGTGGGCCGCGCCGACGAGTGGACGAACTCCGTCTGCAACGGCTGCTCGATGGGCTGCACGCTCTCCTACGGCATCAACGACGACTCCGGCCCGACGATCGTGCGTCCTGACCGGGTGAACCCGGCCTCGCGCGACCAGATCTGCGTCCGTGGCCGCTTCCACTACGACGCCGTGCCGGAGAAGCAGCGCCTCTCCCGCGCCCTGGTGCGCGCCGGCGACCGGCTCATCCCCGCGTCGTTCGAGGACGCACTCGCGCGCGCCGTCGAGGCGGTGACGAACGTGAAGCAGTCCGCGGGCGCGGAGGCCATCGCCGTCCTCGGGTCGCCGATGGTGACCAACGAGGAGGGCTTCGTCCTCGCGCAGCTGGCGCAGACGCTGGGCACGCCGAACCTGGACTTCGCCTCCGGCGCCGTCCACCGCGCCGCGACCGCTGTTCTCGACGCCGCGTTCGGCACCAGCCGGCTGCCGGCAGAGCTCGCCCAGATCGAGAAGAGCGACACGATCATCGCGATCGCGCGCGACCTCGAGGAGGCGCACCAGATCGCCTCGCTGCGGATGAAGGACGCGAAGACCAAGCGGCGCGCCGCCATCGTCCTGATCTCGCCGACGTGGAGTGAGCTCGACCGCTTCGCCGCGGCCGTCCTCCGCGTCCGCCCGGGCCAGGAGGCCGCCGTCGCGCAGGCCCTCGCGGACGGCGCGGGCGCTCCGGCCGGCATCGACAGCCTCCAGTGGGAGGCGGCGCTCGCCACGGTGAACGGCGCGAAGGCCGACCAGGCGTCGCGTGCGACGGTCATCGTCGCGCCGGACGACCACTGGGGCACGTACGCGGGAGCCGCCGTGGCCGCCGCCGCGAACCTCGCGATCACCCTCCGTGGCGAGGGCGCCGCGGAGAGCCTGCTCTACCTCCCGACCGGCGGGAACGCCCGTGGCGTCTCTGACGCCGGCGTCGCACCGCGTGCGGGCGGCAAGTCCTTCCGCGAGGTCATCGAAGGGGCGACGTCGGGCGCGATCAAGGCGGTCATCCTCCATGCCGACAACCCGCTGCTCACCTCCCCCGGTTCCGCCGAGGTCACCGCGGCCCTCGCAGCCCTGGACGCGCTGATCGTCATCGACTCCGTCCGGTCGACCGCGAGCGAGCACGCAACGGTCGTCCTACCGGAGACCCCGTTCTTCTCGAAGGACGGCACCATCACCAACGCGGACGGACACGTCTTCCGTCACCGCCCGGCCCCGAAGCCCGGCCAGCAGGCCGCTCCCGGCCTCAACGTCCTCGTCGCGCTCGCGATCGCGCTCGGCGCGGACCTCGCGTACGGATCCTCCGATGACGTCTCGGACGCCCTCGCGGCGGCGGTCCCCGGCTACCCGACGGCGTCCGCGCTCGCGCAGGACCCGGGTGGCACCCGCGTGGTGGGTGTGGCCTCGAAGGCTGCGAAGCAGGCGGTGTCCTCAGTGTCCTCGGGCGCCACTCCGAGCACCGGCATCGAGGTCATCACCGGGCGATCGCTCTACCACTCGTGGGAGGGCTCCTCGATGCGTTCCGAGGAGGCCGACAAACTCCACCGCGAGGAAGCCGTCTGGGTGAACCCGGCGGACGCGCAGGCCAGTGGCGTGCGCAGCGGGGAGATCATCGAACTGACCAACGGCCGAGGCACGGTCCGCGCCGCGGTCCGCCTGGACGACGGGGTGCAGCCGGGCACGGTCTACGTCCCGCAGTACTACGACGGCGGCGCAGTGATGGCGCTGTTCAGCCTCGACGGGCTCGCCAGCGGGACGCCGACCGTGAGCGTGCGGGCGTTGCAGCCCGCGTAGCGAGGACCGCATGACCGACGCACGATGGCAGCCGGGCGACGAGGTCGTCCTGCGCTACATCACGCGCCAGGACCGGCCCGGCATGTCGTGGCCCGCGCGCATCGTCGAGGACCGCGACGACCTCCTCGCCCTCTACATCCCCAACGGCGCGACGACGAAGCAGTGGCGCGCCGGGCGCGACTCGATGGGCCAGCCGCTCGCGCGCGAGCTCGTCGACATCCCCTGGCGGCGCGACACCCTTCGCCTGATGTACCCCGACGAGGACTACTCGATCTGGCTCTCGTGGCGGCACGAGGACGGCGAGCGCGTCTTCCACGGCTACTACATCAACGTGGAAGAACCGTTCCGACGCACCCCGATCGGCGTGGACACGAACGACCACACGCTTGATGTCGTCGTGCTGCCGGACCTGACCTGGGTCTGGAAGGACGAGGACCAACTGGCCGAACGCGCGGCGAACGGCGTCTACCTCCCGGACTTCGCCGTGCGCGTCCGTGCGACGGCGGAGCGCGCCCTCGAACGCCTCGAGCGGCGCGCGTCCCCCTTCGACGGGGGCTGGGTCGACTGGGAGCCAGACCCGGCGTGGGCGATCCCGCACCTGACCGAGGGCTGGAACGAGCTTCCGGCGACGCTGTGGCCGGACCGCCGCCGCGCCTATGGAGATGCGCCCCCGGCCTAGTCAGACGGCCCAGTCAGACAGCGCAGCCAGACGGCGTAGCGGGTCGACCCTCGTCGTACCATGACGAGGATGGACCCCGCGCCCGAGAATCCCCGCCGACCGCTCCTCGTGACCTCAAGCCCGAACCAGGCGGAGGGCTGGGCGGGCATCCTCGACGCTGCCGGCGTGGACGTGCTGATCGAGATCACCGACGCCCAGACCGGCGACCCGGGCCGCTCGCCGCTGATCGGGGCGATGGGGATGCGCCCGGTCGAGTTCGTCCACCTCGTCACGATTCCACCTGCCCAGCGCGACCTCGCGGTCAGCGCGCTCCTCGAGGCCGGCTGGGACGGGCGCGAGGGTCTGCGCGGCGGACGGGGCGCCCTCGGGCCGGGCACCACCAACGTGCGCCAGATGGTGATCGCGACGGTTTGCACGGTCCTGGGCATCGGCGCGTTCGTCCTCATCCGGATCGCCACCTCGTGATCCCGTTCTGGGTGCGCTGGGTGGAGGTCGCCCAGGTGCTGGACGCCGGGCAGGCCAGCGACCTCCAGGAGTGGTTCGCGGAGCGGGGCATCTACACGCGGCTGCGGGCGCACCGGCAGGAGCGCCCGGGCGTGGGGACCAACGTCGGGTTCCAGGTGCTCCCCGACCGCGCGCCGATGGTGCACCGGTTCTCGATCGAGGTCCGGCGGGACGACCTGGCGCCCGCCCAGGACGCGCTACGCGCGGCCGGGTGGGACACGACGGGCTACGAGGGGCACCTCTGGTTATCGCAGATGATGACGCTCCTCGGGATGGCGCTGACGACGGCGATCATCGTCGGGCTGATCGTCCTCGTCCGCCGGCTGGGCGAGGGCTGATGACGCGCCTTCGCCTCTTCCCGCTCCGCACGGTGCTGTTCCCGGGGATGGACCTGCAGCTCCAGGTCTTCGAGGAGCGATACCGGACGCTCGTCGCGGAATGCCTCGAGCACGGCGAGCCGTTCGGCGTGGTGCTCATCCGGGAGGGCCCCGAGGTCGGCGGGCCGGCCGTGCCCCACCGGGTGGGGTGCACCGCCCGGATCAAGCGTGTCGCCCCGACCCGGGACGGTCGCCTGCTGCTGAACGCGGTCGGGGGTGTGCGGTTCCGCATAGCGGAGTTGCACGACGACCGCCCGTACCTCGCGGCCGACGTCGAGTTCCCGGTGGACGAGATCGCGGATGTCCCCGAGGAAGCCCTGGCGAGCGCTCAGGAGCGGATGAGGCAATTGCACCGCCTGCGCGATACCATCGCCAACGAGTACCACCGGGATGTGGGCGTGCCGGAATCCGCGGACACGCTGGCAGACCAGGTGGGCGCCCTCGGGCGGGGGATGGTGACGGACAGGCAGTTACAGCGACTCCTGTCCACCCTCAACGTGCGGCGGCGGTTCGACGCTGCTGACGACCTCCTGACGACCATCGTCTCCGCCACGCACGAGCAGACGGCGGCTGTGGTGGCTCAGAGGTGGGCCGCACCTGAACGACGAAACTAGCGAGTCCTCGCGGACTCCTCGGCTCCTGGAACGGGGTACGCAGATGCGCTCCCCCTCCGAAGATAGGGTTATGGCAGACCGGGCTCATCATGGCCCCGGGGCGACGCCGCGTGAGACCACCGGCGCCGAATCGGAGCCTCGGGGCGACATCGTGGACGGCGGCGCGGCGGGGCGGCGGACTCAAGATCCGTCAGGCTGGTTGATCCTTCGTCGGGACGGCACCGTCGTCGCGGCGGAACGTCGTGCCTGCGAACTGCTGGGCGCGCCGGACCCGGACGCCCTCGCCGGGCGCGACTGGCGCACCCTGGCGGCTGTCCCGGACGGCGCCGAGGCCCGCGAGGCCGGGCGCGCCCTGGAGGCCGGCGGGACGTGGGAGGGCGCGCTGCGCTTCCGGTACGCGCGTGTCGAGGTCACCCTCGCCGCCGGCGTGGCACCCGTGGCACGATCCTCTGAGCTGATGGTGATGAGCCTGCTCCCCCCCGGGAGGGCGGACGCCGCGGCATCCCAGCCGGCATCTCAACCCCAACGCGCACCCGCGCCTGCCTCCCTGATCGAGGTCGACCGCGCTCTGGTGATGGGCCGGGACGGACTCCGGGCGCTCGTCAGCGCGTACGACGCGCAGCAGGACCTGGACGATCCCACCGCGATCGCGCATGCCGTGTTGCAGGCGATGGAGGGCGCGATCGGATTCGACTGGGCGGCAGTGTTCCGATACCACCCGGGGGCGGCGCTGACCCTCGAAGTAGTCGCGACCTACCCGACGCCGATGGCCGGCATCTCCCGCAGCGCACGATGGAGCCCGGCGGAACCCGACGAGGCCCTGGTCCACGCGACCGGTGAGCCCTCGATCCAGGGCGACCTGAAGCGCCGTCCGGGCAGCAAGAGCCCGCTGGAGCGGCTTCCGGCGTTCGGGCTGCGGTCGCGCATCCTGATCCCGCTGTTCGCCGGCGCCGAGGTCATCGGCGCGGTGTCCCTGTTCCGGAGCGGACCGCTCGCGTTCACGGCCGCCGAGGGCATCCTCGCTGAGCGCACCGTCCGGCGACTCGGTGAGGCGCTCGCACTCCCGGCGCTCACCGCACCCACCGGTCCATCCCCGGACGCGATGCCGGCCGCGGAGCCGCCCACCATCCCCACGGACCGTCCGACGGTCGGCGAGCACACGCCGCTCGTCGGTGACGCGGGCAACGTCGACCGCAGCATCGTCAGCTCGCGCCTCGAGTCGCTCGGCGAACTGGTCGCCGGGGTCGCGCACGAGTTGAACAACCCGCTCACCTCGATCCTCGGGTACGCGCAGATCCTCGGAGGGTTGGAGGGCACCGAGCGCGAGCATGCGCTCCGCACGATCGAGGACGAAGCGCAGCGTGCCGCGCGGATCGTCCGGAACCTGCTCTCGTTTGCCCGCCAGCGGCCGGGCCAACGGCGGACGGTAAACATCGAGGAGATGTTGCGCCGGGTCATCGACCTCCGGCGGTACGCCCTCGAAGTGGACAATGTGCACGTCACCACCCGCCTGGGGCTCGTGCCTGAGGTCGAGCTGGACGAGGGCCAGTTCGAGCAGGTCTTCCTGAACCTCCTGAACAACGCCCAGCAGGCGCTGCAGGCCCGCGGCGGCGAGGTGGTGATCACCACCTGGCAGGCCGGCGGGAACGTCTACGTCACGTTCGCGGACAACGGCCCCGGCGTACCGGAAGAGCTCCACGCGCGGATCTTCGAACCGTTCTTCACCACGCGAGAGGTCGGCCGCGGTCAGGGGATGGGCCTCGCGATCGTCTACGGCGTCGTGACGCACCACGGCGGGCGGGCGTGGGTCGAGACGAACCCCGAGGGCGGGGCCACGTTCGCGATCGAACTGCCGATCCGGGGGACGACCACCGGGCTCACTGGGCCCGCCGAGACACCGCGCACCACCGTGAAGGAAGTCGCGACGCCGGACGCACTGTCCGAGGCGGCGGCGACGCCGGGGCGCGCGAGCGGACGCATCCTGGTGGTGGACGACGAAGCGCCCGTCCGGGCGCTGACCTGCGAGATCCTCGGCGCGACCGGTTACACCGTGCGGCCCGCCGCCGGGGGGGTCGAGGCGCTTCGACTCATCGAGTCCGAGCCGTTCGACCTCATCGTCACGGACCTGCGCATGCCCGGGATGGACGGGGCAACGCTCTATCGCGAGATCACTGAGCGGCGGCCCGAACTTGCACAGCGCGTGCTGTTCGTCACCGGCGACATCGAGGGCGACCCGAACGCCCGGTCACTCGACACCACCTCCCTCCACTACCTCGAGAAGCCGTTCACGACACGCCAGCTGGTGACGGCGGTGCGGGAGAGCCTCGCCCGTGCGATCGCCTCCGAGGTGCGGCCCACGCAGTCGCCCGGCGAATGAATCGACTCGCCAGCAATAGCCTCAGGACAGACGAACACGCGGCCGGGAGGCCGCGTGTTCGTTGTGACGTCGTCTCGTAACGCCGGGGGACTGACGGGGGCCGGTCCTACATCCCCTCGTCGAGGGGGTAGCCCGCGGCCCGCCAGGCATCGTGCCCGCCGTCCACGTTGTAGATGTCCGTGATGCCCAGGGCGGCGGCGAACTCCGCAGCGACCGCGGACCGCTGGCCCGACTTGCAGATGAAGAGCACGGGCTTGTCGCGGGCGATCTTGTCCGCCTGCACCATGGTCGCCATGTGCTGGATCTGGATCGACCCGGGCACGTGGCCCTCGGCGTGCTCGTGCGGCTCGCGGGAGTCGATGACCTGCACGTCGTTCTCATCGATCATCTGCTTCGCCTCGTGGACGTCGAGTCGGGTGAACGGCTCGCCGGGGCGCTTCTCTGGCATCGCGTATCCTCCAGCCCGTCGGGGTGGTCAGGTCATTCAGACGAGTTGTCTGCAGATCGTGAGTTTATCAGGTGCCCGAGCGAGCGCATTCTGCCCCCGGCCCGCTGAGGAGGTCGACGCCACTCACCTTCGGCATCGACCTGCGCTCGGGG
>CAYPYF010000103.1:0-8426 GCA_964414675.1 uncultured Dehalococcoidaceae bacterium
ACATGCGCGCGCTGCTGATCACCGGCCCGAACACCGGCGGCAAGACGGTCGCGCTCAAGACCGCCGGGCTGCTGTGCCTCATGGCGCTCGCGGGGCTGCCGGTCCCGGCACGCGCCGGGTCTCAGATCCCGGTCTACGAGTCCGTCTTCGCCGACATCGGGGACGAGCAGTCGATCGAGCAGTCACTCTCCACGTTCTCGGGCCACATGACCTCGGTCATCGGCATCCTGGAGCGGGCCGGCGCGCGGTCGCTCGTCCTCCTCGACGAGCTCGGCGCGGGCACCGACCCCACCGAGGGCGCTGCGCTGGGCATCGCGATCGTCGAGCGGCTCGCCGCGGCGGGCGTGTCGCTGATCGCGACCACCCACCACAGCGAGCTGAAGCTATACGCGCACCAGACGGCCGGCGTGCAGAACGCGTCCGTGGAGTTCGACCTGCAGACGCTCCGCCCCACCTACCGGCTGACCGTCGGGTTGCCCGGCCAGTCGAACGCCCTCGCGATCGCGTCGAACCTCGGCATGCCGGGCGACGTCATCGAACGCGCCCGTGCCGGCCTTTCGACCGAGGAGCGCGACCTGGAGGCGCTGCTGGCCGACCTCCGCGGACAGCTCGCGACCGCCGAGGAGCGCGCCGAGACGGCTGCTCGCGCGGCCGCCGAGGCCGAGGCGATCCGCGACGACCTCGCGCACCAGCAGTCGGAACTGGCCGCCGATGAAGCGCGCGTCCGGCAGGAGGCGCGGACGCGCATCCGCCGCGAGCTCCGCGAACTCGAACGCCTCGTCGAGAAGGCACGCCGCGAGGTGGAGTCCGCCCGGATCGAGCAGGCGCGCGTCGACCTCGCTCGAGCGCGGGCACAGGTCGACGACCTCCCTTCCGAGGAGCCGCGATTCTTCGGCCCCACGGTCGATCCGGACGAGATCGGGCCGGGTACCCGTGTGTGGCTGCGCGGGATGGACACCGCCGGCGAGGCACTGGCCGAGCCGGACGAGGACGGCGAGGTCGAGGTCCAGCTCGGGTCGCTGCGCACGCGCGTCCGCATCGAGCAGGTCGCGCGGATCGACGAACCCCAGCGCGTCTGGGTGGACCGCAGCCGCGTAGCCCTCGTCCAGGCATCGGACGTGAGCGAGGAGATCGACCTCCGGGGCCGCACGATCGACGAGGCGCTACCCTCCGTCGACGAGTACCTGGACCACGCCGCGCGGGCGGGCCGCCCCCGGGTGCGGATCATCCACGGCAAGGGCACCGGCACGCTGCGGCGCGCGGTGCGCGACTTCATGGACAACCACCCGCTGGTCAAGGGGTACGAGACCGCCGTAGCCGCCGAAGGTGGCGAGGGCGTGACGATCGCCCTGCTCGAACAGGTCTAGGCTGCGGCACGACGTCCAGTCAGGGCGCGACGGAAGAGGACGCATGGACCCGATCTCAGACGTGTGGGAGCTGTTCCCGCACCAGCGCGCCGCGCGCGCCTTCGCCCCCCGAGCCATCGAGCAGGAGAAGCTGGACCGCATCCTCGGCGCGGCGATGCGCGCTCCCTCGTCGCAGAACGGGATGCCGTGGCGCTTCATCGTGATCCGCGACCAGGCCCAGAAGGACGCGCTCTCCCCGGTGTACGAGCGGTGCTTCGAGAAGGTGTACGGCGACAACGCCCCAGACCGGGCGGACGGCCGGCAGCCATGGAGCGAGGTGCCGGTCCTCGTCGCCGTCCTCGTGGAGGCGCCGAACGGCCGTACGAGCATGATGACGGGCGCGTCGGTGTACCCGGCCGTCCAGAACATGATGCTCGCCGCGCGCGCCCTCGGCATCGGTAGCGTCCTGACCACGCTCTGGCGGCTCGAGAACGCCGCGATCCGCGAGATCCTCGGCGTCCCTGAGGGCTGGGAGATAGCGGCGTTCGTCCCGCTCGGCTACCCGCTCGAGCCGATGGGCCGGAACCGCCGGCCACCGGTCGCCGACTATGTCTTCGAGGACCGCTGGCCGCAGTAGCCGACCGCCGTGGAATACCTCGCCATTGTCTTCATCGCAGCGTTCGCGGCGTTCGTCCAGGCAAGCATCGGGTTCGGCTACGCCCTCGTCTTCGCACCGGTCGCCGCGTTTCTCATCGCACCGTCCGAGGCGATCGCCGTGTCGATCGTGTCGAGCGCGGCGATCAACGCACTCCTGTACACGGAGTACCGGCCGCGCACGGGCTTCGTCACCGTCGCACCGCTCGTGGCCGCGTCGGTCGTCGCGACGCCGCTTGGCTTATGGGCGCTCATCGTCGCCGACGAGGACCTCCTGCGGCTGTTCATCGCGACCGGGGTGTTCCTGAGCGCGGCCGTGAACCTGAGGCACCCGACCCGCGAGGGACCTCCCCGGCCGGACCGCGTGTCGCTCCAGCTCCTCGTCGGCGCCCTCGCCGGAGCGATCCGGGGTGCGGTCTCCATGGGTGGGCCGCCGGTCATCCTCTACCAGCACTGGATCGGCGGGGGTGCGATGGCGATCCGCTCGAAGATGTTCGCGTTCTTCTTCTGGGGTGCGATCCCGGCGGTCGTCCTCGCGACACTCGCCGGCGTCATCGACGGCGACGCCTGGTGGTACGCCCTCGCGGCCTCCGCAGGGCTCGTTCCGGGGATCGCCGCCGGGCGGGCGCTGCGTCCCCGGATCAGCGAATTGCTGTTCGGACGGCTGTCGATGGCGCTCCTCGGCGGCACCGCAGGGATCGCCGCAATTGGCGCGGCTCTCGCGATCGCTGGATAACGCCGATTATCACGCGTTTCGCGTCGGGTTTACCCGATCTCAACGATCGCTATACGCCTCCTCAAGGGCCTGACGCGGCATCCTGTACCCAGCATGGACGCCGAAACCTGCACCAACTGCGAAGAGCCGATCGCGCACGCCCCTGTCTACTTTGACGGCCGGCCGTACTGCTGCGTCGGATGTGTCGCGGGAGGCCCCTGCCTCTGCACCTACGGGGCCGTAGCCCCCCAACCGCAGGGCGCCCGGCCGGCAGCGCCTGCCCCCGTCACACCGAGGCCCGTCGCACCGGCACCGGTGGCGTCGGCGCCCCACAATCCTCGAAGTGCTGTGCCGCCGAGGCAGCCTGACGCCCAGCGTCCGGCGCCCGTCCCGGGCACGCCGAGCCAGTCGCGCCCGCCGACCCCGCGCCCGCCCTCCGCCCGTCCGCCGCAGCCCGCACCGACGACTCATGCGCCCGAACGGCCGAGCACGCCTGCGCGGCCAGCGGCCAGCGCAGAGACACATGAGCGCGAGGCCACCCGGACACCGATCCCCTTCCGGCGCCCTGGCGGCATCACCGTGGTGGTCCACCTCGTCGGATTCCCGGAGCAGCGCGAAGTCCTCAGCGTCGCCGGGGTGATGGAACAATCACCCCACTTCAACGAAGTCTCACTGACCCGCGTCGGCGAAGACGAGGCGTGGCTGACGGTACGCGCCGACAGCGCCGAGGACGTCGCCACGGCGCTGGGTGCGCTGCCCGGCTTCAACCTGCAGACCCATGTCGACCAGAACCTGGTGGACGCGCGGCTGATGGACGCGCCGGCGGCCGCTCCTGTGACGGTGGAAGAGCTCCTCCCCCAGCGACCCCGGTTCCGCGCCTTCCGCCCGGAGACCGACCCGACGCCTGAGCGCGCCACACGGACAGACACACCCGCCCCTCGATCAGCACCCCCGCCGAGCGCGATCCCTCCGCAGCCGCAGGCCCCGGCTGCCTCGATGCCGTCGCCGCAGGTCGCCCCCCGTCCCGCGGCGTCGCAGCCGTCGCCTCAGCCCGCGGCGCGCCCTGAAGCTCCCGCTGCCCGCCAGGCGCCCTCGGCTCCGCAGCCGGAGACAACCGCGACGCCGCCCGTGGCCCAACCGCCGACCATCGAGACGCCCGCTGCCCAGCCGCCCGCTGCCCAGCCGCCCGTTGCCCAGCCACCCACTGCCCAGCCGACGACGAGCCAGGCACCGCAGGCAACGCAGCCACCCCCGACGGCGGCTCCGGTACAGCCCGCCAGCCCGCGCCCGGTCTCAGCGCCGCCGGCTGCTGATCCCCCGCGCTCGACCGAACGGCCTCGCTCCAGCGCCCCGCTGGTGGTCGACACCGACGACGGCGACATGGTCGAGCCTGACGACCGGCCGGGCGGCGCGGTGATGACGGTCGAGCACATCACGCTGGTCGTGTACCCGTTCCACTCCTTCGCGGCGCTGAACGAGTTCCAGGCGGCGATCCGCCGTCTCCACGGGGTGAAGAACACGCGCGTCCGCCGCTTCTACCGCGGGACGCTCCACCTCGCGGTAGACTACGAAGACATGATTCCGCTCGTGGATCGGATGGCCGACCTCAAGGACGTCGAGTACGAGATCGCCTCGGAGTCCCGTTCAGAGCTGGAACTCGTGTTGCAGGACCACCGAGCGCTGGCCGCCGCTGGCGACAGCTAAGGACCGCGCATGGCCACGCCAGGCCAGGGTTTCTTCGGCATCATGACCGCCGTCCTGACCACGGGCGCCGTCCTTGCGCGTGTGGGGATCGTCGTCGCGTTCGCGATGCTGCTGTTCCTGGTCGCCTTCCTTGGCTACTTCGTCGTCCCGTTCGTCTTCGTCCTGCTGGCGCTCGGCATCCTGGGCGTGAGCAGCACGCTGCGGGAGTTCGTCGGCCTGCAGGCCCGCCGGCGGAAGTAGCAGATGGCGGTATCGCTCCTCGAAGCCACGTCCGCGCAGACCGCCGGGCAGTATGTCGCCGTCAGCCGGATGCGGGTGCGCACAGACCTGCTCGCCCGGCTCACCGTGGCGTTCTGTCGCGAGCAGTTCGTCCTGCCCGTCGGCGAGGCGCAGGGGTCCGTCATCTGCGTCACCACCCACACCCGCGATGCCTCGCTCCTGCGCGAACTCCGCCAGCGCTTCGGCCGGCCGGTCAGCCTGAGGATCGCCAGCAGGGCCGAGATCGAGCTCGCGCTGACGGCGATCGAACGCCCGCTGGAACCACGCGACCGGCGGCGTGTGCTGGCGGACCTCCTGGAGTCGCTGCAGGTGGTGCGCCAGGACCAGATCGGCGCGTATGCGGTCGCGGCCGACTCCGAGGCGTACCTCGGCCAGGCGCTCGTCGAGGCGGGCATGATCACGGAAGAGGAACGCGTCGAGGCGGTCGGCCTCGCCTTCCACCTCCCCAGCATCAACCTCGACCAGCATCCACCCCAGCCCAACCTCGAGGCGCTACTCCCGCACGAGGTACTGACACGCCTGCAGGTGATCCCGCTCTGGGCGATCGACGACGAGTTCTTCATCGCCGTCGCCAACCCGCCCGGGGTGGACGAGATGGCGCAACTGGAAGGCCTCCTCGGCCTGACCATCCGCCCGGTGCTCGTCAGCCCCACCCAGCTGGAGGCGCGCCTGGCGGAACTCCACGACGACGAGGAGAACGCGCGGGGCGACATCATGCGCGCCGTGGTGAAAGCGAGCATGGCGAGCGAGGCAAGCGTCTCCGCCGCGCTTCGGGTCGCCCAGCAGACCGGTGAGGCCCCCCAGGACGCCATCGCTCGCGTCGCCAAGGTCCCGCCTGAACGCATCCGCGCCGCCCTCGCCGAACAGGTAGGCGCACGCGCCTACCGGGGTACGCAGCAGCGGGAGGCGCTCCTCGCCCTGCCGTACCGGCTCGCTTCACGCCTCGGCGTGCTGCTCGTCGAGGTCTCCGACAACGAAGCCATCGCGGCGATGACCTCGCCGTGGGACCGGCGCACGATCCGAGGGCTGAGCGCGCTCCTCGGGCGGCGCGTCCGGCCGGCGTACATCGAGCAACCCGACCTCGAGGTGCGGCTCGAAGGCGTGCGTGACCGTGCGCCGCTCCTGATGCGCATCGGCGACGCCGAACGCACGGTCCGCCTCCTCGCCGAGGCGACATTCGTTACGGCTGCCGACGCGCAGGCGGTCGACGTCGACCTCGAACTGCTCCGGCCGGACGACCTGGACCGCCTGTGGGCGATCGTCGACAACGCCAAGCGGTCCGAGGCAGTCGCCCTGGACGCGATGCTGCCGCGCCTCCACCGGCTGCTGCTGCGCCCCTCGCCCGAAGCAGCCGCACTCCGCACCACCGGCGAAGATGCGCCCTCGATCCTCCCGGTCCTCCGCGAGGGCGACGTCCTGACCGTCGCGATCTCCTCGCCGGACCAGGTCGAGGCGGCCCGACGCCTTGCCGGGTCGCAGCAGCTGGCGCTCCGACTCGCCGTGGCCCGTGAGGACGACCTGGACACCGCGCGCGTGGACCTCGCCACGCTGGACATCAGCGCGATCTCGCCTGCCTACGTCGCGTTCGGGCGCCTCCTCGAGCAGTCGTTCGACGTCCGGCGCGTCCGTGTCCTGGGGCTCTTCCGGCGGATGCAGGAGACGGGGGAGCCGCTCGACGTCGCCGCGATGCGCCTTGACCTGATCGACCCGAACGCCCTCCGACGCGCGTTCGCCGAGTACCTCCAGACGGACCCGCTCACGCTCTCGCGCCGCGACAAGCTGGAGACGACGACGGGTATCGGCGGCCACATCGTGTCGCGCCGCGTCCTCGAGGATCCCGTCGACCACGACCTCGCACAGCGGCTGCCGCTCCAGGAGTGCCTCGACACGGGCGCCCTCCCCGTGCGGTACCACGAGGGCACGATGGTGCTCGCGATGGCGGACCCGCTCGATGAGCGCGCGATCACGAGACTGCGCCGCGCACTGCGCACGCAGTTCTACGTGCAGCCGGCGACACGGCAGGACATCCGCGAGGCCGCGCAACGCGCCCACGGCCGCACGACCATCGGCGACCTGCTGCTGGAGGCGGACCTCCTCACGCGCGACGACCTGGAGCGCGCCATCGAGGTGTCGCAGCAGAGCGGGATCCGCCTCGGCGAGGCGCTGATCTCGACGGGCGCGGTGTCGGAGGAGCAGCTCGGCGAGCAGCTCTCGATCCAGGCCGGCCTGCCGTTTGTGACCCTCCGTGGCGTGGACCTCGGGCGGCAGGTCGCCGAGCTGCTGCCGGAGGACTTCATCCGCGAGCACCAGGTGCTCCCGCTGAGCATCGAGTCGGACGGGTCGGTCACGCTCGCCATCGGCGACCCGACGAACCGCGCGGCCCAGGAGGCGACGACGCAGGCACTCGGCCGCCCGACGCAGTTCGTCGGTACCACCCGCACGGACATCCGGGACGGCCTGGAGCGTCTCTTCCACGAGCGGTACCTGGACCACTCGGCGGGCGACCTGATGCGGCGTTCGCCAAGCGAGTCGGCCTACAAGGTGCTCTCTCGCCCCCAGAAGTGGTTCTTCATCGCACTCTCGATCGGGATCGTCGCGAGCCTCGCCTTCTTCCCGATCCCGACGCTCACGATCTTCATGACCCTGAGCACGTTCTTCTACCTCTCGTTCTCCGGGTACAAGTTCTACCTGATCTACCGGGCGCTCTCGCACACCCTCGAAGTCCCGGTGACGCGCGAGGACGTGGAGGCGCTCGACGACCGCGAGCTCTCCGTCTACACGATCCTCGTGCCGCTCTACAAAGAGTCGGAGATCCTCCCGGCGCTGGTCGCCGGCCTCTCACGGCTGGACTACCCGCTCGAGAAGCTGGACGTGAAGCTCCTGCTGGAAGAGGACGACGTGGAGACGATCCGCGTCGCGCGCACCTCGAACCTGCCGTCGTTCTTCGACATCACGATCGTTCCGCACGGGGAGCCGAAGGGGAAGCCGAAGGCCTGCAACTACGGCTTGTTGCACGCACGCGGGAAGTACGTCGTCATCTTCGACGCGGAGGATATCCCGGAGCCGGACCAGCTGAAGAAGGTGATCGTCGCGTTCGAGCGGTCTCCCGACCACGTCGTCTGCGTGCAGGCGAAGCTCAACTACTTCAACGCGGAGCAGAACGCCCTCACGAAGTGGTTCACCACCGAGTACTCCACGTGGTTCGACCTCTTCCTCCCCGGCCTGGACGCGGCCGGCGCGCCGATCCCGCTGGGCGGCACCTCCAACCACTTCAAGCTCGACGCGCTCCGCCACGTCGGCGGCTGGGACCCCTTCAACGTCACGGAGGACGCCGACCTCGGGCTGCGGATCTTCAAGCTCGGCGGCGCGACCGTGGTGGTGGACTCCACGACGTACGAGGAGGCGAACTCCGTCGTCGACAACTGGATCCGCCAGCGCTCGCGCTGGGTGAAGGGGTACATCCAGACGTACCTGGTCCACATGCGCAACCCCGTCCTGCTCTTCAAGCAGCTCGGCCCGGCCGGGTTCCTCTCCTTCCAGCTCGTCATCGGCGGCACGTTCTTCGGGTTCCTCCTGAACCCCGTGCTCTGGACGCTCACCGGCGTGTGGTTCGCGACAAAGTGGGAGGTGATCCAGCAGATTTTCCCCACTTATGTCTACTACATGGGCGCGGTCTCCCTGTACGTGGGCAACTTTGCCTTCGCCTACATGAACGTGGCGGGCTGCCT
>CAYPYF010000104.1:0-8355 GCA_964414675.1 uncultured Dehalococcoidaceae bacterium
GGGTGCTAGCGAGGGCACGAGGAGGGAGCGAGTCAGCTCCGGAAGCGGCGACTCACGCGTCCTCGACGACCTTCCTCACGCCATCCACGATCCCGAGGATCGCGTTCACCTCGACGCGGTCGCCGGGCTGCGGATCGGGGTACGCCATGTCGTGCGACAGACGCGCCTCCCGAGGCTGCTCCGAGCCCTCGGGGGTGTAGATGAGGCGGTAGTACAGCATCCCGTGCAGTTCGTAGGGCTGGACGCCCAGGATCGTGGCCTTCATGCGGCTTCCTCCCCTGGGCGCCAGTCTACGTGCTCGGTGTGACTACCCGTTCGAGGTCGCGCGACGGTTCTCTCGACGACGCCACGGGCCTGCGCTGCGACGCCCGTCTCCGCTGCGGTTCGGGCCGCCATTGCGCGCGCCGGCCGCCGCGCCTCGGGCGCGTCGGGCGGGCTGCTGCGGGCGCGAAGTGCCGCCGGAGCCACGGATGCCCATGTCGCGCGGAAGCCCGTGCGGCGGCTCCCAGTTCGCGAGGTCGCCGAGGCGCCGGTCGTCCGAGTCCATCGAGACGATCTCGTAGTCGGTGCCGGCTTCGCGCTCGATCTGGTAGACCTCGCGCTCCTGCTCGGGCAGCACCAGCGTCACGACCAGGCCGTCCTCGCCCGCGCGGGCCGTCCGGCCGGAGCGGTGGAGGTAGACCTTCGCGTCCTCCGGCGGGTCGTAGTGGAGCACCAGGTCGACGTGGTCGATGTGCAGGCCTCGCGCCGCGACGTTCGTGGCGACGAGGATCGGCGAGCGGCCCTTCGAGAACGCCTCGAGCGCCTTCTCACGCTGCGACTGCGACTTCCGGCCGTGGATCGCGCCGGCCTTGAGGCCCTCGCGCTCCAGGACGCGCACGAGGCGGTCCGCGCCGTGGGTCGTGCGCACGAAGACGATCGCACGCGCGGCGCCCGACAGGATGCGCGCCGTGACGCCGGTCTTCGACTCAGAGGTCACGCCGATGAAGCGCTGCTCCAGGGTGTCGACCGTGACGGTGTCGGAGATGACCTCATGCTGCACGGGGTCGTTCTGGTAGCGGTCCACCAGCTTGCCGATGTCGCCATCGAGCGTCGCCGAAAAGAGCAGGGTCTGCGCGT
The DNA here is from genome assembly GCA_964414675.1 of uncultured Dehalococcoidaceae bacterium. Classification (GTDB taxonomy): domain Bacteria; phylum Chloroflexota; class Dehalococcoidia; order UBA2979; family UBA2979; genus W-Chloroflexi-9. The sequence continues at coordinate 1,120 of CAYPYF010000104.1, forward strand.
CACGGTCGATGAGCTTCAGGATGCGCTCGACCTGGGGCATGAAGCCCATGTCGGCCATCTGGTCCGCCTCGTCGAGGACGACCATGCTGACGTCCTCCAGCGAGATGTCGCCGCGCTCGAGGAGGTCGTTGAGGCGTCCCGGCGTGGCGATGACGAGGTCGACGCCCTGCCGGAGGCCGGAGATCTGGCGGTTGATGGACACGCCGCCGTAGACGGCCATGAGCCAGAGGCCGCGCACTTCCGCGAACGGCGCGAGGGCCTCGGCGACCTGGTTCGCCAGCTCGCGCGTCGGCACGAGCACGAGCGAGTGCGGGCGACGTGAGCGGGCGGTGGTGGTGTGCTGGATCAGCGGGATGCCGAACGCCAGCGTCTTGCCGGAGCCCGTCTTCGCCTTGCCGCAGACATCGCGGCCCGCGAGGGCGTCCGGGATCGTCAGGGCCTGCACCGGGAACGGCTGGTTGATGCCGTTCTGCTGCAGCACCTTGAGGAGGTCGGCGGGGACGCCGAGTTCCTCGAAGGTGACGTCGGCGAACTGGATGTCTGCAGCGGCATCGTCCGCGGCACCGTCTCGGGCGTCGTCTCGGCCGTCCGCGTGCTCGGCCGTCGCGACGGCGCCGTCGTGTGCATCCGATTCGTACTGGGGGAACGAGGAGTCAGCCGGCGAGGGTCGCCGGCGCGTGAAGAGGGACAAGCAGTCTCCGAGTCGATCAGGCCATCGACGCCATTGTGGCTGCGACCGATCCGAGGGCATCGCATGCATCGCATCCGTCGCATCCAGTGAGGAGTTGAGGGCGAGTGCGCGCTGGTGGGATGGTCGCCGAACGCCCGATAGCCGGTGGGCGTGCGTGACTCAGGGGGCGTCTCTGATGGACGGACCCCCGTGGCGATGTCGCCGAAGGAGTCATCTGAGGTGTCCTGACCGTACCACGGCGCTCCTTACGCACCATCGGTGTCGGGCTGAGGTGCGCGTCCGCCGTGTTGCCACCCGTCTCCGAGGAGCGCACGATCGGCGGATGAAGCGCACCGTCCTCCTGCTCGCCGCCACCGTCGTCGCACTCGCGGTCGCGTGCGACGACGGTGGCGGCGCAAGGCCGGATCCGACCGCAGCCACCGCGGTCGCGGCGACCGTCTCGACGGCAGGCACGGAGGCCGCGACGAGCGCGGCGACCTCCACGGCCACCGAGGGCAGCAGCGAGACGCCGATCCCGGAGGCGTCCGAGGTGGTCGCGTCTACTTACACGACCCCGACGAGCGAGTTGCCACGCGTGCGGTTCGAGCGCACCTTCGTCGAACTACCCGTCGAGATCCCACCCCGCAGCGAGTACGGCATCGGCCTCTCGGGCCGCGCGAGCCTCGATCGCCGCGGGATGCTGTTCTACCGGGAGGACTTCGGGCAGACCGGCTTCTGGATGAAGAACACCCACATCGACCTCGACATCGCGTTCGTCGACGCCGAAGGGGAGATCCTGCTCATCACCACGATGTTCGCCGACACGGAGGAGATCCATCGCCCCGATGCGCCGTACGTCGCGGCGATCGAGGCGCCCGCCGGTTGGTACGCGGCGCACGGCGTGACCTCCGGCGACACGGTTGAGTACCTCTTCGACCTCGAATCGGCTGTGACAGACTGACACGGGTCTGCGAGCCGGCCCACCTTCGCTCCATCCCTATACTGACGCCGCCCGCGCATCCATCGCGCGATCCACCCTCGACACGCTCAAGGAGGCCGCCATGCCAGATATGACCATCAACCACGCCGGGAAGAGCATCCCCGGCTACCTCGCGGAGCCCGCCAACCCGAAGGGTGGCATGATCGTCATCCAGGAGTGGTGGGGGCTGAACGACGACATCCGAGGCATCGCGGACCGCTACGCCGCCGAGGGCTACCTCGCGTTCGCACCTGACCTCTACCACGGCACGCTCGCCGTCGAGCCCGACGAGGCGCGCAAGCTCGCGATGAGCCTGGAGCGCCAGCTCGCCGCCGAGGAGATCGACGCCGCGATCGACTGGATGAAGACCGAGCGCGGCATCGCGAAGGTCGGTTGCGTCGGGTTCTGCATGGGCGGTGGCCTCACCCTCGCCACGGCGATGCGCCCGACCTCCAACGTCGACGCCGCGCACGTCTACTACGGCGGCGGCATGCCGGAAGGCGACGCGATGAAGGGCATCAAGGTCCCGGTCATGGGCTCCTACGGCGGCGAGGACACGGGCATCCCGAAGGAGAAGGTGGACGCGCTCCGCGATGCCCTCACGGCGGCCGGGACGCCGAACGACATCAAGCTCTACGAGGGCGCCAAGCACTCGTTCTTCAACGCCGGCCCGGCACACCACCCGGACGCCTCTGCGGACTCCTGGGAGCGCTCGAAGGAGTGGTTCGCGAAGCACGTCGCCTCGTAGGGCTCGCGCGACGAGACGACGAGAGATCGGACGGACGGTTGGGACTGCCTGTGTCTGATATGAGGCTGGTCGCGAAGGCGCTGGACGACTTCGGGGACGACTGGCACTGGGTCATCCTGCACAACATCGAGCCGCGCGGCGAGCGCCGGTTCTACGCCTCGCGGGTCGACACGATCTGCGGCATCGTCCTGGACGAGGGCGGCGCCGTGGTGACCCTCCACGACACCGGTGCGCCGGACGAACCGAACTGCCCGAGGTGCCAGGGTGCCGGCATGAGCCCGGCGCTGCGCGCCGACCTGGAGCGCATCCTTGAGGCCGCGGAAGTAGCGCCGGTCTGAGGCCCCACGGACCTGCCGGAGGCGCCCCCGGAGATGCCCGATGACACACGACATCCGAGACGTGGCGCGCGAGCCGTGGGAGTCCGCCGGACTCGAACCCGACCTGCTCGACCACCTCGAGGTCATGGGGGAGGGGCGCCTCCCGTCCGTCTACCGCGTGGACGACCTCGCGACCGCGTCGATCGGTGCAGCAACGCTGGCGGTCTCCGCACTCTGGCACGACCGCGGCGGCCCCTCCCCCCGCGTCGACCTGGACCGCGCCCACGCCTCCGTCGCGTTCCTCAGCGAGCGCTACTTCCAGCAGGTGGGCGAACCGCCTCGCCAGCAGTGGGCGCCGCTCTCCGGTGACTACGCCACCGCTGACGGGCGCTGGGTGCGCATCCACGCGAACTTCGACCACCACCGCGACGCCGCCCTGAGCGCGCTCGGCCTCCCGGCCGGCCCGGATACGGCGCGCGAGACCGTCGAAGGCGCGGTCGCGGGAGTCGAGGCAGAAGCGCTCGTCGAGTCGATCATCGCGCACGGCGGCGCGGCCTCCTCGTGGCGGACGCCGGACGAGTGGGCGGCACACCCGCAGGGGCAGGCGCTCGCGTCGATCCCGCTAGTTTCCGTGACACGCATCGGCGACGCTCCCGCGCAGCCGCTGCCGGCCTCGGACGCACCGCTCGAGCGCGTCCGCGTCCTCGACCTGTCGCGCGTCCTCGCCGGGCCGGTCTGCGGGCGCTTCCTCGCCTCGTACGGCGCGGACGTCCTCCGCGTCTCCGGGCCGCACCTCCCGACGTTCGCCGACCTCGACCGCGACACGGGCTTCGGCAAGCGCTCGTGCTTTGTCGACCTGCGCGAGGACACGGGGCGCGAGACGCTCCGAGGGCTGGCGCGCGAAGCCGACGTGTTCGTGCAGGCTTACCGGCCGGGGAGCCTCGCCGGCCGCGGCTTCTCCGCCGCCGACCTCGCCGAGGCGCGTCCCGGCATCGTGGTCGTCGAACTCTCCGCCTACGGCCACGAAGGCGAGTGGGCCGGCCGTCGCGGCTTCGACTCGCTCGTCCAGATGGCGAGCGGCATCGTCGCGACCGAGACCTCCGAGGACGGCGAAGCCCCGACGCGCTCCCTGCCCGCCCAGGCGCTGGACCACGGCACGGGGTACCTCGCAGCGCTGGGCGCGGTCGCCGGGCTCCGCCGCCGGCACGCCGAGGGCGGCTCATGGCACGTGCAGGTAGCGCTCGCTCGCACTGGACGCTGGCTCGAGGACCTCGGACACGCCGAGCGCGGCCAGGAGACCTCACCTCTCGACGCCTCGCCGTACCTCATGCAGACCGGCGACATCACCCACGTCGCCCCGGCCGGCCGCATCGACGGCTACGCTCCGCACTGGTCACGCCCCGCGCCGCAGATGGGCGAGCACGATCCAGTGTGGGACGAGCGCTAGTACCAGTCCCGCTCGATCACCCTGGAGGCGTGCTCACCGAGCGTGGTCAGGACGAGTTCGTCGTCGTCGTCGAACGGGCGGCCGTCGCGTCGGTCGGTGACGTAGAGCGCGCCTCGGACGACACCGTCCGCCCAGAGGGCGATGCCTACCAGCGCCTGCATCTCCGGGTGGTGCGAGGGGAACCCGAACGCCTTGCGGTGCTCGGAGACGTCGTCGAAACGCACTGGCTTGCCGTCGTACCGCAGCGACCCCAGCGGGCCGTGCCCCTGGGGAGGCGTCCGCAGGCGCAGCATCGCGTCGTCGTCGAGGCCGGAGACGAAGAACCCCTCCGTGTGGTCGTGCTCATCCGTCACGGACAGCGCCGCGTACCGCCCGTTGGTCAGGTCGCGCGCGAGGTCGACGACGATCTGCAGCGACTGGTCGGGACGGGCGCGCGCGGAAAGGTGCTTCGTACGCTCGGCCAGCGCACGGAGCGCGCGGCGTTCCGGATCGCGATGGATGATGCGGTCGAGTGCGCTGAACGCCATGCCGCCGAGGTTAGCGCAGACGCGCGTCGACGACCCGCAGTCGTGCCGGCGCACCGACCGATGGCGAGGTCTGCAAGGTTCGCCGGCCACCTAGTCCAGCGGCATGCCTCGATGCGGATCGGCCGGGCCGGGCGGTGTTTCGTCGCGCGGCCGTGAGACCTGGAGCCACGGCGCCATGCTCTCCACCGTGCCGTCGTCCTCCGAGTCCGTCCGTGACTCCCTCGTCGGGTCGACCGGCGCTCGAGGCGGTGCGGGAGCGGGAGCGGGCGCACCGTCGGCCGTGAACGTCTCCGGCGTCGCGGTCGAGGGCTCCCAGGGCTCGTAGGTCACGGGCGCGGGATCCTCCCGCGGAGGCGCCGGCTCCGCCATCAGCCCCTGTGACGGGGTGAACTCGGAGACCTCGGCGCGAGACGTCACGAAAACGTCGTCCTCGACGCCCTCGGGAGCGGGCTCCTCGTCGAGGGCCTCGCTCGGCACCTCGTCCGTAGCGGCGTCGGTCGCCTCGGGTTCGTCCTGGCCGACGGCGATGGTCTCTCGGCGGCGCCAGCCTGATTCCCGCGACCCGGGCTCGTCGCCCTCCTCGCTCGCGGCAGGGCGTGGCACGTTCGGCTCGTTGAAGAACCGGAGCGTCCCGGGTGTCACCGCGATCGCGATCACCGCTTCGGCCTCGGGAGGCGACTGGTCCCACTCCCAGCGCACCTCGATCGTCCGTTCGCCCACGCGCAGGTCCAGGAGGTGCGTCGGCCCGATCGCACGCACGCGCTCCAGCACGCCGGAGACACCACACCCGAGGCCGGATCCGTCCGGCACGCCGAGCATGACCGCGGGGTGGGCGAGGGCGCGCGCGGTGCCCTGCAGCGGGAACCCCGGCGGGATCGCGATCGCCCCGGCGCCCGGCTCCAGGATCCAGCCGTCGTCCACCTGGCCGCGGATCAGCGTGACGTACCCCACGAGTTCGGCGACCTCGATCGAGCTCGGCCCGGCGAGGACGCGTGAGACGCTCCCGGACTGCCGGACCTCGCCGTCATGCACCACCAGCAACTGGTCCGCGATCCCCACGGCGTCCTGTACATCGTGCGTGGAGATCACGATCGGGACTTCGAGCGACTGGAACACCTCACGCAGCCGTCCGCGGAAGGCGATCCGGTCCACCTCCGGGACGAACCACGTCGGCGACTCCACCAGCAGCGCGGCCGGCTTCGGCGCGATCGCCCGCGCGAGGATGACGCGGGCGCGTTCGCCCTCCGTCAGGATGTCAGTACGGTCGCGCTCGGCGCCGGTCATGCCGACGAGTTCCAGCACCTCGGCTACGCGCCGGCCACGGTCGGACTTGGGCCACCCGGTGCGCTTCAGGCCGAACAGGACGTTGTCCTCGACCGTCCCGGGGAACAGCGCGGAGTCGCGCTGCACGAGGGCGATCCGGCGCCGGTTCGGCGGCAGCGTGTGGACGGGCTGGTCCCCCACGCGGACCTCCCCACCTCGCACGGCTTCGAGGCCGGCGAGGGCGCGGAGGATGGCGCGGACTCCCGATCCAGGACGGCCGAAGAGCGCGGCGATCTGTCCGTCGCCCACGCTGAAGGTGATCGAGTCGCCCGTCACGCCACGAGGCCGTAACGCGAGTTGTTGGACGTTCAGCGGCGTCATCCGGCCTCCACACGCACGGCGGCCCGTCTGAGCCACTCCGCACCCGCGAACGCTACCACCGAGACCACCGCCAGCGCCGCCGCCAGCGCATAGCCCTCATCAGTGAAGCGGACGCCCTCACCCGCTCCGCTGTCCACCCAGGTGCGCAGCAACCCGAGCGCGACCGGCGTCGCGTTCGGCGGCGTCAGCAGGCTCGCCGCCGCCACCTCGCCGGCCGACAGGACCGCGGCGATGAGGAACGCGCTCGCAAGCGCCATCCCCGTCCGCCGGCCCACCCAGCGCCAGCGCACCGATCCGGTGGATGCACCCAGCATCACGGCATCCTCGAGCAGCGCGGTCTCTGCTGGGCGGCGAGTCCCGAGGATCCGGAGCGCGAACGGGTACGCGAGCAATGCATGCGCCGCGACGGTGAGCAGGTACGTCCGATCGAGGTCGACGCCGACGCGCTCCGCGAGGAGCAGCCCGGCCCAGCCGAGCGACGCGCCCGTCAGGCTCGCGGGGAGCACCAGCCCCCACCGAGCAAGCGCCGAGCGACGACGCCCGCCGCCGCGGGCCAGCAGTCCCGACCCGAGCCACGCGGTCGCCGTCGCCGCGAGCGCCGAGAGTCCGGCCAGCACCACCGTCCACATGAGCATGGACGTCACAGTGTGGCCGCCGACGTTCGCGTCGATGAGGTCCGCAACCGCTCCACCCGCCGCGGCCTCGCGGGCCACCCAGCCGAGCGGTGCCCAGAGCAGAATGGCGAGGGCGAGGAGGTAGACCATCCCGACGGACGTCACACCCCGTCCCGCCCGAGGACGGACGGTGCCCATCCGCGGCCAGCGCGGCCCACCCGAAGCCAGGATGACGAACCCGATCAGCACCTGGACCAACGCGACCGCCGCCTGCTGGGCGCCTGCGAGAC
>CAYPYF010000105.1:0-8277 GCA_964414675.1 uncultured Dehalococcoidaceae bacterium
ATGGTGAGCCTGGACGAGGTGAAGGCGCTCGCCATGCTCACCATCGAGGCGTACCGGATGCCGCCCTTGGCGGGGCCGCGGGCGACGTTGTGGTGCACGCGGTAGCCCTCGAAGATGTCGAACGAGCCGTCGTCGCGCGCCACGGGGAACTGGGTCTGGATGATGCGTTTGAACGCGGTCATCGTCTCCCGGTGGTCGTCCGACAGGCCCAGCTGGTCCGCGGCGTGGTGGAACTGAGACAACACCGTGTCCAGCATCGATTCGGTCATGACGCCTCATCCCGTGCGCGCTCCCGGCCGGCTACGCGTGCCGGGCGGTCTCCCCATCCTACGACTCGCCGAGGGCCACACGCCCGTCTGATCGATAGGTGTAGCGGCTTCGCCGAGGGACGGCGGACCGGAAGCACCTCGGGCAGAGCGCGCCGCGTCGCCTCGGCGAGGGTGTCCTGGCGACCTCGTCGGGTCGATGATCGAGTTGGAGGCAGGAGATTCGAGCGGTTCCCGGGTTCAACCACTCGTCAGGGAACCGAGCGATCGATCCGAATAGATCGTCGACGAAATGGTATTCTGACGAAGGTTCAGCGGTGAGTGGTCGGTGATCCGGCCAGTCGGGTACGACAAGTGATCCTGCTCGGGTATGCGTCGATCGTGATGCTGGGGCTCCTGCCCCTGGCTGCGCTTGCCCAGTTGGTGGGCGTCGCTGACGAGCGGCCGCTGTTCCTGCCCATCACGTACGCGCTCATCCTGGGCTTCGCGATCGGCCTCTTCGTGTGCACTGTCGTGGGCCGCGCGCTCGGGCTCCTGGAGACGCAGGAGATCAGCGCGTACACGGTGCGACACCGCCAGGATGTCGGTGGCGCCGCCGCCGCCCGCCGTCGCCTGCGACCGCGACACAGCCGCATCCGCTCGACGGCTGCCGCCCCCTTCGCCCGCTTCAGCTAGGTCTCATCGCTCGAGTCGTGACGTCCGCCGCTGGGAGACGTTGTCCCTGCGCGTACACTCGCGCGGCCCGATGGCCGTCGGGCGCGGTCAGGGGGCCTCATGAAAGTCGTACGCAGTTACACGGGCGCCGACGGCGAGTCCCACGTCGAGGTGATGGAGCAGGCCTCCCTCTCCTTCACCGAGCGTGATGGCACGCGGACGCCACTCGTCGAGGCCGCCGGCGCTGAGTTCGCCTTCCGGAAGCAGGGCTTCATCGACTTCCATCCCGCGCCTCGGCGCCAGTACATGGTCTACCTCACCGCCCGCGTCGAGATCGGCCTCGGGGACGGCTCCGCCGTGGTGATGGAGCCCGGCGACGTGCTGCAGGCCGAGGACACGACCGGTCGAGGGCACACGTCCCGCGTGCTGCAGGAGGGCATCTGCATGGTCGTCCGCCTGGAGGACTGAGCGGCGCGCCCGTCAGGGCCGCCGTCCCTACACTCAGCGGGTGACCGCCCCAGAACCGATCGCCGCCATCATCGTCGCCGCCGGGGCATCCACCCGCATGGGTGTCGACAAGGTCTGGGCCGACCTCGGCGGCGCGCCGGTCCTCCTGCATTCGATGGCGGCGCTGGCCGCGACCCCCGGTGTCACGCACCTCGTCGTCGTCGCTCCGCTCGACCGGCACGAGGCGATCGCGATGCTGCCGTGCCCGGTGCCGGTACTCACCGTCGAGGGCGGCGCGCGACGGCAGGACTCCGTCGCGGCGGGGCTCCGCGCCGTGCCGGACGCGGCGTGGTACCTGGTCCACGACGGTGCGAGGCCGCTCGTCACGCCGGCGCTCGCCGCGCGCGTCCTCGATGCTGCCGCCGGCGCGGACGGCGCCGCGATCCCGGTGGTGTCCGTGGTGGACACGATCAAGCGCGTCGACGCCGCCGGACGCGTGGTCGCGACCCTCGACCGGAGCGAGTTGCGCGCCGTGCAGACGCCTCAGGCGTTCCGGGGCGACCTCCTGCGCCGCGTCCACCTGGAGCACGATGGCGACGTAACTGACGACGCCGCGATGCTCGAACGCCTCGGCGTCACGGTCGTGACCGTCGAGGGCGACCCCGAGAACCTGAAGCTCACGACGCCTGCCGACTTCGCCATGGCGCGCGCCATCTTCCAGGTGCGCCGGGCCGAGTAGTATCGCCGGGTAGCACACCCCGGAGGGTCGGCATGCAGATGTTGAAGCGCCTGACGTGTGGCGTCGCCCTCGTCTCAGTCATCCTGGCTGTCGCCTGTTCTGGTGAGAGTGGTTCGGCGACTGACGTGACGGTGTCGCCTACCACGTCCGAGTCCGTGACTTCGACCGGAACTCCTGCCGCGACGGGGCCTGCGGGCGCCTCGGGCCTGCCGCCGACCACGCTTGCTGAGCCCAGTACGACGGAGGGTGCCGCGCAGCCTCATTTCACCGTCATCGCCGGCAGGGCGGTGGTCAATGGCGACCAGGTCCGGGTCACGTTCGAGATGGCGGGGGTCCCGCCGGCAGACGAGGCCGATCTGTTGGTCTACTCCGCCATACTGCATTTCGAAGGACAGCAGCGGAACACGCAGGCCCCGATCAATGTGGCGGGCGGGCCGTCCTGGTATATCCGCGGGAGCAGCGCGCTCTTGTTCGTGCACAACGCCAACACGGACGATCCATCAACGCCCCTGACGCTGGGGGGTGCGCTCGACCGCGACGAGGACGCGCGTACGTTCACCCTCACCACGCGACTCCCGGCGGGTTGGCCCGCCGTCGCGGCTGTCTACGCGCAGGTGATCCGCTTCACCGCCCCCTACGAGGCCGTCGATGTGAGTGGATCCGCATTCCGGCTAGACCTACGTGAGGGCGACCTCCCCGCGAGTGCACTGGCGTCGCCGGAGGACATCCAGTTCCCCTCCCCGATTCCTTCGATTGCCCCCTCTACCTACGCGCTACAACTGCCCCTGCCGGCGAACTGGACCTACACCAACCTCGGGAGCGAGGGCTACGACGCTGCGAGTCCCAACAGTGCCGGACTTGCTGGCGTGACCGTGGTCGCGGACCTCGATCCGGAGGCGCTCCTGGATCTGCTCGTGGAGGAGTCCGCCGGTGCGTACGCGGCCGAGGATGGGGACGGGGGCGCCATCGGTCCGTTCGCGGCCAGCATCGTCGTGAGAGCAACGCGGGACTACCAGGTCGCACCCGGCGCATCGGCGGTCTTCATGGGCGGTTGGTACTCCGTCGCCGGCAATACCTTGCTGCTCGCCGTCGCCGAACACGACGGTGTCACGTACCTGGCCTACCTCGAGGTACCGGAGGGCGGCGACATCGACGAGTGGCGGCCGATCCTCGAAGACGCGACCTTCCGCTAATCTGGCTCGTGCTGAGCGAGGAGCCCTGATGCGCGTCGGGATCGGCTACGACATCCATCGGTTCCGGGCAGACGGCGACGGGGCGCTCCGCCTCGGCGGGATCGAGATCCCGGAGGCGCCCTGCCTCGATGGACACTCGGACGGCGACGCGCTGATCCACGCGATCATCGACGCGCTCCTGGGTGCAGCCGGCGAGGGCGACATCGGAAAGCACTTCCCGCCGGGGGACCCGTCCACCAAGGGGATCGACAGCCGCGAGCTGCTGAAGCGCGTCCATCGCCTGATCTCCGCGCGTGGGTACGGGGTGAACAACCTCGATGCGACCGTCGTGGCCGAACGTCCTCGCCTCTCGGGCTACATCGACAAGATGCGCGAGTCGATCGCGATCATCATCGGTGTGAACATCAGCGCCGTCTCCGTGAAGGCCACGACGAACGAGGGCATGGGCGAGGTGGGTGCCGGGCAGGCGATCTCGGTGACCGCCGTCGCGCTCCTCGAGGAGTCGTAGCGCCTGCCGCTCCGCCCGACCTCGTTCCTCGGTGCGCCCTCGCGTACATTCGGTGCTCGCACCGACTGACCGAGGAGCCCGCGAGGACCCGCACATGGACCCCCTGATGGACCTCTCCCGCTATCCGCTGGAAGCGATCGCGCAGCGGATCGGCACGCCCTTTTTCCTCTACGACGCAGGCATCCTCCGCGAGCGCATGGCCGAGGTCGCCCGCACCGCGGACGGGAAGCAGCTCCACGCGCGCTTCGCGATGAAGGCGAACTCCTCGCGCTTCGTCCTCGACACCGCGCGCGAGGCCGGCCTCTGGATCGACGCGGTCAGCGGCAACGAGGTCGAGCGCGCCCTCCGTGCCGGCTTCGCCGCCGGCCACGAGCCGCCGACGATCATGTACACAGCGGATGTCTTCCGCGACAATGCGCTCCGCACCGTCGTCGAGAACGGCATCCTCCCCAACGTCGGCTCGCCCGGGATGATCCGCGACCTGCACGACGCCGGGTACGCCGGCCCGATTGCGCTGCGGGTGAACCCCGGCTTCGGCCACGGGCACGTCCAGGCCTGCGACACCGGTGGCCCCTCCAGCAAGCACGGCATCTGGATCGACGACATGCCCGAGGCCCACGCCGCCGCGAAGGCCGCCGGCTACCCCGTGGTCGCCCTCCACGCTCACGTCGGCACGGGGCCCCAGATCGCGGAGTTCGACCAGAACATGCGCCGGCTGGTGGACGTCTTCGACGCCCTCCTGCAGCAGTTCCCGGACGCCACCTCGGTCAACCTCGGCGGCGGCATCCCGCACGCCTACCGCCTCGACGCCCAGAGCTACGACCTCGGGGGGTTCCGCACGCTCATGCTCGAGGCATCCTCGACGCTCTCCGAGTCCGCCGGCCGCCCGATCGCGCTCGAGATCGAGCCGGGACGGTACCCCGTCGCGGGGATGGCGATCCTCGTGAGCCGCGTGACCGACGTGAAGGACACGCGGACGAACGAGAAGGGGCCTGGCCAGCGCTTCGTCATGGTCGACGCCGGCTTCAACGACCTCATCCGCCCCGCGATGTACGGCTCCTACCACCACATCTCCGTCGTCGGCGCAGGCGTCGAGGCGCGCGCGACCGAGTCCGTAAACGTCGCGGGCCCGCTCTGCGAGAGCGGCGACGACGTCACCCGCGACGAGGACGAGCTCCTCCTGCCCCGCGACCTGCCCTCGCCGCAGCCGGGCGACCTCCTGGTCCTCCACGATGCCGGCGCCTACGCGTACGCGATGTCGAGCAATTACGTCTCGATGGGCCGCGCCCCGCAGGTCGCCTTCGACCCCGACTCGGGTGGGGGCTCGGTCACGCTCGTCTCCCGCCGCGAGACACTCGAGGACGTGCTGCGCGCGGAGACCTCGGAAGCGCTGGCGGTGTAGGGCCGCCTACAGCGGCGGGCCGACCGCCTCGGCCTCTCGCGGCACCTCGGCGTTCACGCTGGACGGGGGCAGCGGCCACAGCAGCCACCCGAGGAGGACCGTGCCCGCGCCGAGGGCGGTCGCACCGAAGGTGAGCGCCGCGGCAGTGCCGAACCAGCCGGCGAACGGGCTCACGAGCATCCGACTCATCGCGAGGATCGAGAACGTCAGCCTGATCCAGATCACCGACGCGCCGAGCTCAGCTGAACGGCGCGGGGCTCAGCTCGCGGGGTGGCGTGTGCGCACCTGCCGACCGGCGAGTGCAGCGAACAGGATCGCCATCGAGACGAAGGCGAGGCCGAGGCCCACCTCGGCGCCATCGACGACATGCGTCGAGCCGGTGGCGCTGAGGTACAGGTAGACGACGTAGACCACGTACAGCGTGACGAAGGCAAGGCCTTCCCATCGCGCGATCACGCGTCCCGTGAAGAACGACGGCAGGCAGATGATCGCGACGAGGATCATCACGGGAATATCTGCCCGCAGGGCGGTGTCCGGGACGGGCACGTCGCCACCTGACACCAGGGCCGTCAGCCCGAGGACGGCGAGGATGTTGAAGATATTGCTGCCGACGACGTTGCCAATGGCGATGTCGCGCTCACCTCGGATGCCCGCGACCACGGAGGTCGCCAGTTCCGGCATGGACGTACCCGCGGCGACGAGCGTGAGGCCGATCACCAGGTCGCTCACGCCCAGGGCTTCTGCAAATTCCGTCGCACCGTTGACGAACCACTCCGAGCCCAGGACCAGCAGCCCCAGGCCGCCCAGCACCATCAGCACGTCGAGCACGATCCCGCTGCTGGAGGTCTCTTTCTCGCCAAACTCCTCCGTGTACTCCGCGACGAGCGCCTTGTTGGCGCGGCGACTGGTCGTGATCGCCCAGACGGTGTACGCGACGATCCCCGCGAACAGCACGGCTCCGTCGAACACGCCCAGGTTGCCATCCGCCGCCAGCGCGAGGAGGAGGATCGAGACGCCGATCATGAGCGGGACGTCGAAGCGCAGGATCTGACGCGCCACCGCGAGCGGCACGATCAACGCGCAGAGCCCGAGGATGAACAGCACGTTGAAGATGTTGGAGCCGACCACGTTGCCGATCGCCACGTCGGCGTTTCCGGCGAGCGCGGACGAGGTGCTCACGGCCATCTCAGGCGCACTCGTGCCGAACGCGACCACCGTCAGGCCGATGACCAGGGGCGAGATCCCGAGCGTCGCCGCGATCTTCGATGCGCCCCGTACCAGGGCCTCGGCTCCCGCTACCAGCAACACGAGGCCGATGACGAAAAGCAGCAGTGTGAGCGCGTCCATGGCAAGGGATGCTACTGCGGCACGCGCTAGACGGTAGAGTCCTTCCGAGACTCCTGGGCACGCCAACGCTCAGCCCACGATACGATAACGATGGGTAAGCCCCCCGATCGTTCGTGTCGACCGCTGGGAGCGTGTATGACGGCAACGCGACCGACCTGGCTCGCACAACTCCGCGAGGACATCGCCGCCGCCCAGCGGCGCGATCCCGCTGCGCGCACCCGCGCTGAGGTGCTGCTGACCTACCCCGGCGTCCACGCGCTCCTCGCGTACCGCCTCGCCCACGCCGTGGACGCGCGAGGGCTGCGGCTCGTGGCGCGCCTGATCTCCCACACTACCCGGATGCTCACCGGCATCGAGATCCACCCTCGCGCCACCATCGGACGGGGGTTGTTCATCGACCACGGCATGGGCGTCGTGATCGGCGAGACGACCGTCATCGGCGACAACTGCCACCTGCTGCAGGGCGTCACCCTCGGCGGCACGAGCACGCGGCGCGAGAAGCGCCACCCCACCCTCGGCAACGATGTCGTCGTCGGTGCGGGCGCGAAGGTCATCGGCGCGGTCACCATCGGCGACGGTGCGAGGATCGGGGCGGGCTCGGTGGTCGTGCAGAGCGTCCCGCCCGGCGCGACCGTCGTGGGCGTGCCCGGCCACGTGATCGCCTACACCAACCGCTCGAACGACACCGTCGAGCGCCTCCCCGACCCCGAGTGGGACCGCATGCAGTCCCTCGAAGACCGCATCGAGGATCTCGAACGCCGCTTGGCCGACGCCCAGTCCCGCCTCGACGACGTCACGCGCCGCCCCGTGGGGACGCCCGAGAACTAAGGCCGGGGACCCTCACCCCATCCCTCTCCCAAAACGGGAGAGGGAGCCGGATTCTCTGACCCCGGACTTCTGACTTCCGACCTCTGACTTCCGACCCCCTCTCCCCACACGGGGAGAGGGTTGGGGTGAGGGGGCTCCCCTCCGCTCCCCTCACCCACCGTCCCCCGCTAGTCTGATCTCCTGACGCGCCGCGCGAGGAGACTGCAGATGCGACTCACGAACACCCTGACCGGCACGGTCGAGGAGTTCCACCCCGTGACACCGGGGAAGGTCGGCCTGTACGTCTGCGGCGTCACGCCCTACGACTCCGCCCACGTCGGCCACGCGATGTCGCTCATGGTCTACGACGTGCTCGTGCGGTACCTCCGATGGGAGGGCAACCCCGCCGGCGGCTACCAGGTTACGTTCGTCTCGAACTACACCGATGTCGACGACAAGCTCATCGAGCGCGCCCGCGAGCGAGGCGTTGACCCCATGGACCTCTCGAGGGCGAACATCGACCAGTGGGAGGCGGAGCAGCAGCTCCTCGGCCTCACACTCCCGGACGTGCGCCCGAAGGTGTCCGAGGAGATCGAGGGCATCGTCCGCATGATCGAGGAGATCGTCGCGCATGGCCTCGGCTACGTGACGCCGAAGGGCGACGTCTACTTCCGTGTCCGCGCCCAGGCCGACTACGGCAAGCTCAGCCACCGCAAGGTCGAGGACCTCCGCGAGGGGACGCGCTTCGAGCCCGGCGAGGAGAAGGAGTTCGCGCTCGACTTCGCGCTCTGGAAGGCTGCGCAGCCCGAGAAGTACGGCGCCGACGAGCCGGTCTGGGACTCATCCTGGGGGAAAGGCCGCCCCGGCTGGCACATCGAGTGCTCCGCGATGTCGCGCCGAGGTGGCGGCGCGAC
>CAYPYF010000106.1:0-6216 GCA_964414675.1 uncultured Dehalococcoidaceae bacterium
CCGGATCCGAAGGGGGAGCAGCGAGTCAGGAGCGAGGAGTCAGGAGCGAGGAGTCAGGAGCGACGTCGCGTGGGGTGTCGGCCCTCGGCGGTTGCTCTCGTACACTTGATGGCATGAGCGAGCGCGTCCTGGTGGCGATGTCTGGCGGGGTGGACTCGGCCGTGGCGGCCGCGCTGCTGCATCGCCAGGGGTACGACGTCATCGGCGTGACCTTGCGCCTCTACACGGAGCCGGACGACGCCGCGCTGCGCTCCGGGCGGACGTGCTGCGGCATCGAGGACATCGGCGACGCGCGGGCGGCGGCGCAGGCGATCGGCATCCCTCACTACGTGCTGAACATGGAGCGCGAGTTTGAGCGGGATGTCCTCGGTGAGTTCGTGGACTCCTACGCCCGCGGGGAGACGCCGAACCCGTGCCTGAACTGCAACCAGTATGTGAAGTTCGACACGCTGCTCCAGCGGGCGCTCGCGATGGGCGTCGACCGCCTCGCGACGGGGCACTACGCGCAGATCGTGCGGGACGGCGACGTGCAGCGACTGCATCGGGCGGTGGACGACGACAAGGACCAGTCCTACGTCCTCTACACGCTGGGCCAAGAGGCGCTGCGGCGCACGATGTTCCCGCTGGGTGGGATGACGAAGACGGAGACGCGCGCGGTGGCGCGCGAGGCGGGCCTGCCGCTGGCGGAGAAGCCGGACAGCGTCGACATCTGTTTCGTGCCCGGGGGCGACTACCGCGAGATCCTCGAGCAGCGCGGGGTGGTCGGCGTGCCGGGGACGATCGAGCGGACGGACGGCTCGGTGGTCGGGGAGCACTCGGGCATCGCGCACTACACGGTGGGGCAGCGTCGCGGGCTGGGCGTGACCGGCGAGGGCGACCGGCGGTTCGTGACGGAGATCATCCCCGAGCGCAACGTGATCGTGATCGGCGGCGAGGGGGACCTCTACCGGCGCACCGCCGTCGCGACGGATCCGCACTGGGTGAGCGACCCCCCCGAGGTGGGTGAACCGCTGCAGGCGCGGATCCGGTACCACGCGACGGAGGCCTCGGCGCGACTGAGCCGCCTCGACGAGGGCGGGTTCACGGTGGAGTTCGATGCGCCGGTACGCGCTCCGGCCCCGGGGCAGGCGATCGTGCTGTACCGCGGGACCGAGGTGGTTGGCGGCGGCACGCTGCGGCGGACGCCTGCGCGCTGACGCGATCCGGAGGCCCCGGAGGGGGAGGCCCTCACCCCAGCCCTCTCCCAAAACGGGAGAGGGGGCCGGCCGGTGCGATCACGTGCGATGGAACATCAACACGTGCACGCGCGTCTGCGGCTTATACTCGACGAGTGTTGGCCCTCGGACGCTGGTGATTCGGCGAGGGCGCGCCACGGGAGGCTTCTACTGGTATCTGACGACGACGCTCGCGAGGTGACGGTGGCGGAGCCGCAGCGGCTGGATCCGCCGGCGGACCTGGAATACGCGCAGGCGTTGTTGGACGTGCTGGTGGACCGCCAGGCCTCGGACGTCGTCCTGCTGGACCTGACGCAACTCACCACCTTCGCGGACTACTTCATCATCGCCACCGTGGACAACATCCGGCAGGCGCGCGCCGTCGAGGACGCGCTGGGCGATGCGGCGGCGAAGCGGGGCCACAAGACGAAGATCGAGGGCGTCCCGGAAGACGGGTGGCTCCTGGTCGACGCGGCGGACGGGGTCTTCGTGCACCTCTTCTCGCTGGAGGCCCGCGTCTACTACGACCTCGAAGGGTTGTGGCATCGCGCGCAGGAGATCGTGCGCGTCCAGTAGGCCTCGCCGGCGCTCGCGTCTCAGTTCGAGGACCCCTCCCATGGAGGGGTTCGCCGTATCTGGTGCCCGTTAGTCGGCCCCCGTGGGTGCCTCGGGCCGGGGCGGGTGTAGCCTCCGCGTCTACGAGGGAGGCTGCGATGGATAACGGTGGGCTGTTCAAGACCGTGACGGACGAGTCGCCGGATGCGGTGGTCTTCGCCGACACGGCCGGGGTGATCCGCTACTGGAACCGAGGGGCACAGGAGTTGTTCGGCTGGAGCGCCGAGGACGCCCTGGGCCAGTCGATGGACCTGATCATCCCGGAGAACCTGCGCGCCCGGCACTGGGAGGGCTACCACCGGGTGATGGGCGGGGGTGAGTCGCGGTACGGGCGGCGTGAGCTGCTGAAGGTACCGGCGCTGCGTGCCGATGGGTCGCGGGTCTCCGTGGAGTTCACGTTGCAGATGGCGGAGCACCCCGAGCACGGTGCGATCGCCGTCGCGGTCCTGCGGGATGCCTCGGAGGCGTTCGTGGAGATGCGTGAGCTGCGGAAGCGAGTGGCTGAGCTGGAGGCGGGTGCTTCGGCATCTGCGACGTAGCCCCTGAGGTGTGATGGCGGTTGCACCTAGGGCGGTGCGCCTCGTACACCCAGTGGGATGAGTACGGCGAATCGGCTGGTGGTGAAGACCTCCACGGTGGGGCAGACGCGGGCGCTGGGGCGGCGCCTCGCGCGGTTCCTGCGCACGGGTGACGTCGTGTTCCTCCAGGGGCCACTGGGCGCGGGCAAGACCGCCCTCGCGCAGGGCGTGGGACAGGGGCTGAAGCTCGAGACGGTGGTCGCGAGTCCGACGTTCATGCTGATGGCGAAGCACGAGGCGACCGAGGCGTCCCCGGCGCTGTACCACGCCGACCTCTACCGGCTGACCGACCCCGAGGAGGTAGCGGACCTCGCACTCGAGGCGCAGGCGGCGGACGGCGTGCTCCTCATCGAGTGGGCCGAACGCGGGCTCGACGTCCTGCCGGCGGAGCACCTCCTGGTCGTCCTCGAACCGTCCGAGGTGAACCCGAAGGAGCGGCGGATCACGCTGGTCGCGAACGGCGAGCGCTACCGGCGCGTGCTGGACGGGCTGGGTGCGCGTGGCTGACCCGGGCGCGACGTTCGACCTGGGGATCGACACGGCGAGCGACGAGGGGTCGCTGGCGCTGTTCCGCGCCGGTGAAGTCGAGCCGCTGGCGGTGAGGCGCTTCCGGCCGGAGACGACGATGAGCCGTGAGCTCCTCGGTGTCCTGTCCGCATTCCTCGCGGAGGCCGGTGTCGAGCGCGCGTCGATCGGGCGGATCGCCGTGACGACGGGGCCGGGGCAGTACGGGCCGCTGCGCGCGGGGATCGCGGTTGCGCAGGGGATGGCGCTCGCGCTCGATGTCTCGCTTGGGGGAGTCGGACGCCTCGAGGCGGACGCAGCGCGCGTGGAGTCCGAGGGCGTCGTGGTCGCCGTGCATAACACGCGCACCGGGCCGGCGTGGGCGGCGTACGAGGTCGTGGCGGGCCACGCTCCTCGCGAGGTGGTGTCGCCCTCGATCACGTCGTACGCGGAGGCGGCGGCACAGGCGCCGCGGGCGGCGGTGTGGACAGGCGAGGTGGCGGAGGCGTTAACGGCGGCGCAAGACGCTGAGGGCCGGACGGGCGACACTATCGCAGCCGAGCCGCGCACGCCTCGAGCGGTGGCGATCGTGAGGATCGCCCGCGCGCGCGGAACGTTCGGCGACCCTGCGGGCGTGGACGCGATCTACTTGCGCCCGCCCTCGATCACCCGGCCCCGGGCTCAGTAGTCCCGACGACGTACGAAGAGGTACCAATGGAACGCACGCTCATCCTTGTGAAGCCGGACGCCATGCAGCGTGGCCTGGCGTTTGAAGTGCTGCGCCGCCTGGAGGCGCGCGGCCTGAAGCCGGTGGCGGTGCGGATGCTGCAGGCTGACGAGGCGATCTCCAGCCGTCATTACGCCGAGCACGTGGGCAAGCCGTTCTACGCGGGGCTGATCGAGTACATCACCAGCGCGCCGATCATCGCCGCGGTGTTCGAGGGCACGGACGCCGTGGCCGCCGCGCGCCAGACGCTGGGCTCGACGCGGCCGACCGAGGCTGCGCCGGGGACGATCCGCCACGACTTCGGCCTGGAGATCGGGCGCAACCTGGTGCACGGTTCGGCGAACCCGGACGACGCCGCCCGCGAGATCGGGATCTGGTTTGAAGGCCAGTCCCCGATCGAGTGGAAGCGCGCCACGGACGCATGGGTCTTCGAGGGGTAGCCCCAAGCCCGAGGCTCTGATCGAAGATGGGCGCCCGTGAGGGCGCCCATCTTGTTACCCGGCGATGTCGCGTGCTGGCGGCCCATTGACGATCGCGGGCGGCGTAGTATCGCGGCGCAACGAGGGTTGGGCGATCGGAGACGACCATGAGCGAGGAGCTCGGAGGCTCAAGCGCAGGCGATGCGGCGCGGGGGCTGCAACGGGACATCAGCAACGCAGTGGGGCAACTTGGCGTCGGTGAAAAATTCGCCGTGCTCGGCTCGCTCGCTGTGCTGGTCGTCTGGGGGTTGATGGACCTCCTGATCGACCGGTACTCGATCGGCCACCTGCCGTTCGCGCTGGCGCTGGTGGTCGTCTACTCGGCGTACCGGTACCACATGGCGAAGGCGGCTGCGTGGGCGATCCCCTACAGCACCGTCGTCTTCGCGAGCGCGCGGCGCTCATCGGGATACTCGGGGTGTGGGCGCTGGTCGAGGAGATGCGAAACGACATCCTCGACGCGAGCGGCGCGACGGTGATCGGCGCGCTGGCCTTCTGGGTGGCATCGATCGTGGCGGGCGTGGGCGCGCTCCAGATGAAGTTGAGCGCCCGGTAGTCCGACGTCAGGAGGTGGAGGTAGTCACCGTCTCCAACCAGTGTTCGAGGAATGCGGCTGCATCGACCTCGGTCACGACGCGGAGCATTCGGCCGCCGGGATCCTCGATCGTGCGGAGGCCGTCGCCGGCCTGCTCGAGGCGGACCGGGAGCGGGGTGACCGTCGCGCCAGGCCACCCGAGGGTGACCGCGGCGGCGAGTGGGTCGTGCATGAAGTTCACGAGGTCATCCGGCAGGCCTGCATGGCGGCGTCCGAACAGGCGGTCGAACTCCATGCCCTGCAGGGATGCCTCGGCCTGGCGGGCGAGCAGCGCGCTGAGTGGGCCGGCAGCCGTGAGGCGGGGGATGTCCCGCCGGCGGACGTAGGTCTGCACGGTGACGTCGAGCGGGACGAGCGTGCATCGCGCGGGGTCGACCGCGTCGAGCACCGTCTGCGCCGCGTCCGTGTCCGACTGGACGTTGAAGTCGTCCGTCCACTTGAACTGCGGGTAGCCGTCCGGGATCGGACGGACGAAGCCGCCCATGACCACGACCTCGGCACGTGCGAGGGTGCCCGGCGCGCGCGCCTCGAGCAGCGCGAGGTTCGTGAGCGGACCGATCGCGAGGATGGTCGCGCCGGCCTCGATGCTCGCCGCGAGGAGGTCGAGGGCTGCGTCGAGCGGGCCGGGGGCCGGTGGGACGGGCGCCGGCCAGTAGGCGGACTCGTCCGGGAGCCCGAAGGTCTGGCCGCGAAAGCGGGGGTGGTCCTCGCGGGCGCCCTCGGCGACCGGGACGCCCTCGACGCCGGCGATGCGCAGGAGCTCGCGGGCGTAGCCGGCGCGGCGGCCGCCGTCGTCGAGGACGGTGGTGACGCCGATGAGCTCGGCGTCCGCGTGACGGGCGAGGTACGCGAGTGCGTAGGCATCGTCGATGTCGCCGCCGATGTCCGTGTCGAGGTGGATCTGCATCGGACGGGCTCCTAGCGGAGCTGGTCCCAGCCTCGGCGGGTGGGTTCGTAGGCGCCGTCTTCGTCGAAGACGACGACCTGCCCGGGGTGGTCGCTGACCACGTGCCCGATCAGGGAGACGGGCGCGCCGCCGGTGGTGGCGTGGTCGAGGCGCTTGAGCACGTCCGACGGGCCGGTGAGGACGATCTCGAAGTCCTCGCCGCCGCCAAGCGCGAAGTCGAGGGCGGCCGCACCACCGACGAGGTCCACCGCGGCCTGCTCGACGGGCACGGTGCTCGCGTCGATCTCGATGCCCACGCGCGAGGCGCGCGCGATGTGGGCGAGGTCCTGCAGGAGGCCGTCCGAGACGTCCATGCCGCAGGCGACGCCGGCACGGACAGCGGCCGGGCCGAGCGCGATGCGGGCGCGGGGCCGGCGGTGGGCGCGGGTCAGGATCTCGGCGCCCGGTTCGGACTCGCGGATGCCCTCGATGACCGCGAGGCCAGCGGCCGAGGCTCCGAGGGTGCCGGAGACGGCCACGCGGTCGCCGTCGGAGGCTACTGGTCGCGGCCCGGCGCCGAACGGGTCGATCCTCCCCCTGCCCCTGCGCGGGCCGCTC
>CAYPYF010000106.1:6226-8098 GCA_964414675.1 uncultured Dehalococcoidaceae bacterium
CGGCCACGCGGTCGCCGACCTTCGCACGGTCACGTCGGAGGAAGGGGTTGCGGAACTCGTGGAGCGGCAGGGAGTGCCCGTAGGCGGCGATGGAGATGGTGGTGGTGTTGCTGCGCACGATGTCGCCGCCGGCGATGCGGACGTGGTGCGCGAGGCAGGACTCGAGCATCCCGGCGGCGAGGTCGTCGACCTCGTCGAGGGTGACGTCCGGGCCGAGGCCGAGGCCGACGAGGAGGTAGTCCGGGATCGCCCCCATCGCAGCGAGGTCGGAGACGTTGGCGGCGACCGCGCGCCAGCCGGCATCGCCGAGGGTCATGGTGTCCAACCGCCAGTGCGTGCCCTCCGTCAGGACATCCAGCGTGGCGACGGCGGCGCAGCCTTCCTCGACGCGCCACGCCGCGGCATCGTCGCCGGGGGGGACGAGGATGTTGCGGGCGGCGGCGACGCCGAGGCGCTGGACGATGCGATCGATGAGCGAGAACTCGCCGAGTTCCTGGAGGGTGGTGGGCATGGGGGAATTCTAGGTGCTGTGTTGTTCGGCCGGGGTTGCTTCGGAGCGGGGCGGGAGGGTTTGGCTTTTGTGGGGTGGTTCGGCGGGCGTGCGTTTCGCGGGGCTCGCCCTTCGACAGGCTCAGGGTGAGCGGGTGTCGTGGCGGTGTGTGGGGTCGCGATGTCGGGACCGGATGGGCTGTGGTGTCCGGGACGATTGGCACGGGGCGTGCGGGGGCGGAGCCCTCACCCCATCCCTCTCCCCGTGTGGGGAGAGGGGGTCGAATCGGAGGGGAGGGGGAGCGTTAGACCTCGCCGACGGTGGGGATGGTCTTGAGCTCGGCGATGAGCTCACGGATCTGGTCTTCCTCGTCGGGGTCCTTGAGGGGGCCGGCCGAGAAGGAGATCTGCGAGTTGATGCCGGCGTACTTCTCCCGCATCTTCCCGGGGAGCTCGTCCCAGGTCCCGACGACCGTGAACTCCTCGATCATGTCGTCGGTGACGACGCCGACCATGTCGTCCCACTTGCCCTCGATGGAGAGCCGGTGCAACTGCGCGGCCTCATCGTCCCAGCCGTGGGTGGCCATGACGCGCGCGTACGAGCGGGTGGACGCGTAGAACGAGATCCGCCGTCGGACGACCTCGCGCTCGCGGGCGACCTCTTCCTCGTTGCGTCCGGTGGCGATGAAGCCGCCGCCGCGGATGTGCAGCGTCTTCGGGTCGCGGCCGGCGCGGCGCGCGCCCTCGTGCACCGCGGGGATGAGGACGTCGCGGATGTACTGGAACGTGCTGAAGCCGTGGATCGCGATGCCGTCGCAGACCTCGCCGGCGAGTCGGGCGTTGAACGGGTTCACGGCGGCGATCACGATCGGGATGTCGGGGTGCTCGATCGGGCCGGGGTTGAAGAACGGGCTGGTGAGCTTGTACTGGTAGTGGTCGCTCTCGAAGTCCGGCTTCGTGCCGTTCTGCCAGGAGTCCCAGACGGCGCGGATCGTGTTCACGTAGTCGCGCAGCCGCGGCCCCGGCGCCACCCACGGCACGCTGAAGCGGCGCTCGTTGTGGCCCTTCACCTGCGTCCCGAGGCCGAGTTCGAAGCGGCCGCCTGAGTAGCGCTGGAGGTCCCACGCCATGTTGGCCGTGATGTACGGCGCGCGCGGGAAGGCCATGGCGAGCGTGCTGAAGTGCATACGCTGGGTGTGCTCGATGCCGAGCATGAGCGGAAGGAACGGGTCGTGCTGGGTCTCGCCGTTGCTCGCGATGTCGTAGCCGAGCGACTCGAGGCGCTCCGCCTCCGCGCCGATGGTGCGCGGGTCCGATCCGAGTCCCGTGCCGACGGTCATGGCCATGGTCGTGTCCCCCTCGGTGGGCGCGCCTCGATGCGGC
>CAYPYF010000107.1:0-8097 GCA_964414675.1 uncultured Dehalococcoidaceae bacterium
TGTACGGCGATGGCTCGCGCTACGTCGAGCTGTTCGAAGCGAACCGGGACCGCGTGATGGCGGACGGCGAGCGGTTCACGGATCCGCGCGTGATCCAGGTCGGGTGGGTGTTGCACCTGCCCCTGCCGTCGCAGCGGATCGACGTGGAGTCCGGAGTGCCGACCTACCGCACGCTGCCGGGGGACCACCTGTGGGGGATCGCCGAGCGCTTTCTCGGCGACGGTTTCCGCTGGACGGAACTCTGGGAGGCGAACCGCGACCGCGAGATGGGCGCCGGCTGGCGCTTCACGAACCCGAATCTGATCTACCCCGGATGGGAGATCGCGCTACCAGCCGAGGTGCTGACGCACGCGCCCGCGGTGAGTGACAGGGCCACGCCGGTCGAACCGGAGGTGACGGCGACACCCGAGGCTGCGCCGGTGGCAACACCGGATCCCGGTACCGACCCGCTGGTCAGCTCCGACCATGCGGCGGACGCCGAGGGAGGCTCGGGGATCGCGTGGGACTGGCCTACCGCGCCTCGGCCGCTGGTGATCACAGCAGCAGGGTTCGCGGTGCTCGGGACGGCTGCGCTGTTCGTCTCACGCCTCCGTCGCCAGGGGCTCCTGCAGCTGCCCTCGTTCCGGCGCGATGCGTGGGCGACCGGTGACGCGGGGCGTGTCGCGCTCGTCGGCCGCGCGGTGGCCGGTGCGATCGCCGAGGCGGGGTGCCCGGACGCGCGCCTCCTCGTGATCCACGAGACGGAGCGGCACCTCACTTGCACGGTCGACTGTCCATCGGGCGACGGGGAGGTGCTGGCGGCATTGGGGGCAGGGCTCTCCGAACGCCTGGGGTGCGCGGTCGAAGGCGTGCTCGTCGGGTCGAAGCGTGTCGACCTGGTGCTCACCGGCGCCGGGGAGGCGACGCTTCGGCAGGGGAGCGCGGCGGATGCGGGTGGGGCACTGATGCTGCCGGTCGGGACGGCGGCATCGGACGCGATCGTCTACCTCAATCTGGCAGGCGCGGGGAGCGTGACCATCGCCGGCGCGGACGGTGATCTCCGCCAGCTGCTCCACTCCTGGCTGGCGACACTGGCGGCGACGGCCGGGGCCGACGAACTGGCGCTGCGCGCCGACAGGACGGCCGCCACGCTGGCCGGCGACGACATGGAACTGCCGCACTTCGGCGGTGCGGACAGCCCCGACACCGACGCGCTGGTGGACGAACTGGAGGACCTGATCCAGTCCCGCGAGGGGACGAGCACGCGTCGTCCACTGGTGGCCGTCCTCGACGTTGGCACGGCGGCGGCGAGGGCCGACGCGATCGTCCGGTACGCGCCGGACGCTAGGGTGTACGTCGTGGGACTGGCGCCGTCTGATGGTCCCCGCGATCGCCCCGGCGAGGTGTTCGGCGCGGTGGTGTGTCTCGGACTCGACGCCGCCGGGGGCGACTCCGACGGAGACGGCATCGATCGCCGCAGCTTGCGCCTGACGGTGGGCTCCGGTGAGCCGCTGTGGCTCGACCCGGTGCTGGTGCGCCGGGACGCCTCGCCGCGGTGGCGCGCGGTCTCCTCATCGAGAGGAGACGTCGGGTCCAGCGATGTCGTGGACACGATGGAGGCGCCGCACACGGACGACGACGAGGGTGATACGACGGATCCAGGTAGGAGAGCGGCTGACACAGCCCCGGCCGCGCCGTTCGACTGGCATCGTGCCCTCTTCGAGCCGGTCCCCGTGCCGAATGGGCCACCGGCGATGGAGTCGTGCGAGGTGGCACCAGAGCGGGAGCGCGATCCCCTCGTGGAACCCGCCGTGCTTGCGACGAGCGATACGGGTGCAGGTGGGATGCCGGTTGAAGTCGCACCTGATCCCACGCGCGGACCTCAGACGGACACGGTCGCGATAGCCGATACGGCGGTCGAGCAACGGCCCGAGCATGAAGACGGGCCGAAATTTGCCGAGACGACACCGTTGCTCGCGCCCGCGGTGGAGCCTGCAGTCGTGGTGGGGCGCCAGCAGTCTCACACGTCATCCGCGCCCGCGGTGCCGGAGTCAGCGGTTCACCTACGTGCGGACGATCCACACCGCACACCTGAATATCACGACGCGCGCTCTGCGCTCGCCGCCTCGCATTCCCCGATCGTGCGACAGCAGCCGCTCTGGCTGGCGGAGACGCCGACGGGAGACACCGCAGATGGGGAGGGCGATGAGGCGCTGATCAGGGTGCGGTGCTTCGGTGAGTTCGAGGTCTTGGTGGCGGGTACGCCGCTGACAGGCTGGCGATATGAGAAGGGCCGCGAACTCGTCGCGCTGCTCGTGGCGCACGGCGGCGCGCCCGTCCCGCGAAGGGTGGTGGCGGAGTTGCTCTGGCCGGACCTGCTCTGGGACTCGAGCGTGAAGCACATGATGGACAACGCCGCGACTACTGCCCGCAAGGCGATCCGCGTGGCGGCAGACCAGAACGACCTGCAGCCGATCACCTTCGCGCGTGACCGCTACCAGTTCCTGCCCGGCATCCTTCAGTCCGACCTCGACGAGTTTGACGCCGCGGTGCGGCGAGCGGCCGGCCTGCCGGCCGCCGATGCGCTGGAGCAGTATGCACGGGCCGTCACGCTCTACCGAGGCGACGTCATGGAGTCCGAGACGTTCGAGTGGCTCGACCGGTTCCGCCCGGAGTACCGCAGACGCTTCCTGGACGCGGCACGGGCTGCCGCGGGGCTCGCGGCCGAGCTGGGCGACGTCGAGCGTGCAGCCGCCTTCTATTCCGCCGGGATGGAGCGCGCGCCGACAGACGAGGTCTTCGCGCGGGGGCTGATGCGCTGCCGGAGTGCGCTCGGCGATCCCAGCGGGGTGCACAAGGTCTACCAGGTGCTGACGGAGGCGCTCCAGCGCGAGATCGGCGTCCCCAGTGCGGTGCCGAGCGCCGAAACGCGCGCGCTCCTGGAGGAGCTGATCGCGGCGGCGGCCGTTGGTTAGCGCCACGACCGCTGTCGCCGCAGGGGCGCGAGGGTGGTCGGCGCAACGCGTCGCGTCGGTAGCGACCGTCGCCGCATCAATCATGGTCGTCCTCGTTGCGGTGACGGTGACCGGACAGCGCACGCCGCTCGAGATCGCGGCGATCACGGGATGCGCAGCGCTACTTGCAGTGCTCGCGGACATCGACGTGCGTCTGCGGGTGCTGCCGAACGCGATCGTCTACCCGGCGCTGGCGATCGTGCTCATGGTCGCGTGGGGCCGAGCGGATCAATCGCTGGGCGGGGCGCTAGCAGGGACTGCGTTTGCGGCCAGCCCGTTCCTGGTAGCGTTCTTCTTGATCCCGCCGCGCACCGTGGCGACGCGGACGGGAAGCCGTCCGCTGGGATCCGGCCGCACGGGCGACGTGAAGTGGGCGGGGCTCGTCGGAGCGGGCGGCGTGCTCCTGGCGGCGCTGGTGCAGTCCGATCAGCCGGTGGGCGGTGCGATCTCGGTGGCGATCGTCGCTGGCGGTCCGTTTGTCGCGTCGTTCGCCAACGAGCACCAAAGCCGGCCTGGGGTTGAGCAGGTGGGGTCGACCAGGACCACGCGTGGGATGGGCGGCGGCGACGTCAAACTGGCGGCACTACTGGGCGCGATCGCCGGCGTGCCGGGGGTGCTGGCGGCGCTCACAATGGCGGTTTTCGGCGGGGCTTGTGCTGCGGCCGCGCTGATGGTGATGCGACGCGGCGGTGGTGCGATCCCCTACGGGCCGTTTTTGGCCGCCGGAGCGGTGCTCGCACTGACGTGAGACGCGCTCGGGGGAAGCCCTTCTGACTTCATCCGTCGGCTGAACCACTGCGCGTAGGCGACGATTCAGCAGGCGGAAGGTCGCCATTCCGCGTCTTAGGTGGCCCGTCTAGTCAGCCCAGGCGAACCTTACCTTCAGGCGAGTCATGGCGCTCCAGGGCAGCAGTTGCTCGCTTTGAAGCCGCCCGACAACGATCCCTGGAGCGATACCAATTTGTGTCGCGAAATCCTCGACGACGCGTGGATCCGTGTAGTCGAGCTCCACGAGCGCCTCCCAGCGATCCGGGGGAATCAGGGAGTCTTCCGCGAACACATCCGCTTCAGTCTCTTCCACGTCAGAACGACGGCCATCGACCAAGTCAACGTAGACGCGGCGCTGCTGGTGCGATAACACGTGAGCGCATTCATGAAAGAAGGTGAACCAGAAGACGTCCGCCCATTTGTAGCGCAAGTTCAGTTGGACGAGCGCCTTGTCCTTGGTCAGCCACCGCGCAACTCCATTGGCGCCCACCTTCGGTAGTTCAGGCACCAAGAGCACGGCGACCCCCGCCGCCGCACACTCCTCCGTGAGGCGAGGCAGCGCCTTGTCGGGCGCTATTCGAGTTAGTGATCGTGTCCGTTCGATAACCTGCCGGAATCGCTTTTCGTTATAGACGGCGGTCTCAACAGCCGCCCCTTCGATCTCACCCCGGCGGACCCAAGCGTGTAGAGCGCCCGGATCGATCTTTGCCTTCGGTGAAGTTCGGTAGCCGAGCGCTTCCTGGCGGCGATCGAGGGCTTCGAACGACGCCACGCCAAAGAACCGCAGCAGGTTGCGGACTCGATCCCGAGGTGCCGCGGCGGACGGCAGCCAACCCAGAGATTCCATTCGTGCCACTGGATATCGGTCGAGCTCGGGAATTGCCTTGTCCAGCTGTTCGTTCTCGTCCGCGCGAGCCAGCGCGAGTTGAAAGGCCGTTTCAAGGTTCAACCAGAACGATGCCGAGACGCCGAGTACTCGTTCGAGTGAAAGCGCCGTCTCTTCCGTGATCGCCTTCTTGCCGTTCACAATCTCGCTGATGACCTGAACTGGTCGATCCAATCGATCCGCGAGTTCACGCTGCGACATCGCCCGTGCTTCGAGCTCGTCCCGGAGGAAGTCGCCGGGCGCTAGGGCAAGTCCTGACTCAAGGCCAGTGTTGCCAGACATCAGCACTCCTCCACGCTGTCGATGACGAGCACATCTGGCTCTGTATGGCGGAGAGAGATCCGGAGGCCGGCACCAGGCCGCTCTAGGAGATAGCGATTTGGTGGCGGTGGGGAATTCGTAAGGCCAAAGGATCGCAGTGCGACGATGTCTGACATCGTCGGCGCCGCTTGAAGCGCGGTCACCAATGACACGTAAGAGCGCCCAGCATCCGCGCCCCACTGGCTCGTCGCGAGGGCGAAATCTTGAAACCACCCACGCAAGCTGTCGTCCCCAAAAGTCACTCTCACGTCGTCACGGTAGGGTTCGTCGCGCCTATTGACAAGCAGAGGCTGAAGGTGTTCTATCTAGATACGTTCACCCACAGGATGAACATTTATCGATGGTATTGGTTCACCTCACAACTGATCGAGCGGGGTGGGACGGATTCCGATCTTTCCGCGGGGGGATTCGATCATGACGACTATCTCGAGTGCCATCGGCATGGCTGAGCGGATATCCAGCCTCGAAGAGCTACTCCGCCGGATCGCGGAAGGCATCCAACTGCCGCCCGAGTCACACACGCTCGTGCACGAGAGCTACGAGGACCTAACCGCGCGCCTCGAATCCGGCGCGCTGTGCCGGTACACACCGGTCGTGTATGGGCAGGGCTCATACATGCTGGGCACAACGGTGCGACCCCTCGGGCGCGAGGAGTTCGACCTCGACTCCATCGCGGAGCTCGCGGTCTCCGCGCCCGATGACCCGGAGGAGTTTGCTCGTGTGCTCGTCGATGGCGTGACGGCCGCTGCTCCGCGCGTAGCGGAGGTCGAGCCTAAGGATCGATGCGTACGGCTCTCCTACCCTGGGCGATTTCACATCGACGTCGTCGGTGCCCAACATCTGGGCGGCGCGACCGGCACCGTCATTCGCGTCCCCGTGAAGACGGCCGATGGCTGGTCATGGACACTGTCAGACCCGAAGGCATACATCGAGTGGTTCCGGGGCCGGTCCATCTCGTACATGGTGCATGAGGCCTCCATCAAAGCCGCCGAGCCGCTTCCGCCCGATGAGGGCGTTGAAGGGAAGCAGCCCTTGCAGATCGCGGTTCAGCTGGTCAAGCGTCACCACCGACTCGTCGTCGAGGATGAGACCCTGCAGACGCCGTCGATCGTGCTCACGACGATCGCGGGTCAGACGCGCGCGCGCGGCGCCACGCTCACTGACGCCATGGACGCGGCGGTGGCCGCTCAGTTGGTGATAGCGCAACTTCCGGGGCCGCAGGTCTGGAACCCCGTCCTGCCCAACGAACTGCTCTCGCGGAAGTGGGCGGACGCGGACGTCCTCGAGGCGTTCCGCACGCAGACGGAGCGACTCGCGTCGGACTGGTTCGCCCTCCGTGACCTCAGGGGACAGGGACTCGATCGGACGCGGAAGCAGCTAGTCGCGATGTTCGGAGAGGGGCCAGTCGACCGCGCTATCCGCGACGTTGCCAATGCCGCACGTGACCTCGCGCAGCGGCGCGGCCTCGGGACGGCGACCGGGGCGGCAGCTCTTGTTCGAGTTCCCGACGGGACCGGTTCGAAGCGGCAGACGTTCTATGGGCGCTCGATTTCACGGTCGCACTAGCCGTCCGTCCACCGGCGAACAGGCCGCGTGGATCCGCGCCCGTTGGGGCGACACGTGGGAAGTCCTTCGCGCGCGTCCTGACCTCGTGGCCCGCGGTCAGGTCCAGCCGACCGAGATGATGCAGGTCTACACGGTGCGGCTCGAATTCGATGGATGGACCCCC
This sequence comes from uncultured Dehalococcoidaceae bacterium, assembly GCA_964414675.1. Classification (GTDB taxonomy): domain Bacteria; phylum Chloroflexota; class Dehalococcoidia; order UBA2979; family UBA2979; genus W-Chloroflexi-9. Next base: position 6,698 of record CAYPYF010000107.1, read on the forward strand.
TCGGTCCGTGTGCTCGATCCTCCACTGCGACCTCGCCCGGACGCCGAGGAAATCCCGCACATGTACGAGCAGGAGCGCCTCTGTCTCTACTACCCGCAATACCGAGAGTGGACGCCGGCGGACCTTCTGTCCGACACCATCATCCCGTGGACGGCGCGCTGGCTCTTCCACTATGAGGTCTGGCACGCGGTTGGCGAGTGGCACGGTGGAGGCATCCATTGAGTAGGACGAGGTAATGGCGCTCATCAGTGCTCTCGGCGGTGCCGCGATTGCTGCGATCGTCGCAGTGCTTCTGTTTGTCGTTGAGCACCGTTCGACGCGATCCGCCCAGTTGCGAGAGCACTTTAGTGCGGCGCTCGCGGATGTGTACCGCTGGGCAGAAGTCCCGTACCGCGTCCGTCGTCGAACGCCCGGCCACGAACACGAGGTCGTCGCGCTGATCCACTCGTTGCAGGAGTGCCTGCTCATGCACGAGAGTTGGCTGCAGCTCGAGAGTACGCAAGTGCACGAGGCGTACGTCCGGTTGACATCAACGCTGCGGGGGCAATGCGCCCCGGTCATCCAGCAGGCCTGGGAGTCAGATCCCCTTCCTCCGGGTGCCGCAATGAACCTTGGCGAAACGGGGGGCATCGACCTCGCTGCGGCCGTTGATGACTACCTCGCTGCGGTTCGAAGGCACTTGGCTGGCTACGCCTGGCGCATCTGGCGTTAGAGCGGCTTGAGCGGACCGGCCAGTGGACGTTGACCTTGGGGACGGAGAGTCGCTCGCTTGCATCTAGCTCATTCGCTAGGCGAACACCGACGCCACCGTCTCCAAGTGCGGGTGCACGACGGCTTCGACCCTCACTCTTTCGCCACCACCGTGTCGTACAGGCCGTAGCGCGTGAGTCCAGGGTGGCTGTCGATGCCGGTGTAGGAGAGCGAGGCGTCCTCGTAGCGGCGGAAGGCGAAGACGGCCTGGTTCATCTGCTCGGTGTTGAAGACCTTGAGACGTACCAGCAGGTGGAAGTCGTTCACGGTCAGTCCCGTGACGGCGAGGAACAGGTCCGGCTCCAGCTTGGTGATCACATCCTGAAGGGTGTTCTCGCGGAAGTCGGTCAGGTACATGAACGCCGGGATGCGCGTCGCGAACTTGATCAACTTCTCCTGGACGAGCTTGCGCTTGGACTTGTACTCCTTCTCCTCGTCCGTGAGCTCCTTCTTCTCCTTCGGCGTGAGATCCCCGTCTTTCGCCTTCGCCTTGAGCTCTTTGACCTTCTCGCTCTTGTTGATGATGGTCTCGATGATGTTGTCGCCGAGGGTGCGCCAGCCTTCGATCCGCTCGACGGCGGCCATCGCCTCGGGGTTGTCGAGGATGCGGCGCAGGGTGTCGTTGTCCACGTTCACCAGCAGCGCGCTCT
>CAYPYF010000108.1:0-8007 GCA_964414675.1 uncultured Dehalococcoidaceae bacterium
GGGGGGTGGTGATGGTGCCGGGGGGGTCGGCCATGCCGCCGGAGGCGCCACGGCCGCGGCTGCCGGCGCCGACGGGGGCGAGGATGAAGACGCGGCCGTCCACGATCACGCGGAGCGCGCGGCCCTCGCGGGTGACGTAGGCCTGGCGCGGGACGCCATCGATGACGATCGAGAAGAGGCCGGGGACGCCGGAGGTGGTGGCGTCGACGGGGACGAAGTCGCCCTCGTCGATCTTCACCGAGACACCCTCGGGGGCGTCTTCGACGCTGACGGCGTGGTTGGTGCCTGCTACCGAGAAGCGAAACCGCGACGCCATCCGGTCCTCCCTTCGTCGATGCGGATGCCTCGGCGGGTCATGGACCGGGAGGCGGCCGTCCAGCGGTTGAGTCCGACCGGGCGCGCGGTGCCTTCGGCGGTGGCCCCGGCGATGAGGCCGGCCGCGATGCCGCCGGCGATGAGGGCGGTCTCAAGGCGGGGGTCCTCCTCGGGGAGGGTGGGCATCGTGAACTTCGCCTCGAGCCAGGAGGTGTAGATGTCGCCGTTGCGGAAGTCCTCGTTGTCGAAGAGGGCGAGGTGGAAGGCCTGGTTGGTGACCGGGCCGGAGACGATGAGGTCGCGGAGGGCGCGCTTCATGCGCTCGATCGCCTTCTCGCGGTCCTCGGCCCAGACGATGAGCTTGCCGAGGAGCGAGTCGTAGAAGATCGGGATGTCGAGGCCCTCGAAGAGCATCGTGTCGAAGCGGACGCCGGGGCCGGCGGGGAGCTGGAGGAAGTCCACGAGGCCGAGCGAGGGGATGAAGTTGTTGAACGGGTCTTCGCCGTTGATGCGGCACTCGATCGCCCAGCCGACCGGGTTGAGCGGCGCGTCCGGGTCCGGCACGGGCTCGCCGTCTGCGACGCGGAGCTGGAGCGCGACGAGGTCGATGCCGCCGTAGACGAGCTCGGAGACGGGGTGCTCCACCTGGAGGCGGGCGTTTACCTCGAGGAAGTAGAAGTTGCCGTCGTCGTCCATGAGGAACTCGACGGTGCCGGCGTTGCGGTAGCCGGAGGTCTTCGCGGCGGAGATGGCGGCGTCGCAGATCTTCTTGCGGATCTCCGGGGTGACGGCGACCGAGGGCGCCTCTTCGACGAGCTTCTGGTTGCGGCGCTGGACGGAGCATTCGCGCTCGCCGAAGGCGCGGACGTTGCCGAAGTTGTCGGCGACGATCTGCACCTCGATGTGGCGGGCGGGCGAGACGTACTTCTCGAGGAAGATCGTGGCGTCCTTGAACGACGAGGCGGCCTCCGAGGCGGAGGCGCGCATGGCGCCCTCGAGGTCCTCGGCGGCCTGGACGAGGCGGATGCCGCGGCCACCGCCGCCGGCGGAGGCCTTCACGAGGAGCGGGAAGCCGATGCGGGCGGCCTCGCGCTTCGCGGTCTCGAAGTCGTCGAGCGAGATGTCGTTGGCGCCGGGGACGGTGGGGACGCCGGCCTCGTCCATGATCTTGCGGGCCGAGATCTTGCCGCCGAGGGCGCGCATGGCGTCCGCGGGCGGGCCGATGAAGGTGATGCCGGCGGTGGCGCAGGCCTCGGCGAAGTCGGCGTTCTCGGAGAGGAAGCCGTAGCCGGGGTGGATGGCGTCGGCGCCGGTCTGGCGGGCGGCCTCGATGATCCTGTCGCCGAGGAGGTAGGACTCGTTGGAGGGGCCGGGGCCGAGGCGGACGGCATGGTCTGCCTGGCGGACGTGGAGGGCGTTGCGGTCCGCGTCCGAGTAGACGGCGACGGTCTCGATGCCCATCTCGCGGCAGGTGCGCTGCACCCGGAGCGCGATTTCACCACGGTTGGCGATGAGCACTCGCTTGAACATGCTCGTCCTGTCAGGGTGCTTGCGCGGGGGCCAACCGTGGCGTCCCACGTCCGGTTTCACGCGTCGGAAACGCTCAACAGCAGGCCCGGAGGGGCACGAGGCAGACTGTCATGTGGTGGGCGCGACGGCAAGCGTCCGAGACGCTGTCGATGCGATGGCGATGCGCTGTCAACGCGATGATGCTCGGCGCGGCAGGGTGCTAGATGCCGGCGAAGCGGGCGACGAGGCGCTGGAAGCGCCCCTGGGGGACGGGAGCGCGGCCGTGCATCACGTGGCTGGTGAACACCGTGAGCTCGTTGACGAAGCCATCGATCACGGAGGTGGTGCCTCGGAAGCGGAGGGTGTGGCTGTCGGTCCGGATGTTCAGGACGGCGCCGGCGGCCTCGTCGTCGAGGCGGACGTCGCGGATGTCGGCGATGAGCATGCGGCTGAGGCCATCGCGCGGGTGGGCGAGGGCGGCGGCGTCCTTCACGACGATCTCGGCCTGTTCGATCCACACGAGCACGTTGTGGGCGCGGCCGGAGGCGGTGAGCAGGTCGAACGCGCGGATCAGTCCGCCGGGAAAGGGCTCAGACATCGGGAGGGTGGCCACCGGATCTCCTCACCTCAAGTAGATGCCCGGGGCGACGCGGAGACACGTCGCCCCGGGCGAAGCGGAGGTCAGCCCTGGGCGGCAGTGGGCTGACCTTCGGGATTGGCGGCTACGACCCGGAGGGAGTCGCGGCGCCTTCGTGGGCTGGCTGGTACCAGTCTGCCTTGTACCCGTGGACGTGCCCGACGCCGAAGCTCACGCCGTTCTCGTCGACATCGACGACGAAGCGGACCTTGCGGTTGCGGGCGAACTCGATGGGGCGCTCGACGGGCAGGGAGGTGAACTCCCAGGTCTTGCCGGCCTCGTTGGCGAGTCGCCATGACTCGACGAGGAGGTAGGGGAGCAGCGTCGGCATGACGGCGTACTCGGCCTGCATGTCCTCGCCGACCTCGGGCGAGTGGTATGCACCAAGGAGCTCGGCGACCTCGGCGTGGGTGTAGGGGCGGCTGGTGAGCTCCTTGAGCTTCGCGCTCATCTCGTCACTGGCCATCAGGTTCATCGTCTCGAACGTCATCAGTCTGCAGTGCGAGCCGGACATCGGACCTCCTCTTCGTCGTGATTGCCAGTCTGGCGGGCGATGACGATGGTGTCATACCATGTGTGTGGTATGGGAAGGAATACCGCATGGACGCCGTCGCCGAAGCATTTCTGACCCTTCGCAGAGAAGGATTCGCCGCGTCGGATCGATGGCAGTCCATCTATCGGTCAGGGCTGGTCACGGCGTTTGAAGAGCGACGGTTCGACGAGGCGGCTGAACTGGCCGTGTTCGCAGCGAATGCCCTCGACTCTCAGGGGCGCTTTGGTTCGGCGATGGAGGAACTGGACTTCGCGCTGTCCCGTGAGCCCCTCTCTCCTGACGTCACGGCGGACCTGCTGGTGACCAAGGCCCTGTTCCTAGCGATCAGCGGTTCCGACGAATGCGTGGCCGTGCTAGAGGGCGCGGTCACGCTACGCGAGGCGATCACCCGCCCCACGGCACTGCTTGCGCTCGACGCCCAGTCAGCGATGGTCGAGTTCCTCCTCCTGAAGCCGACAAGCGTCGATGGGCTCCAGGACTTTGCCGCCCGGGCGCGCGCGGAGCGGGCCGAGTCGCACTCGCTGGCCGTGGAGGCGATGGCGATCCCGTTCCTAGTTGCCCAGGGTGAGTTGCGCCGCGCACGCCCGTGGGCTGTCGCGCTGCTCGCAAGGACACACGCCGGGGGCGCGCACTACAGGGCATCGGACCTCAGTGGCATCGGTGGCTCGCTGCGCCTGCTCGAGCAACTGCACGACACCGCTGTCGACCCTTCGATCCGTCTTTCTCGGAACACTCACGCGGCCTTCCGAGTGCGGACGTCGGCGGTGCGGGCCACGATGCTCCGCGGCGAGATCGACGCAGCCATCCGGGAGATGGAACTGCTTGCGGGGGTTGCGGCGCGTGTGAACCCGGGGCTGAGCGGAAGCATGCCGGCGTTCGAGCGGGCGGTGGCGGTCATGGACGGCACCGCCGCCGCCATGCCGGTGCTGGAGCCGCCTTCGATGCTGACGCTGGCGAACCTGCCGGGGGTGCTGGCGGCGCTGGAGACGGTGGCGATGGTGGGGCGGCAGGACGAGGCGGTGATGTGGGACCGGTGGGTGCAGGAGCACTGGCCGGCGCACATCGTGACGTCGCTGGAGTGGGGGGCGTCGATCGAGCGGCTGCGGGCGCTGATCGATGTGCGCGTGGGGCGCGAGTCGGCGGGGCTGGCGCGGATGCAGCGGGCGCTGGAGTGGGCGAAGGGCGCGGGGTTCGTGGTGGAGGAGCACCTGGCGGAGGTGCAACTGGCGGAGATGCTGGGGCTGATCTCCTCGAATGTGTCGTCTCGGCGGTGGCGTGAGTTGCGGGCGCGGGGGCACGAGGCGTTCCGGGCGCTGGGTGGCGACCCGTCGCCGCAGGCGTATGCGGTGAGCGACGCGGTGGCGGTGGGGCGCATCGAGGGGAGCGAGCCGAAGCTGTCGCCTCGGGAGGTGGAGGTCCTCGCGCGGTTCGCGGAGGGGATGTCGTATCGGGAGGCTGCGGTGCGGCTGGGGATCGAGTGGCGGACGGTGCAGGTCCACGCGAAGCACATCTACGCGAAGCTGGGTGTGCACGGGAAGATCCAGGCGATCCGGCGCGCGCAGGAGCTGGGGATCATCTAGAGCCGCTGGTGGGCTGGCGTCTCGAGAGTGGTCGGGGTCGTGATCTGGCGTGGGGGGAGGGGGCCCTCACCCCATCCCTCTCCCCGTGTGGGGAGAGGGGGCCGGAGCGGATCGGAGTGAGACCCTCACCCCATCCCTCTCCCAAGACGGGAGAGGGGGCCGGAGGTTGGAGGCTCGTGGGCTGGCACTTTGACGGCTCAGTGTTTGCGGTGGCTGTCTGGGTGTCTGTGGCGCGGGAGACCCTCACCCCATCCCTCTCCCCGTGTGGGGAGAGGGGGCCGGAGCGGGATCGGAGTGGATCCTCACCCCATCCCTCTCCCCGTGTGGGGAGAGGGGGTCGGAGGTTGGAGGGGGCGGGGCTCAGGTGTCTGAGGGTCGGTAACGAGAAACAGAGGGGGTGCCGCCCGGCTCCCCCTCTGTTCGTTCGGCCCTGCCGCCCATGGTGGGCCGAGGGCAAAAGTTAGCGGACGGTCGCAAGGCCGGCCTCGGGCGGTGTGCGGCCTCAGGGGGTGGTCAGCGCGCCTGGATTGCTCGACTATCGCGCTCGTCCACCATGCGATCGCCGATCTGGAAGATCGGCATGGCGCCGAGGTCGTCGCCGGTGCGGTCTCGGACGGCGGCTGCGCTTTCCTCTTGCTCCCGGTCGCCGACGACGAGCATGTACGGCACTTTCTGGAGCTGGGCCTTGCGGATCTTGGCGCCCATCCGGTCCGGGCCGTCATCGACCTGGACGCGGAAGCCACGCTCCTGGAGCTGGGCGCGGATGGTGCCGGCGTAGTCCAGGTGACGGTCCGCGATGGGGATCACGACGGCCTGCACGGGTGCGAGCCAGAGCGGGAAGTGGCCGCCGGTGTGCTCGATGTAGACGCCGATGAAGCGCTCCAGTGAGCCGAGGATGGCGCGGTGGATCATCATCGGCTGGTGCTCGCCGCCGTCCTCGCCGATGTACTTGAGGCCGAACGACTTCGGCATGCCGAGGTCGACCTGCACGGTGCCGAGCTGCCATGAGCGGCCGATGGCGTCCTTGAAGTGGAACTCCAGCTTCGGGCCGTAGAACGCGCCCTCCCCGGGGGCGAGGGTGAACTCCTTGTCGTTCTTGGTGACGGACTGGCCGAGGAGCTCGATCGCGCGGTCCCAGTCCTCGTCGCTGCCGACGGCCTTGCCGGGCTTCGTGGCGAGCCGGATGGTGGGCTCGCCGAGGCCGAGGTCGGTGTAGACGCGCTCGATCATGCGGAAGACGTTGAAGATCTCCTGGTCGAACTGCTCCGGCGTGCAGTAGATGTGCGCGTCGTCCTGGGAGAAGGCGCGGACGCGGGTAAGGCCGTGGAGGACGCCCGAGCGCTCGTTGCGGTGGAGCCGGGAGAACTCGGCGAGGCGGAGCGGGAGGTCGCGGTAGGAGTGGTGCCCGGAGGCGAAGTAGTGGCAGTGGCCGGGGCAGTTCATCGGCTTGACGCCGATCTCCTCGTCGTCGGAATCGAACATAAACATGTCGTCCGAGAAGTTCTGGTAGTGGCCTGAGGTCTTCCAGAGGTCGACGTTGAAGAGCTGGGGTGTGACGACCTCGTCGTAGCCGTACTCGCGGTAGAGCTCGCGCATGTAGTCGACGAGGCCGTTGTAGAGGAGCGTGCCCTTCGGGTGCCAGAACGGGGCGCCGGGCGCGATCGGGTCGAGGTGGAAGAGGTCGAGCTCGCGGCCGAGGCGGCGGTGGTCGCGCTTCTCGGCTTCCTCGCGCATGTCCTCGTAGGCCTTGAGCTCCTCCTTGGTGGCGAAGAGGAGGCCGTAGACGCGCTGGAGCATGGCGTTCTTCTCGTCGCCTCGCCAGTAGGCGCCGGCGACGCGGTCGAGCTTGAACGCGCCGAGCTGGCCGGTGGTCTCCGTGTGGCCGCCCCGGCAGAGGTCCTGGAACTCACCGTGACGGAAGTGGCCGACGGTGTCGTCCTCGATGCCGTCGATCAGCTCGAGCTTGTAGGGCTGGTCCTTGAAGATCTCGCGGGCGCGGTCCTTCGGGATCTGCTCGCCGGTGATGGCGAGGTTGGCCTTCACGGACTTCCTCATGCGCGACTCGAGCTGGACCAGGTCGTCCGGGTTGAGCGTCCTCGGCAGGTCGAAGTCGTAGTAGAAGCCGTTATCGACGGGCGGGCCGATGGCGTACTTGGCCTCCGGGAACATCTCCAGGACGGCCTCCGCGAGGACGTGTGCTGCGGAGTGGCGCATGCGGAACAGGCGCTCCTCGGGCGGGAGGTCATTGAACGGGAGGGTGTGTTCGTTGCTCATGAGTCGGGTTCCTCTCGTGCCACCACGAATGACAATGCGCCTCTGTCCCGACGGGACGCGAGGCGCACTCACGTGGTTCCACCCGACTTTCCACGCCCTGGCGTCCCGGCACGAAGGCACGGCGCGAGCGCAGCTCGTTCGGCCCGATAACGAGGGCGAGGCGCTGCGGGTTCGCCCGCAGGCTCAGGGGTGGTGCGTCCGCGCGTCCGCTCCGGGGCTTCCAGCTCCGCGAGGCATGTGGCTCACGCCTACCTCGGGGCTCCGGTCTCTAGCAGCGTGCCGTCGCGGGGCGTGTCCCCGTCGTCGCTCAGATCTGCCGTGCGGCCGTGGAGGGCCGTGCGGCGTTGCTGTGAGGCATTGTATGCCTGACGGGGTAGGAAACGAGCGGGACCGGCTGCGGGTTACCTCGAAGGTGGCGGCGGCGAGGTGCGTGCGCAGTCGTCTCGTGGAGGCTCGCCCTTCGACAGGCTCAGGGTGAGCGCGTTGGGGTGCGATGGACTGGGAGGCCCGCTCGCGGCCCGGTGAGATCGTCAGAAAAGTTCCCGGGCTGTGTCGATCTGGCGTCGTCGCCGTTCGACGTGTCTGTAGAAGGGCGCTCAGAGAGGCGTCCGGCAACGAACGACAAGAAGGAGAGACCTGATGAAGTACATGCTGATCATGCGCGCGACCGACGAGGCACTCGAGGCCTCCAAGTCCGTCCCGTTCGAGGAGATCATCAACGCGATGGGCGCGTACAACGAGTCGCTCATGAACGCCGGCGTGATGATCGGTGGCGAGGGGCTGACGGACGCCTCGGAGGGTGTCGTGGTCGACTTCTCCGCGGAGACGCCGATCGTGACGGACGGTCCGTACGGGGAGACGCACGAGCTCTTCAACGGGTTCTGGATCCTGCAGACGGCGACGAAGGAAGAGGCGGTCGAGTGGGCGAAGCGCTGCCCGCTGGGCCCGGGCTCCAAGCTGGAGGTGCGGCGGATCCACGACGCGAGCGACTTCGAGGCGTTCTCGGACAATGAGTACGTCCAGAAGGAGGAGCAGTGGCGGAAGGAGCTGGGGACCGAGTAGCCGGCGAGGGGTCGGACGTTGGGGGGCCTGGTCGGAGCGGGACCCTTACCTCAGCCCTCTCCCAAAACGGGAGAGGG
>CAYPYF010000109.1:0-7980 GCA_964414675.1 uncultured Dehalococcoidaceae bacterium
CTCGAGAACCTCACCCGCCGCTTCACCACGGAGCTCGAACCGATCCTCGGACCGGATGCTGACATCCCCGCCCCGGACATGGGCACCAACGCCCAGGTCATGGCCTGGATCATGGACACGTACTCCATGGCGCGGGGCTACACCGTCCCTGGCGTCGTGACCGGCAAGCCGGTCGCCCTCGGTGGGTCCGCCGGCCGGCTCGAGGCCACGGGCCGAGGCCTCACGTACGTCCTCCAGGAGCACCTCCGCGATGCCGGAGGCGTCCAGGGCCGGAAGGTCGCGGTGCAGGGCTTCGGCAACGTCGGCTCCGTCGTCGCGAAGCTGCTCCAGACCGACGGCGCGATCGTGACGCACATCTCGGACAAGGACATCGCGCTCTACCACCCTGCCGGGATCGATGTCGGCGCCGCCGCCCTCGCGGTGGGGCCCGGGCTCAGCCTCGCGCAGTGGAACGAACGCGACGGGCACTACGACACGGTCGCGCTCGGCGACGTGCTGACCGCGGACGTCGATGTGATCGTCCCCGCCGCCGTGGAGCACGTGCTGGACGCGGGCAACGCGGACCGCGTCCGCGCCTCCGTGGTGCTGGAGGGCGCGAACGGCCCGACCACCCAGGCCGCCGACGCGATCTTCCGCGAGCGCGGGATCACGGTGATCCCGGACATCGTCGCGAACGCCGGTGGCGTCACCGTCTCCTACTTCGAGTGGGTGCAGGCACGCCAGTACGTCCGCTGGAGCGAGGAACGGGTCAACGAGGAGCTCCGACGCCTGATCACCTCGGCGTTCCAGACGATCGCGGCGCGACAGGGCGCGGCGAAGGGCGGCGTCACACTGCGCGACGCGGCGAACTGGATCGGCATCGAGCGAGTGGTGGAGGCGACGACGCTCCGGGGGATCTTCCCCTAGCGCCCCCTAGCGCCGAGCGGCCTAGATCGGGTGGGCCGGCTCCACTGGTTGCAGTTCAACGCTGCCGGGGACGATCTGGCTGCCGGTGCCAGTGATGCGGTTGTGCGCATCGACAAAGACCACGCGCGGCTCGACGGCGCGGGCGGCGGCGTCCTCCAGGTGCTGGAACGCCATGATGATCGCCAGGTCACCGGGCTGGAAGTGGTGCGCGGCGGCGCCGTTCGCGCAGATCACGCCGGACCCCGCCTCGCCCTCGATCGTGTACGTCTCGAGGCGGGCGCCGTTCGAGAGGTTCACGACGAGCACGACCTCGTACGGCAGGATGTCCGCGGCGCGGAGCAGGTCAGCGTCGACGGTGAGGCTGCCGACGTAGTCGAGGTCAGCCTGGGTGATGGTGGCGCGGTGGATCTTGCCGCGCAGCATCTGTCGCAGGGCCATGTGGCGTTGTTGTTCCGCTGGCGGGTCGCGAGGATGGGGATTGAGCGCGACCCGAGCGCATACCGTAGCGCACGCGCGCCCTCGGATCAGTGCTACCTGAGGCAAGTACCCGGCCGCCGGCCGAAGGCCGTCCGTCGAGTGATGCATGGGCTACGCATCGCGCAGGATCCAGGCGAGATGCTCCTGGTAGTGGCCGGCGGCGTTGCCCACGAACAGCCCCACCAGCCGCGCGTTCCACTGCCCGATGGGCACGTCGCGCATGGTGCGGATGAAGCGGTCGCGGCTGCGGTAGGCGCGGCGTCGAGCGGCCTCGAACTTCAGGTCCTTGTCCTCGGGCCGCCAGCGCGCGTTCAACTCGTCGGTCGTCGCTTCGAGTTCGGGCACCTCGCCGGTCGCGAGGAACGCCTCGACGCGTGGGAACTGCACCCACATCCACCGGTGGAGGTGCGCATAGATGGCGGTCGCGTCCCAGCGGACGCCGTCCTCGCCCCGGTGGAGGGTGCCGCGCGGGTGGGAGTCGAGCGCCGCCGTCATGCGCTCCCACTGCATCGACTCGTGCTCCAGCATCCCCGTGACCATGTACCGAAAGTGCTCGTCGACGTGCGTGACGAGCATGAACTCGATCCCCGCGAGCACACGCTCGTCCGTGCGAGCGGGGTCACGCGCGGCGTCGAGGTAGGCGTCACGCGCCTCGTCCGCGTACGCCTTCGCGTCCTCGTGGGGACGAGCGGCGTCCGCTTCCGCCCATGCCGCGTTCTGCGCGTCGAAGTCCGCGACGCGGGCGGGCGGCTCGGTACCGTCGAGGCGGGCGCGGAGCCTCGCGAGCGCCGACTCCAGCCAGTGGCCGTGGTGCGCGTACTCCTGCGCGGGGGTGAAGGGATCCTCCGGGCCGCGGATGCGGTAGTCCGGCTGCCAGTCCAGCACCTGCGCGTGGCGTGTCCAGCGCGCCTCGGCGGCCGTGAGCACCTCGGCGAGGCGGTCCTCGATCGTGCGTTCCGCGGTCATGGCGGCCCCCTTCGCGGACGCAGGTTAGCCGTGGACGATGCGGCGGCGCATCGCCCAGATGCCGAGCCAGAGCGACGGCAGCAGCGTGACCAGCATGAACCCGAGGTTCGCGAGCAGCGACCACTCGAGGTCGCCCGTCGTGAGCGCGCGTGAGAGCGCCACGGCGTGGAACAGCGGGAAGAGGTTCGAGGCGATGTCCGCCCACCTCGGGAGGTCGTCCGTCGGGAAGAACGCGCCGCTGAGCCAGAACATCGGCAGCACGTAGATGCTGAAGAAGTACGAGAGCTGGCTGATCGACCTCGCGATGCTCGTGAACCCGATGGAGACGCCGGCGATGAGCAGGCCGCAGAGGAACGAGACCGGCAGGGTGAGGATCACCAGCGGCGACTGGATGAACCCGAGCCACGGCGTGAGCACCAACAGCATCGCGAGGACGAGGCCGGTGTTGAGCGCCATCCGGCTGGCGGCCCAAGCGATGTCGCCCAGCACGATCTCCTCGGGTCGGACGGGGGTCGCCTGGATCGCGGCGTAGGTGCCGTGCTGGTCCATCCGGAAGTACGAGCCGAACAGCGCCTCGAACATTGCGCCGAACATCGGGAAGACCATCAGCATCCCCGGCGCGAGGAACGCCACGTAGTCGCGGTCACCATCGAGCGTGACGTAGGCGCCGAGGCCCAACCCGAGCCCGAGGAGCGTGACGATCGGCTCGATCGTCGGCGCAAGGATCTCGGCCTTCCAGAGCCGCAGGAACACGTCACGGTCACGCTGCCAGACGGCGATGAACTGGCGCCCCGGGATCGCGATGCCGAGCCACGGCACCACCCCGCCCGCCGGCCCTCGACGGTCACGTACCGCCCTCGACGCACTCATTCGACGAGCCCCCGCCCCGTGAGCGTGAGGAAGACATCTTCGAGGTTCGCTCGACGAAAGATCACGCGATACGGATCCGACGCCATCTCCTCGACCAGCCGGTAGTGCGACTCGTCAATGCCGTACGCGTACGCCACGTCCTCGACCTGCTCGATGCGGCCGGACTCGCCGAGCATCGGCGTCAGGCGTTCTACCACCCGGGCGCTCTCCTCGAGCGGCAGGTGGAGCTCGAGCACCTCGCGCCCGGCATGGCGCAGGATCAGGTCGCGCGGGCGGCCCTCGGTCAGGGCCTTGCCGTTGTCCATGATGATCAGGCGGTCGCAGAGCTGCTCCGCCTCGTCCATGTAGTGCGTGGTGAGGACGATCGTCGTGCCGCGCTCGCGGAGGAGGCGCAGCTTCCGCCACACGAGGTGCCGCGCCTGGGGGTCGAGGCCGGTCGTGGGCTCATCGAGGATCAGCAGCCGTGGCTCGTTCACCAGCGCGCGGGCGATCACGAGCCGTCGCTTCATCCCCCCGGAGAGCGCCTTGATCGGCTCGTCCGCCTTCTCGTCGAGCTGCATCAGCGCAAGGCCCTCGTCGATGCGCTCGCGCGCGACAGCCCGGGGCACGCCGAAGTAGCGCGCGTAGACCTCCAGGTTGCGACGCACCGTCAGGTCCTCGTCGAGGTTGTCGTCCTGCGGCACCACGCCGATGAGCGACTTCACGGCGCGGTCGTTCGTGCGCACGTCGAGGCCCGCGACCATGAGGACGCCGGCGGACACGTCCTGCACGCAAGCGATCATCTTGATCGTGGAGGTCTTGCCCGCGCCGTTCGGCCCAAGCAGCCCGAAGAACTCGCCCTCGGCGACCTCGAAGTCGAGTCCATCGACGGCGGCAAACTCACCGTAGAGGCGCGTCAGCGCCCTGGCCTGGATGATCGGTGTCACGGGTGGGCTCCTGCGTACCAGCGTACCGGATGCCTCCGTCAACCCGTGATGACCGACGGCGCCGCGCGTCCATGCGCCCGGCCAGGTTCGGCCGGGGGTGGCGTCCGGGACGCGAGAGGCCCGGGCGTAGCGCCCGGGCCTCTCGACCGTCCTCGAACCCTGTCGGTGCTAGACAGCCATCTCGACCGCCGGCGCACCCTCCTCTTCGGGGGCGTCCTCCGGCTCGTCGCCCGCACCGTGTCCGGCCGTGCCGCCGCCGACCTCGACCTCGCGCAGGACGATGCCGACGACGACCGCGACGCCGAAGAGCACGACCGCGCTGAACACGGCCACGGCCTGGAACGCATCGACGAACGCGAGGTTCGCGACGTCCCGAAGCGCCGCGCCGAGGTCCGCCGGCAGGCTCGCGCTCGCTGCGACCGCCCCACCGAGGGTGTCGCGGGCGGCCTCGGACGCGTCGGCGGGCACCTCGGAGGGGATGCCGGCGTCAACGCGGCTGCGGTAGATGGCCGTCCCGATGCTGCCGAGGACGGCGACGCCAAGCGCGCCGCCGAGCTCCGCGCCCGTCTCCGAGATGGCGGAGGCGGCCCCGGCACGCTCGGGGGGCGCACTGCCGATCACGAAGGTCGTGAGCAGCGTGAACGCCGGGGCGATGCCGACCATCATCACCATCTGCCCGACGACGATCAGGGCGAGCGAGTCAGTGCCGATCCGGGTGAGGATCGCAAACCCGGCGACGCTGAACATCAGCCCGAGGCTCATGACGAGCGCCGGCCGGAACTTCGCGGTGATCGTGGGTGTCAGCACCATCGAGACGAACATGAACACGATCGTCGGCGGGATCGACCATGCCCCGGCCTGCAGCGGCGACAGCCCGAGCACCAGTTGCAGGTACTGCGCGCCGAACAGGAACACCCCGAAGAAGACCACCCCGCTCACGAGATACGCGCCGAGCGAGGCGCTGAAGGCGGGGATGCGGAACAGCGCAAGGTCGATCATCGGATCCGCGAGCGTCGCCTGGCGGCGGGCGAAGACAGCGCCCAGCCCGAGCCCGACGAGGATCGCCGCGACCGCCTCCACTCCGATGCCGTGCGTCGCCATCTGCTTCAGGCCGTAGATGACAGGCAGGATCGTCCCGAGGGACAGCAGGCCGCTCAGCGCGTCGATACGGCCCGCGTCCGGATCCTTGAACTCGGGGAGCAGGATCGGCCCGAGGACGAGCAGGCCCGCCATCACCGGCACGGCGATCAGGAACACCGAGCCCCACCAGAAGTGCTCCAGGAGCACGCCGCCGATCAGCGGCCCGACGGCTCCGCCGAGCGCGAACGAGGACATCCACACCCCGATCGCCCTCGTGCGCTGGCCGGGCTCCGGGAACATGTTGCTGATGAGCGACAGCGTGGACGGCGCCAGCGTCGCGCCCGCGAGGCCCAGGAGCGCCCTCGCGAGGATCAGTTGCAGCGGGCTCGTCGCGAACGCGGCGAGGACCGAGGTCACACCGAACGCCGTCGCGCCGATCATGAGCAGGCGCCGCCGCCCGATCCGGTCGCCCAGCGCGCCCATGGTGATGAGCGAGCCGGCAATCATGAAGCCGTAGATGTCGACGATCCACAGCAACTCGGTACTGCTGGGCTTCAGGGCCGCGCTGAGGTGCGGGACGGCGAGGTGCAGGACCGTGAGGTCCATCGAGTAGAGCATGCAGGCGAGCGCGAGGACGGCGAGGCCGATCCATTCGCGCCGCCCGGCGAGCGCGGGGCCGGCGGACGCCGGCGTGTCGTTCGTGGAGTTCATCGAAGTGTCGATCCCTGTTCGGCAATCCGCTGCACGATGTCGACGACGCCCGGGAGGCCCCCGGCAGCATCATCGCGGTGTCGGGTGTTGATGTGACCTTCCGTCACGGAGAGGAGGGTCTGGCCGCCTCGCGGCTCACACGTCACGACGAAGGTGGACGCGAAGTCCTCCTCGCCGGGATGGGTGTTCATGAGTTCGGCCGCGAAGCGGTGCGGCCGGTCCACCTCGATGAACGTGCCCCGCCACCCGTACGTCTCGCCGGCGTGACGGAACTCCACGTCCCACGCCCCGCCGACGCGAGGCTCGATGGTCATCGAGATGACCTCGTCCTCCGGGCCGGCAAACCACTGCGCCTGGGAGGCCTCGACCATGAACGCGTCGAAGACGGCCTCGGGCGCTGCGTTGATGAGGCGTTCCACCGTCGCCTGGAACGTGGCCTGTTCGATCTGTTCTCGTGTCATGTGTAACCCCTGCCTGTCCCAGGGCGCCCGTCCGGGCGCCGCTACTGTTCTGCGTCCTCGGCCGCTTCCTGCTGCTTGCGCAGGAACACCTCGAGGCGGTCGAGGCGGGCCTCCCACTGCCGTCGGTAGTCCTCGATCCAGCGCTGGACGTTGTCCAGCCGTGCCGGACCGAGGCGGCATTCGCGTATCCGTCCGTGCTTGTGCGTCTCCACCAGACCTACCCCCTCGAGGATCCGGACGTGCTTCAGCACGCCGGGAAGTGACATGTCGAACGGCTCAGCGAGCTCCGAGACCGTCGCGGGGCCTTCGGCCAGCCGCTCGAGGATCTCGCGTCGCGTCGGGTCCGCCACAGCGGCCATCGTCCGGTCGAGGTCGGTCGAATACTGAACCATACGGTTTAGTATTTATGGACGGACGGCCGCTGTCAAGGGGTGGCGATCCGACGTCAGACCGCGACATGCCCAGCCGGCATACAGAGAGGCCCGGGCGTCTGCCCGGGCCTCTCGATGGATCCTCGGCCGGCCGGGGGTTAGTCCGGGTCGGCGGTGAAGGACGTGACGCCGGCCAGCTCGGCACGCATCTCGTCCGTGGGCTCGAAGACGGACGGCGTCTGGCCCAGGTAGGCCTCCTGCCGCTCGAAGTCGAACGTGAACGGGAGCATGAGCGACTCCGGCATCGCGATCTCCGCGATCGGCGTGGGCCGCTCCACGACGACGCTTGCGCGCGCCGGGATGAGCTTGCCGATGATGACGTTCTCCTTCAGGCCGTGGAGACGGTCCACCTTGCCGGCGATTGCCGCCTCGGTGAGCACGCGGGTGGTCTCCTGGAAGGAGGCCGCCGCGAGGAAGGAGTCCGTGGAGAGCGAGGCCTTCGTCACGCCGAGCAGCACCGACTCCACCTTCGGTGGAACCTTGCCCTCGGCCATGAGCACCTCGACCAGCCGGAGGTAGTCGTTCGAGTCGAGCAGCTCGTCCTCGAGCAGCTCGGTGTCGCCCGGGTCGGTGACGCGGACACGCCGCATCATCTGGCGGACGATGACCTCGATGTGCCGGTCGTTGATGTTCACACCCTGCGACCGGTACACGCGCTGGACCTCGTCCGTGAGGTACAGCTGGACGGCATCCGCACCCTGGATCCGCAGCACGTCGTGGGGGTTCAGCGAACCCTCCGTTAGCTGCTCACCAGCGCGGACGAACTCCCCGCCTTCCACGCGCAGGCGGGCCTGTGCGGGGACGGGGTACTCCCGGATGTCCTGGTACTCGCCCACCACCTTGATGGCCGTCGGGCGCCGGCGGTTGCCGGAACGCACGAACTGGACGGTGCCCTGGACCTCGGTCTTCAACGGGACCATGGGGACATCGGTCTCGGCGTCGTCCGCCGGGGCCGCGATCACCTGGTCGGCACGGACGTCGTCGCCATCCTCCACGGACAACTCGTAACCCTCGGGGAGTTCGTACTCCTCGGAGACGTGAGTCGTCGCGGTGAGGGTGATGACGCGCTGGTCGGCCTGGCGAGACACGGCGGCGACGCCGTCGATCTCGGCCATGACGGCCTGCCCCTTCGGGTTGCGCGCCTCGAAGATC
>CAYPYF010000110.1:0-7921 GCA_964414675.1 uncultured Dehalococcoidaceae bacterium
CTACGAGCAGCGCCGCCACGACGTGGAACGGCCGCTGCTGGCGCCCGAGGCGCTCCCGAAGCTGATCCTGCAGCCGGACTCGTTCACGCCGTGGGACGCGATCATGGGCGGCGGGGGCATGGTCTTCTGCAACGACCAGACCAGCATCCTCGTCCTGACGGAAGCCCTCTCACAGTTCGTGGAGGACGAGTCGTGCGGGCGCTGCACGACCTGCCACGGCGGCAACCAGCGGCAGACCGAGATCATCCGTCGCATCATCGACGGGGAGGGCCGCCGCGAGGACGACCCGAACCTCGCGATGATCGACCGCACGGTGCAGTTCTCGAACTGCGTGCACGGCCAGTTCAGCCCGAAGATCACGCGCAACACCCGCGTCCACTTCAAGGCCGACTTCGAGGCCGCCCTCCTCGGCGTCGACCCGACGCTGACCCTCAAGGGGATGTACGAGGTGGTGGTCGCCAACCAGCGTCCGGAGGAGCAGGCGGCGGCAGCTGCCGCGATCTGCCCGACGGCGGCGATCCAGGGCGAGCCGGGCCGCCGTCGCGTGGTGGACGAGGCGTGCATCCGCTGCGGCGCCTGCTTCGAGGTGGCCCCGGACGTGATGGCGAAGCGCGCGAGGGCGCCGAAGCCCGGGCTCGTGCCGATCGGGTAGGCCGCGCACCTCGACGCCCGCGTTCGGTATCCTCGTCGCGGAGGATCGAGCGTGATCGCACAACACGAGGAGCATCGCGAGGAGATCGCGGACCTGTGCCGCCGCTTCGGCGTGCGCCGCCTCGAGGTGTTCGGGTCGGCCTCGACGGGTGCGTTCCGCGAGGGTGAGAGCGACTTCGACTTCCTCGTGGAGTTCGAGTCGCCGGACCAGCCGGGCTATTCGGATCGGTACTTTGGGTTCAAGGCCGCGGTTGAGGAGTTCTTCGGAGTGAAGGTCGACCTCGTGGTCGAGCGAGTAATCACGAATCCCTACTTCAAAGCCTCGGTCGATGCGTCTCGTTCGCTGCTCTATGTCGGATAGCGACGCAATCATCTACGTGCGGCACATCGCCCGTGCCGCGGATCTCATCGCACAATTCATCGGCGATCAGAGTCAAGACGCCTATGTCGGCGATGTGATGACTCAGTCGGCGGTCGAGCGACAACTCACGATCGTGGGCAAGGCGCTCAACCAGTTGTCGCGGCAGGATCAGCGGCTGGCCGGGCGATCAGCGAGTACCAGAAGATCATCGGCCTGCGGAACATTCTCGTGCACGGGTACGTACAGGTAGACCCGTACCTCATCTGGGACACACTCCGCTCCGACCTCGACCAGCTGCGAGCTGAGGTCGCCGCGCTGCTCGCCGAGGAGTAGGTCGCGGCGATCCGCTGCTCGACCGGGGCGGCCGGTCCCGGCCTCGGCGTCCGTTGAGGGCGGTTCAGCGCTGAGGGTCGCGCTCGACGGGGAAGCCGACGATGGAGCCCCACTCCGTCCAGGAGCCGTCGTAGACGCGGACGTTCGACCACCCGAGGAGCCGGCTGGCGGCGAACCAGCCGAGTGAGGCTCGGTGGGAGAGGCGGCAGTAGGCCACGACGTCCGCTTCGGGGGTGGCCCCGGTGGAGCGGAGTTGTCCGTCGATCGCCGCTGCGTCCAGGAACTGACCGTGACTGTTCAGCAGACGCTCGAAGTAGAGGTGCCGCGCGCCGGGGATCCGCCCGGCACGTTCCGCGCCGTGGTCGACCGCGTAGGAGACCGGCGAGACGCGCTCGCCCGCGTACTCCTCGTCGGTGCGCATGTCCACGAGCACGCGACCGGGTGCGCCGAGGTGCGACCGCACGTCCTCGCGGCCGACCCGCGCCGCCTCACCCGCGCCGCGCGGTGACACCGTGCCCGGCACCGGCGGTGCGGGGACCTCGTACGTGAGTGGCAGCCCACGCGCCACCCAGTGCGCGCGACCGCCATCGAGGAGGCTGGCCACGTGATCGAGGCCGGTGAGCGCGAGGACCCAGTAGGGGTAGGTGGCGAACTGGATCGGGTCGCCCACCAGGACGAGCCTCGACCCGTCCGAGACGCCGAGGGCGCGCAACCGTCGCGCCATCTCGTCTGGCTCCGGGAACTCGCGGTCGGAGTCGTCCCAGCACAGTGTCTTCCACCAGACGAAGTGCGCATCGGGGATGTGGCCCTCGCGGAAGTAGCGCGCGCCCGGCTCCGGCTCGGATGAGACCTCGAGCACGACGACATCAGGATCCGCGAGGTGGTCGGCGAGCCAGTCCGCGGTCACCAGTGGCTGCATGCCGAACCTCCACCGCCATCGTCCGGTGTCGTCGTTCTATCACAGGCGCGCTCCTGACCCTCACCCCAACCTTCTCCCAGGGGGAGAGGGGCCGGAGGTGGAGCGCGTCCGACCGGACCTGGTGTCGCTAGGCGCCGCCCCCACCCATGCGGTCGCCGGACGGCGGGGTGAGGCCGTTGAAGACGGTGTTCGGGAGGCGCTCGACGAGGTCGTCGACCTGCCAGCGCTCGGTGCCGTAGATCTCGCGCTCGGGGACCATGTCGCTGTAGAGGGTGATGCGATAGCCGGAGATGCCGACGGTGCGGCCGGAGATGTTCTCGGCGGCGTCGGTGCAGAGGAAGACGACGCCGGGCGCGACGTTCTCCGGATCGCGTTCGCCGCCGGCGACGTTCTCGCTCTCGGCGATGCCTTCGCGCATGGAGTCGCGGTTGCGGAGGCCTCGGTCGGTCATGCGGGTGGCGGCGCCGGGGGCGATGGCGTTGGCGGTGACGCCGTAGCGGGCGAGGGCGTTCGCGCAGGACTTCGTGAAGCCGATGAGGCCGGCCTTCGCGGCGGCGTAGTTCGGCTGGCCGGCGGAGCCGTTGATGCCGGCGGTGCTGGAGAAGTTGATGAGGCGGTAGCCGCCCTTGCGCTCGGTCCGCCAGTGGATCGAGGCGAAGTGGGTGGTGTTGTACGTGCCCTTCAGGTGGACGCGGATCACAGCGTCCCATTCCTCCTCGGTCATGTTGAAGATCATGCGCTCGCGGAGGATGCCGGCGACGTTGATGAGGATGTCCAGGCCCTGGTAGGTGGTGAGCGCCTGCCGCACGAGGTCCTCGGCCTGGAGGTGGTCCGCGACGTCCGCGTAGTTCGCCTCGGCGGTGCCGCCCTCGGCGCGGATCTGGTCCACGACCTCCTGGGCGGGTGACTCGTCGTTGCTCTGTCCTTCGACGGTGGCGCCGAGGTCGTTGACGATGACCTTCGCGCCCTGACGCCCCAGTTCGAGCGCGATCCCACGGCCGATGCCGCGGCCGCCGCCCGTCACGATCGCGACCCTGCCTTCGAGATGCCTCGCCATGCTGTCCTCCTCGGTGGTGTGCTGCCCGTCGTCCCCTCGGGCGGCGGTCCGATCCCGCGGCGGATGATAACGAACGCGATGGGGTGCATGCGGGCGTGGCCTGGCCGCGCGCCTCGGCCGAGCGGATATCATCGAGCGGTAGCCCGGGAGATGCCCATGTCGCAGATCACGCCGAACCGCCTGTGGATCGCGCTGTTCGGGGTCGCGGTGCTCGCGTTCGCCGGCTGTGCGGTGGGCGCCGTGGACTGCTCGGTGT
Source organism: uncultured Dehalococcoidaceae bacterium (assembly GCA_964414675.1). GTDB lineage: Bacteria > Chloroflexota > Dehalococcoidia > UBA2979 > UBA2979 > W-Chloroflexi-9. The sequence goes on from CAYPYF010000110.1 coordinate 3,578, forward strand.
TCAAGCCGCTGGGCCTCACGGCCGCCCTCGGCGCTGCGTTCGTGTCGCTGTTCGACAACGGCGCACCGCAGGCCGACGAGGCGCGCCCCGAGGAGTAGCCCGGCCAGGCCAGACTCGCGTCACGTTGTCCTCGCTGCCGCCCGGGACCGGGTCGCACTCGCTAGCCTGTGCGCGGGCGAGGCGACTGGGGACGGAGCACGGCCATGGACGGACTGGCAGTGATCATCGACGGGATCAGCCGCGGACGCGGCGTGCTGGCGCGGGCGCTCGAGGGCCTCGACGACGGCGACCTCGCCTACCGGCCCTCGCCCGAGGCGAACCCGATCGGGTGGATGGCGTGGCACATCGGCCGGATCGAGGACATGCACGTGGCGGACCTGATGGGCGAGGAGCAGCTGTGGACCGGGCAGGGGTTCCACGAGCGCTTTGGGATGCCGGCGGACGCGGAGAACTTCGGGACAGGGAACACGCTGGAGCAGGTGAACGAGGTGCGGCCGCCCTCGGTCGAGGCGCTGCGCGCGTATTACGGGGCGGTCGCCGCGCGGACGGACGGGTACCTCGCGACGCTGTCGGACGCGGACCTCGACCGTGAGCTGGACGAACCGCAGTGGACGCCGCGCCCGACGGTGGGGGTGCGGCTGAACTCGCTGATCCACCACGTGGCGCACCACGGGGCGCAGGTGGCCTATCTGCGGGGGCTGCTGGAGGGCACGTCCGACAACTGATCGTGGCCTGCCGCGATGCGCTGGCCCTCACCCCATCCCTCTCCCAAAACGGGAGAGGGGGTCAGAGGCGGAGTCTCCGATCCCGTTCCGGGTGGTGCTGGGCGAGCGTCGCGGGCCCCCACCCCCTCCCCCGCGAGGGGGGGAGGAGGCCGGAGCTCGGAGGGGCGGAGCGGGGATAGGGGCCGTGCGACCTGCGCGCCTTGAGGCGGCCTTGCGGCGCGCCTAGACTGGTTGGGCCGACGGCTGACTGAATCGCGACTCCCCGCGAGAGGGCATGCCCGCCCTGACGACACCGGCCCGCCAGCAGTTCATGGACCTGAAGGCCCAGCATCCGGACGCGCTCCTGCTGTTCCGGATGGGGGACTTCTACGAGACGTTCGACGAGGACGCCGAGGTCGCTGCGCGTGTCCTGGGCATCGCGCTGACGTCGCGGCCGATGGGGAAGGACGAGGGGCGCATCCCGCTGGCGGGGATCCCGTACCACCAGCTCGACCGCTACCTGGACCAGCTCGTGGCGGCGGGGTACCGGGTGGCGATCGGGGAGCAGGTGAGCCTGCCGCCCTCGAAGGGCGGGGAGCCGGGGCTGGTCGCGCGGCGGGTGACGCGGGTGGTGACGCCGGGGACGGTGGACCGCGGGGCGCTACTGGCGGACCGCGGGCACAACTGGCTGCTGGCGGTCGCACCGGCGCCTGCTTCGGGCGGTGGATCGCGCTGGGCGATGGCGGCGTGCGACGTGACGACCGGCGAGCTGGAACTGCAGGTCGTGGACGCGGACGCGGTGGCGGGGGAGTGGGCGCGCATCCATCCGCGCGAGGCGATCCTCCCAGAGCATGCTGTCCTCCCGGCGCTGCCGGCGTCGCTGGCGGACACGATGCACACCGTGCGCCCGCCGCGTGCGTTCCGCGCCGACCGCGGGGCGGGCGCGCTCTGCGAGCGGCTGGGCGTCGCGAGCCTCGAGGGGTTCGGGCTCGAGGGGCTGGAGGCCGCCGTCGGGGCGGCGGGGGCGCTGCTCGGGTACCTCGGGGAGATGTGGCCGCAGGCGCTGGCGCACCTGCGCGCGCCGCGCGCGGTGCGGGGCGGCGAGGTGGTCTACCTGGACCCGCAGACGCGGCGGAACCTGGAGCTGTTCGACGGCGGGCGCGTGTCCGCCGCGGGCGGGGGTGAGGCCTCGCTGGTGGAGGTGCTCGACCGCACGCTGACGCCGATGGGGGCGCGGCTGCTGCGGCTCCGCCTGGGGCGGCCGTTGCGCCGGGCGGCGGACGCGGACGCACGGCTGGACGAGGTGGCGGCGTTCGTGGGGGCGACGATGCCGCGCGAGGCGCTGCGGAACGCGCTGCGGAACATGGCGGACCTGGAGCGGCTGCTGGGCCGGGTGCGGGCCGGGACGGCGCACGCGCGGCACCTGGTGCAGCTGCGGCGCGGGCTGGAGCGGATGCCGACGGTGCGCGAGGCGGCGGCGCAGGCGGGCGACGCGGCGCTGCGGGCGGCCTTCGGCCTGGCGGGCGTGGAGGAGGTCGCGGGGGCGATCGCGGCGGCGCTGGACGACGACGCCCCGGCGGAGGTCGGGGAGACGCCGACGGTGCGCGCCGGGTTCGACGCGGAGGTCGACCGGCTGCGCGGGCTCGCGACGAACGCGCGGGGCGCGCTCGCCGACCTCGAACGCGCCGAGCGGGAGCGCACCGGGATCGCGACGCTGAAGGTCGGGTACAACCGCGTGTTCGGGTACTACCTCGAATGCCCGCGCGGGCAGGCCGACCGTGCGCCGGAGGACTACGAGGCGCGCCAGACGCTGGCGAACGCGCAGCGCTTCCGCTTCGGGCCGCTGTCCGACCTGGAGGCGGAGATCCTGGGCGCGAAGGACCAGCTGGCCGAGGCGGAGCGGGGCGTGGTGGAGCGCCTCTGTGCGCAGGTGGTCGCGGCCGGCGTGGCGATCGAGCGGGCGGCGGAAGCGGTCGCGCGCCTCGACGTGGCGTCCGCCCTCGCGGTGGTGGCGGTGGACCACGCGTACGTGCGCCCCGAACTGCACGAGGGCGGGCCGATCGAGATCGAGGGCGGGCGGCACCCGGTGGTGGAGCGGCAGCTGCGGCGCGGGGAGTTCGTGCCGAACGACGCCTTCCTCGGTGGTCCGGGCCCCGATCGTCAGGGCCTCGGTGGCGCCGGTGAGGACAGCCGGGGCGCGGACCTCGTGGTGCTGACGGGGCCGAACATGGCCGGGAAGTCGACGTACCTGCGGCAGACGGTGCTGATCGTGCTGCTGGCGCAGTGCGGGTCGTACGTGCCGGCGGGCCGGGCGCGGATCGCGATGGCGGACCGGATCTTCAGCCGCGTGGGCGCGCAGGACGACATCGTGGCGGGGCAGTCCACGTTCATGGTGGAGATGCTGGAGACGGCGACGATCCTGCACAACGCGACGGAGCGGTCGCTCGTGATCCTCGACGAGGTGGGGCGCGGGACGTCCACGTACGACGGGCTGGCGATCGCGCGGGCGGTGATCGAGTACCTGCACCACCGCCCCGGCGGCACACCGCGGACGCTGTTCGCGACGCACTACCACGAGCTCACCGAGCTGGCCTCGCGGTTGCCGCGGATCGCGAACCGCTCCGTGGCGGTGCGGGAGGAGCGCGGCGAGGTGGTGTTCCTCCACCGGATCGTGGACGGTGGCACGGACCGTTCGTACGGGGTGCACGTGGCGGCGCTGGCGGGGCTGCCGAAGACCGTGGTCTCGCGGGCGCGGGAACTGCTTGCCGACCTGGAGGCGGGCGCGGCGGCGGCGCGGCAGGCGGGGAGCGGCCGTGAGCCGGAGGCGCAGATGTCGCTGCTGGGCGCCGAGGACGAGGCGGTGCTGCGGGCGGTCGCCGACCTCGACCCGGACGGGCTGTCTCCGCTGGAGGCGCTCCAGACGCTGTACGACCTGCGCGCCCAGGCGCGCCGCCGTCTCGCGATCGAGGGTTAGCGTGCCGCGTCCATCGCCCAGCGCGTCAGGGGAACCCCGGCCCGGGCGGCCGTCCGCCGCCGTCGCGCGAGGCGCCGGGCAGGGCGCCCTGGAACAGCGGACGGGTGGCCGCGGCGCCGATGTCGACGAGGCGCGCGGTCTCGCCGGGGAGGACGGGCTGGCGGGTGTTGAGCAGCAGGCCGAGCCGGAACGCATCGCTCCGGTCGGGGTGGGCCGAGAGCATCACGGCGACCGCACCGGCGACGGCGGGCGTGGCGAACGACGAGCCGCTCGCGACGGCGTAGCGCCCGTCGATGCAGGCCCAGAGGCCGGTGTTGCAGACCTCGGGGGGGACGGTGCTGAGGACGTCCACGCCCGGGGCGAGGAAGTCCACGCCGATGCCGAAGTGCGCGAACGCCGCCGCGCGGCCGTAGTTGCGGGGGCTGCCCGGCGTGGCGTCCTCGGCACCGCTCGCGGCGACGGCGAGGACGCCCGGGTAGGCGGCGGGGTAGGTGATGCCGCTGCTGCCGTCGTTCCCGGCGGAGGCGACGACGACGGCGCCGCGGGACTGGGCGTACCGCACGGCCTCGCGGAGCGCGGGGGAGTCGTTCGGGGTGCCGAAGGAGATGTTGATGACGTCCGCGCCGGCGTCCGCGGCGTAGCGGATGCCGGCGGCGGCGTCCGAGA
>CAYPYF010000111.1:0-7780 GCA_964414675.1 uncultured Dehalococcoidaceae bacterium
GTCTCCGGGGTCTCCGGGGTCTCCGGGGTCTCCGGGGTCTCCGGGGTCTCCGGGGGCGCCATGCCGTCGTGGTCCGCACTCACGCGGGTTGTGCCTCGAACAGTGGTTGTCGCCCGTACACCTTGCGTCCGGTCAACGGGACGATCGTGATGAGGACGACGGCGGTGAAGAGGATGCCGTCGATCAGCAGCAGCGACTGCGCGCCGAAGACCTCCGCGATCGATCCGTTGAACAGGTTCATCGTCGCCATCATCCCGCCGAGGCTGAACGCGTTGATCGAGGCGATCCGTCCCCGGTACTCGTCCACGGCGATCGACTGCGTCACAGCCTGTCCCATGGTCATGAACGCCGCCTGCGCGCCGCCCATGATCGCCGCCGCGACGACGCCCAGCACCAGCGAGGTGGAGAACGCCAGCAGCACCTGACCGAGGCCACTCGCGAGGCCAGCGATGATGAGCGCGTTCCCTCGGCCGCGGTGCGTCTGCAACCCGGAGACGAGGATGCTGGCGACCAGCGCCCCGGATCCCACACCCATCATCAGCGCACCGAAGCCCTCGTCGCCCGCGCCCAGGTTGTTGTCCGCGAACGACGGGAGGAGTGACTCGAATGCCATCGTGAGGCCGCAGTGGCAGACCAGGATCAGGAGCATGAGACGAAGGACGGGGCGCTCGTAGACGTAGTTCAGGCCGCCGAGGAAGTCCGCGAAGAAGCCCGCGCCAGACCTCGGCACCGTCGGCTGGGGCGCGAGCGCCCGCGCCTGCGACAGCGCGACGAGGTAGAGCACGAACGACACGAGAAACGCCGCGGGTGCTCCGGCGACCGCGAGCAACGGCGTCACGATGCCCGGCCCGAACAACCGTGATCCGTGCTGGGTGGACGCGTTGAGCGCGAGGGCGTTCAGCAGCCGGTCCGGCGGCACCAGCGTGGCGGCCAGCGCCTGCGAGGTGGGGAGCTGGGTCGCACGCGCGACCCCGTTCACCAGCGAGAGCGCGACGACCATCCAGACGTCGAGCAGCCCGGTGAGCGCCAGGAGCATCAGTGCCCCGCTCTGGGCCGCGTCGACGGCGTAGGCCAACGACAGGATGCGTCGACGGTCGAACCGGTCGGCCAGCACGCCCACGATCGGCGGGACGACGAGCATCGGCCCCATCGCCGCGAACGTGGCAAGTCCGACGAGGAGCGTGGACTCCGACTCCCGGTAGATCAGCCACCCACGCGTGACGATCAGCGCCCAGGACGCCGCCTGCGAGGTCGCGTTCGCCGTCCACAGCCGCCGGAACTCCGGGTACTGCAGCGCGACGCCCACTCGATCCGAGAAGTACCGCACGGTGGAGGCTCCCGACATCGGCGCATTCTGCGCATGAAGCGATGCGCCATCCTACCCCTCACCGCGCATCGCCTGGGGCGGGCCGGCACCGCGAGGCACGTAGACTCGTCCCATGGCCGACCCAGCACCCCGCGACGGTCCGCTCCCCTCCGCGTTCGAGGTCATCCCCGACCTCCGAGGACTCAGCGACCGAGCGCGGCCGTTGATGTTCCTCGATTACGACGGCACGCTGACGCCGATCGTCGCGCGTTCCGAACTCGCCGTGCTCGACCCGGAGGTCCGGGCGACCCTGCGCAGGCTGGCCGACGTCGCCGAGGTCGCGATCGTCAGCGGACGCGACCTCGATGATGTCGATGCGCGCGTGGGGGTGGAGGGCGTCACCGTCGCCGGGAGCCACGGGTTTGAGGCTCGGTCCCCGGACGGGCGGCGCGAGACCTTCGTCGCCGCCGACTCGCTCCTTCCCGCCCTCGACGGCGCCACGGGCGACCTCAAGCGGCGCGTCGCAGGCGTTCCCGGGGTGCTGGTCGAGCGGAAGCGGTTCGCGATCGCAGCGCACTTCCGGGCGGTCGCCCCCGACCGCCACGCCGAGGTGGTCGCGGCCGCCTCGGAGGTCGCGGCGAGCTACCCCACCCTGCGCCTGGGGCACGGCAAGATGGTGGTCGAGTTGCGACCGGCGGTGGACTGGCACAAGGGGCGGTTCGTGACCACCTTTGTCGACCGACGCGGCGGCGACGGCCGCGGCCCGGCCGTGTACCTGGGTGACGACGCGACGGACGAGGACGCCTTCGAGGCCCTGCGCAGCCTCGACCCTCCGGGGATAGGCGTGCTTGTCGGCGCGCCCGAGGGCAGGCCGACGGCCGCCCGGTACGTGCTGACGGACGTCGCAGCGGTGCATGAGTGGCTGACCCTGCTGACGCGCGAACTCGGCGGCTGAGGGCTCAAACCCGACCAAACCGCGCCTCACGATGCCTCAGTGCCGCGCCCGCTCCGAAATGCCACTCTTCCGTATCGCGCACGCAGTCCCCCGGTAACCCGCTCGTCACGCCGAAGGGCGTTCATTGGATCACGCCCCACCTGAGGGCGTCATCGATCCCGGCACGCAGGGCTCTCTGCACGCGGAGGCCCCTCGTTCCCCCGCGAAGGAACGCGGCATCATGACCAACCGCCTCGTCGTCGTCTCGAACCGAGTCCCCCCGCCCACCAGTGCACCCAGTCCCGGAGGACTGGTGTCGGCGCTCCTCCCCTCGCTCGAGGCGACCGGGTCCGCAGTCTGGTTCGGATGGAGCGGCGAGGTGGGACCGGCCACGGGCGCTGCGACGTGCTCGACCGCTCGAGGCGTCACGTACGCCACCATGGACCTCTCTGCCGAGCAGTTGCGCGGCTACTACCAGGAGTTCGGGAACCGGGTGCTGTGGCCCTTCCTCCACGGCCTCATGGAACACGCGGCGCTGGAGGCGACCGAGGCCTATCCGGTGTATCGCGAGGTGAACCGGGCGTTCGCGACCGCCCTCCTGCCCCTGCTTCGCCCGGACGACCTCGTGTGGGTCCACGACTACCACCTGATCCCGCTGGGCGAGGAACTCCGACGCCTCGGCTGGCGGGGACGCCTGGGGTACTTCCACCACACGCCGATCCCCACGGTCGAGGTCTGGTCTGACCTCCCTCATGGCAGCGAACTGGCGGAGGCGTTCGACGCCTATGACCTCATCGGGGTGCAGACAGAACGCGACCGCGCCAACCTCGGCGACATCCTGATCGATGACGACGTCGCCCAGCGGGTCGCGGCGTACCCGATCTCGATCGACTCGGAGCGCTTCCGCGCGTTCACGGAGGCAGCGGGCCTTGCGGTCGACCGCCCCACGATCGAGGTCCCCGAGGCGCCGCTGCTCTACTTCGGCGTGGAACGGCTCGACTACACGAAGGGGATCCCGCAGCGCCTTGAAGCGTTCGAGCGCGCCCTGGAGGAGTCCCAGGAGATGGTCGAGGGTGCGCGATTCGTCCAGTGGGCCGCACCCTCTCGGAGTGGCGTGCCGGAGTACCAGGCCGAACGCTACGCCATCGAGATCGCTGCCGAACACCTCAACGCCCACTTCGAGACCACACCGCTCGACATCGAGTTCACGGCACACCCTCCCGAGGTCGTCGCGCCTGCCCTCGAGCAGGCCGATGTCTGCGTGGTGAGCTCGATCGCGGACGGGATGAACCTCGTCGCGAAGGAGTTCGCGGCCGTGCACTCGGAGGAGCGCCCCGGCGTGCTCGTGCTGTCCGACATGTGCGGGGCCGCCGAGGAACTGACGGACGCGCTCCTCTACCCCTCGGGCGACATCGAGGCGCTGAGCGAGGTGCTCCAGCGTGCGTACTTCATGAGCGATGGCGAGCGCCGTCAGCGCGCGGGAGCCCTCCGGGAAGCCGTCGACGGCCACACGAGCAGCGACTGGCTGCGAGAGTTCGTGAGCGACCTCCGCGAGGTGCTGCCACGCACAAAGGCCGCCATGACCCCGAAGGTGAGCCACGGGCACCCCGAGGTGCACCGCGATACGCCTCCCGCGCCGCCGAAGACGCCGATCACCGGGTAGGCGTGAACCATCGGGGACATGGGCATCGGGAGAGCCCCGATGTCCGCCCCTTCCCGGTTCCGTAGCCTGATCGGCGATGTCTTCACTCACACCGGTTCCGGAGCGGACTCGCGAGGAGCACCTTGCGAGCGCGGAGGCTGCGTTCCTCGCGGGCGAGGTCGAGGGCGCTGCCGCGCACGCGAGCCTGATGCTGCAGACCGATCCCGAGGATGGGCGCGCACTCCTGATCCTCGGAGCAACGGCAATCGCCCGACGACGACACGCGGAGGCCCTCGGGTACACCGACCGCGCGATCGCGCGCTGGCGACGCGACGGCGAGGCCGTCCCCGCCGCCCTCTGGCACAACCGCGGCATCTCGCTCGGAGGCCTCGGACGGATCGACGAGGCGATCATGGCGCTGACGGCGGCGGTCGAGGGCGTCCCGAACCATCGGCAGTACCGCACGAGCCTCGCGATGCTGCTCCACGCGGCGGGGAGGCAGGATGAGTCCGCCGTGCTCGCCCTCGGGGCGGCGGGCGCACCAGAGAACATCGTCGGCGCGGCCATCGCATACGAGCGCGGAGACCTCGAGGCGGCCCGTCGCATCCTCGACATCACGCGCGCCGGCTTCGTCGCGGAGGTCCGGGAGCAACTCGCGGAGGGGCAGTGGCGAGAGCTCCGCACCTACCGGACATACCTCGATTCGCTCCTCACCTACCGCCGCGCCCACCCGGAGCCACCGACCAGGTCGCGGGAGCCGCTCTACGTCGTCGGCGACAGTCACGTCCTCAGCCCGGCGCGTCTTCCGATCCGGTTCGCCGGCCGGCCGATGGTGGCGATCCCTCGCCTCGTGTTCGGCCTGAAGGCATGGCACCTCGCGCAGGCGTACGCCGGGAGGTCCAACCTCTACGCTGCCGCGCTCTCACGCGCGCTCCACGCGCTGCCCCGAGGATCGAGTGCGGCGCTGAGCGTGGGCGAGATCGACTGCCGGGCGGATGAGGGCTTCCTCCCCGCCCTCCGTCGTGACGGCGCACTGGACCCGGCCGGCATGCGGGAGGCGATCAGCGCGACCGTCACGGACGCCCTCGCATTCGCGGGCGAGCAGGCATGTGCCGCCGGCCTCGACCTCCACGTGGTGAACGTCCCCGCTCCCCGCCGGGACCTCCCCGGTCGGGACGCCGAGGACGCGCGGGCGGTCGTGGAGATCGTGCGGGCCTACAACGACGCACTCTTCGAGGTCGCCGCGGCCGCCGGCATCTGTGTGGTCGACGTCTACGGGCAGTCGGTAGCAGGCGACGGCCTCGCAGTGCCGGGCGCGCACCTGGACTCGGTACACCTCATGCCGAGCGTCCTCGCGAAGGCGGTGCTCGCCGCGCGCGGCCCGAGGGGCTAGGCGCGACCGTAGCGGTCGTACAACCGCACTCCATCCACCCAGGTCTGCTCCACGGTCACCTCGCGCAGCATCGTCTCGTCCACGGCCGTCGGGTCGTGGCTCAGGACCACGAGGTCCGCGCGCTTGCCCACCTCGACCGTACCGACCTCGGTATCCCGATGCATGGAGCGCGCTCCGGCGGCCGTGTAGAGCCCCAGCGCCTCCTCCGCCGTGATCGCCTCCTCGGCGGCGATGGGTTCGAGACTGCCCCGGGTCTGACGGCTGACGAGCGATGCGATGCCCGCGAGCGGATCGAGCGGCCCGCACGGAAAGTCCGAGGACAGTGCAACGCTGAGGCCCTCGTCCATCATGCGTCGCAGTGGCGCGGGAGGGGCATCGACGCCCAGTCCTCGGAGGCGCTCGGCGGACTTCTCGCCGCCCTGGTAGAAGAACGACGGCTGCGTCACAACCGTCAGCTCCATGCCGGCCGCCCGCGCGATCTGCTCGTACGTCGGCGTCGTGAAGTGCTCCAGGCGATGCCGCTGATCGGTGGACGCGGACTCGCGGATCGCCTCGCCGATGGCATCCATTGCGAGGTCGATCGCCCACGTCCCGAGACAGTGGATCGCGACCTGCAGCCCGTGTGCGGACGCCTCGGCGGCCACGGCGCCCACCCGCTCCGGCTGGTAATACGGCCGTCCCAGCCGCTCCTTCGTGCCGTCCGCATTGAACTGGTAGCCGGCGGTGCTCGGGAACACCGGATCCATGAACATCTTCATGGTGCCGCCGCGAAGCCGGTCAGTTGGCGGTGAGTCGTTCAGGAACGCCACATGGGCGGCGGGATCCGGCTCCGCGAAGAACCCCGCCCCGGCCCGCATCTCATGGAGCGTCATCGGCAGCCCGCCCAGCCGATCGGCGGTGCGGTACACCTCGGCGGCCTCCGGGGTGACCGAGGCATCCGCGACGCTGGTGATGCCGAGCCCGAGGTGGCGCTGGCAGTTCTGGCGCACGAGTTCCGCGACCGCTTCGTCGCCATACGCCTCCGCAAGGCCGGCGATGGACATGCCGTAGATCGTGTCCATCGCACGCTCCCAGAGCGTGCCGGCGGCGTCGCCATGCACGTCGCGCACATAGTGGCCGCCGTCCGGATCGGGCGTCTCCCGCGAGAGCCGCGCGAGGCGCATCGCGGCGGAGTTCGCGTACGAGCAGTGCACGGACAGGTCGACGACGCAGACGGGGTTGTCAGGAGCGACCGCATCGAGGTCTTCGCGAAGCAGTTCCATCGGCGTGCGCCCGTTCCTCGAGGAGTACCCGAGGCCGAGGATCCATTGCCCCACCGGCGCCGCAGACGCGGCGGCGGCGATCGCATCAAGCACGGCGTGCTTGTCGCGCAGCGGCGGGATGCGGCAGTCGACGGCAACGGGTTCGAAGGTCGTCATCCCGAAATGCGTGTGCGGATCGACGAAGCCGGGGATCAACGTCCGGCCGACGAGGTCCACGACCCGCGTCTCCGCCCCGATCCACGCGCCGACCTCCGAGGTCGGCCCCACGGCGACAATCGTCCCGTCCGTGACGGCGACGGCCTGCGCACGCCGCCCTCGGTCCATCGTCAGCACCTGGCCGCCGAGGAAGACGAGGTCCGCCGGGCCTCGGAGGGAGGGGTGTTCCATGGCGCGACGCTACGGCGCAACCGTGACCGGAGCGTGACATGAGCCTTTCGCCCGCGCTTCTGTACCGCGGGATGCGCCGGAGTCTGGTATCAACCTCGCAGAGAACAGACGAACCACCACGGATCGATCGAGGAGGGGAACGATGGGCAAGCTGGACGGCAAGGTCGCGCTGATCACCGGCGCGAGTCGTGGCATCGGGCAGGGGATCGCGGAGCACTTCGCGCGTGAGGGCGCAAAGGTAGTGGTGAGCGCGCGCACCCTCCACGAGGGCGACCACAAGATGCTGGAGGGGTCGCTGGACCGCACGGTCGAGAAGATCCGCGACGCCGGCGGCGAGGCCACCGCGGTCGTCGGCGACGTCTCGCTGGAGGACGACTGCAATCGCATGGTGGAGGAAGCGAAGGCCGCCTACGGGCCGGTCAATGTCCTCGTGAACAACGCCGCGCTGAACTTCTACATCCCAATCGTGGACTACCCGGCGAGCCGCTGGATGCGCGCATTCGCGGTGAACCTCCACGGCCCGTTCATGCTCTCGAAGGCCGTCCTTCCCGACATGATCGCGAGGAAGGGCGGCGCGATCGTGAACATCTCCTCGGTGGGCGCGATCGGCCCCGGCCGCGGCCCGTACGAGGGCACCGGCGGGCAGGGGCCGCGTGGCGGCACGATGTACGGCGCGTCGAAGGCTGCGCTGGAGCGGTTCACGCAGGGCCTCGCACAGGAGGTGTACGAGCACGGCATCTCGGTGACCTGCTACTCCCCCGGCGTCGGCGTCGCCACCGAGGGTACGGTCTTCTTCGGCCTGTCGAAGAGCCTCGACGACCCCGACCGTGAGCCGATGTCGATGATGACGAACGCC
>CAYPYF010000112.1:0-7511 GCA_964414675.1 uncultured Dehalococcoidaceae bacterium
CCCCGAGCGCAGGTCGATGCCGAAGGTGAGTGGCGTCGACCTCCTCAGCGGGCCGCGGTACCCCACGGGTATCGCCACGATGGATGCCGACCGCCGTTGCCTCACGGTCGCCGTCGCCCGCACCGACGAGGCGATCCTCGCGGCGATCGAGGCATGCGCGCCACGCGTCGTCGCCATCGACGCGCCGCTCGCGCTTCCAGAAGGGCGTGACTGCGCCGACCCGGCATGTGCGTGCGCGTCGGCCGGGATCATGCGCGAGGTCGACCGCATCGCCGCCCGCGAGGGCTACCGGCCGTTTCCCACGCTGCTCCCGAGCATGGTGAACCTCACGCTGCGGGGAATCGCCCTCCGCGAGACGCTCGAGGCGCGCGGATACGAGGTGCTGGAGACCTACCCCGGGATGATCCAGGACGTCCTGGGGATCCCGCGGAAGGGTGCGGGCGTGGACGGGCTGCGTCGCGGCCTCAAGCGGCATGGCATCCTCGGGATTCCGCGCGGCCGGCGCGTCTCGCACGACGAACTGGATGCGGTGACGTGCGCCCTCGCGGCGCACCTCTACCTCGAGGGCCGCACCGAGGTGATGGGTTCCGGGCTGCCGGTGCCGCTCGTCCTGCCGGACCGCACGGCGGTCTGGTAGCGGGAATCCGGGGAGGCCACCCGGCTCCGCCGCTCCCCGGCTACAATCTGACGATGCGGCAGTACCAGCATTCCACGCTCGGCGTGCCGGGAGCCGTCCGATGACGCGCGCATTCGTTACCCGCGAACTGCCCGGTGGCTCCGGCGACGGCAGCCCCATCGCCCGTCTGCACGACGCGCTGGGCGCCGAAAACGTCGAGGTCTGGCCGGAGTTCGATCCGCCGTCCGCGGAGGCGCTCCTCGCCCGCACAGAGGGCGTCGAGGGCCTCCTGACGATGATCAACGACCGCATCGACGGCGCTTTCCTGGATGCCCGCCCCTCGCTCCGCGCGGTCGCCCAGCTCGCCGTGGGTTATGACAACATCGATGTTCCCGCCTGCACGCAGCGTGGCGTCGCCGTGACGAACACGCCGGACGTGCTCTCCGACGCGACCGCGGACATGGCGTGGGCGCTGCTGATGGCCGCCGCGCGACGCCTGCCCGCGGGCAGGGACGCCATCGAGCGCGGCGAGTGGGGGCAGTGGAATCCCACATGGATGCTGAGCAGCGAGATCACAGGGCGCACCCTCGGCATCCTCGGGCCGGGCCGCATCGCCGCCGCCGCCGCGCGACGGGCTTCCGGGTTCGAGATGACCGTGCTCTACACCGGACGCTCGGAGAAGCCGGACTTCCCGGGCACCTTCGTCCCGCTGGACGAGTTGCTCCGTCGCTCTGACTTCATCTCCGTCCACGTGCCACTGAACGACGAGACCCGAGGGATGTGCAACGCCTCGTTCTTCGCGCGCATGCAGCGCCATGCGATCTTCGTGAACACCTCGCGCGGGCCGGTGGTCGACCAGCCGGCGCTCATCGCCGCGCTGGAGACGGGCACGATCGCCGGGGCGGGCCTCGACGTGATGACGCCCGAGCCGCTGCCGCCAGACGACCCGCTGGTGCGCGCGCCGAACATCGTGCTGTCGCCCCACGTGGGCAGCGGCACACTGGAGACCCGCACGAAGATGGCGCACCTCGCGGTAGACGGCCTGCTCGCGGGGCTGCGAGGCGAGGCCGTACGACACCTCCTGAACCCGGACGCCCTGCGGATAAAGGCCCAGCGATGACCTCCGAGTCCGGCCCCACCGAGTCGCACCACCGCCTCTGGCTCGCCGACACCCTGTGGCGTCTCGGTGCGATCCAGTTCGGCGACTTCAGCCTCGGACGGACGGTCCGCAACTCACCGGTGTACGTGAACGCGAAGCTCCTGATCTCACGGCCGGACGCCCTCAAGCGCACCGTGCGCCTGATCGAGGAGGACCTCGAACTGGGCATGGCGATGCGCAACCGCGTCATGGAGCCGTTCGACGCGGTGGCCGGCGTGCCCATCGGTGGGCTCCACATCGCGACGGCGCTGTCGCTCCAGATGGACCGGCCGCTGCTCTACCTGCGCCCTGCCCGCGACCCGGACGAGGTACTCGCGCCGCACGTCGAGGGCATCTATCGCCCCGGCCAGCGCGTACTGGTGGTGGACGACCTCGCCGCCGGCGGGGGATCGCTCGTCGAGACCATCGAGGGACTCCGCGACGCCGGGCTGATCGTGTCGAACGCCGTCGTGCTCATCGACCGCGAGCAGGGCGCTGCGCGCCGCCTGGACGCGATGGGGGTGAAGATGCACTCCGTCCTGTCACTGGAGGTGCTGATCACCCACCTGCATTCCGCTGGACACGTCACCCGCGAGGAATACGACCGCTCGCAGGGGTACCTCCACCGTGAAGGCGAACCGCGCTCCGAGTTCGACTGAGAGGGCTCCTGTGCTGAGACGTAGCGCCCTCTTCGCCTGCGCGATGTTCGCGTTCCTCGCCGCGGCCTGTTCGGACGACGACGGAGCAGCGGACTCGACGGCCGAGACGCCGTCCGGCACGCCGACGGTGGTCGCCGCCTCCCCGGCGGACCTCGCGTCCTACCGGTTCAGCGTGGACGTGCGGATGCTTCCGACAGTGCTCGATGTGTCCGAGGCCCCGGCCGGCCTCGCGCTGGACCAGTTCCTCTCGATCAAGATCGAGGGTGAGCGGCAGAACCCGGACCGGGAGCACGCGTTCACCACCGCCGACCTGGTCTTCCTGAAGGTCAATACGGAGACGATCACGATTGGTGATCGGCGCTGGCTCCGGGAGGACAACCGTCCGTGGATGGAGGGCGGCTCCTCGCCACTGGAGGCGTACGCCGCGCTCGGGTTCCGTCCCTCGATCCTGTTCGCCGAGGACGAGAACCGCTACGACGACCTCGCGCGATCGCTGAACGAGTACCCGTGGGAAGAGGACGAGATCCACGGCATGCCGGCACGCCGGTTCGTGCTGGACAACGCCGCCTTCCATGAGCTGTTCCTGGGGCCGAACACGGTGCTCCCGACGCAGATCCACGCGACGCTCAGCGCGGAGATCTGGCTCGACCGGGCCCTCGGAACGCCGGTGCGCCTGACGGTGACCGGGGTGGACGACGCGGGCGAGGAGATCCTGCAACTCGAGATCGAGTTGTGGGACTTCGACTCCGGGGGCATCAAGATCGAGCCGCCCGCGTAGGGACGGCTCGCGCGTCTGTCAGCAGACCGTACCTAGAGCAGACGCCGGATGGGCTTCCGTCCGGGGCGCGGGTCGTAGCTGGACTTGAAGATGTCCAGCTTGTCGCGCTCGATCAGGTACTTCCCGGCGAACAACGTCGCGGGGACACGTCCCTGCTTGATCAGGCGGCGCAGGCTCTGGGGGTGGATACCCAATTCCCGGGCAGCCTCGACCAGGTCGAGGTAGTCATCGAAGGGGGAGTCTGGCACGAGTGTGTCCATCCAAGGTCGGCATCAATGGATCAACTGCTCACACGGTATTCGCTCAACAGTGGATATGTAAAGCGATCTGCTGCAGTGCCTACGCAGATACCTCGAACGGATTCGTCCACACTCGAATTGCAAGGATTGCCAGTCCGAATGCGCCTGCTGATGCGCTACGGACGTGCGAGGGCGGCAGCGGAGCGGCACTCACGCACCGCCTCGGGCAGGACGCTGACGACGTAGTCGACCTGCGCCTCGGTGAGCGTCGGCCAGATCCCGAGGCGAAGCGACCCCACGGCGAGGTCGATCGGCACGCCCATCGCGAGCAGGACGTGCGAGGGCTCCCACGTCGCGGAGGTGCACGCGGCGCCCGCGGACGCCTCGATCCCCCGCGCGTCGAGGGCGGTGACGAGCGCTTCGCCCTCCAGGTCCGAGAAGCAGACGTGGAGGCTGTGCGGCACCCGCTCCGTGGGGTGTCCGTTGATCTGCGCCTCTGGACAGGCGTCGCGGACGCCCTCCAGCAGGCGGTCACGGAGCGTGGCCGTACGGGCCGCGAACTGGCCGCGTTCGTCCTGCGCGAGACGAAGCGCGGTGGCGAGCCCGACGACGCCGGGCACGTTCTCGGTCCCTGAGCGCCGCTGCCGCTCCTGCCCGCCGCCGGAGATGAGCTCGAGGAACGGGACGCCTCGGCGGAGGTAGAGGACACCCGTCCCCTTCGGGCCGCCGAACTTGTGGCCGGAGAGCGACAGCAGGTCGACGCCGAGCGCCTCGACATCGAGTGCATGGGTGTTGGCAACCTGGACGGCGTCCGTGTGGAACGGCACGTACCGGCCGAGGGCCTGCGCCGCGGCCCGCACCGCGCGGGAGACCTCGGCGAGCGGCTGGACCGTGCCGACCTCGTTGTTGGCGTAGCCGACCGAGACCAGGACGGTGTCGGGACGCACTGCGGCAGCCGCGTCCTCCGGCGAGACACGGCCGTACTCATCGACCGGCAGCAGCTCCACCTCGAACCCGAACCGTTCGAGGTACTGCGCGGAGTGGAGGACGGCGTGGTGCTCGATCTCGGTCGTGATGATGTGGCGTCCCACGCCGGCCTCGGCCTGCGCCATCGCAACGCCCTTGATCGCGGCGTTGATGCTCTCCGTGCCGCCCGAGGTGAAGACGACCTCCTCGGGCGACGCGTGCAGGATCGCGGCGACATCGTCGCGGGCGGCCTCCAGCGCGTCGCTCGCGTCGCGACCGGCGTTGTGGTGCGCGGACGGATTGGCGTAGGCCGTGGTCAGGTACGGCATCATCGCCGCAAGCGCCTCGGGGCGCAGGGGCGCGGACGCGGCGGAGTCCAGGTAGATGCGCTGCCCGCCCGGGGGCGAGGCGAACTCATCCGTGGCGCCTTCGAGGATCCCGCTCATCGGTTCAGATTACACCCCACCGGGGTATCCGCTCGGCTCGTCTCGGACGCCCTAGGTCCCGGTCTCCTCGCGCCACGCCCAGTAGCGGACCGCACGGTTCAACGCCTGTGCGCCACGCGCGAACGTCGGGAAGACGGGCACCCCCGCCTGGGCGACGTGGTAGCGGGCCGCCGTGATGGTCTCCGGCGTCATCTGGCCGACGCTGCCCTCCGGCATCAGGGCCACGACCGGCTGCCCGGTGCGCTCGCGGTACTGCTTCGCAAGGGCGATCTGCCCATCGACGCGCTCGGTGTCCTTGTCGAAGTCGCGCGCCTGCATCTCCAGCGCGACGCCCTCGATGTTCGCGTCGTCCGCGAGGATGTCCAGGATCTTCTGGAGGTTGTCCGTCTCGCGGCCGATCGTCGAGGCGGCGTCGAACGGGTTCCGGAACGAACCACCGATCGTGATGAAGAACTCCGCGAGACGGTCGTAGGACTTCTGCTGCAACTCCGGGACGCCGAAGCCGCCCTTCTCAAACTGGTCGGTGATGGCGACGGACTGGCCGCCCGTCATCGCGATCAGCGCGAGGTTGCGCTTGTGGCTCCTCGGCAGCCGCACGATGCACTGGAGGGCGTCCAGCGCCTCCTCCAGCGAGTCCGCGGCGATGGCGCCCGCCTGGCGCAGGAGTGCGTCCCAGACGGCGTCGTCCGAGGCGAGCGAGGCGGTGTGGGACTGTGCGGCCTTCGCGCCGGCCTTCGTGCGGCCGCCACGCCAGATGATCACGGGCTTCACACGGGTGACTTCGCGCAGCAGCTTCGCGAAGCGGCGGCCGTCCTTCACGCCTTCGAGGTACATCACGATGACAGACGTGTCCGGGTCGTCGCGCAGGTACTCGAGGTAGTCGGCCTCATTGAGGACGGCGGCGTTGCCGATGGAGACGGTGCGCGTCACCGCGAGGCCCAGGTGCTGAGCGCCCATGGTGATCGCGATGCCGTGCGTGCCGCTCTGGGAGATGACGGAGATCTCGCCGCCCTCGCCCTGCTGCTGGCCCTGCATGAACTTCACGCCCAGGCGGCGGTTGTAGACGCCCATGCAGTTCGGGCCGACGAGCGGCAGGCCGCCCTCGCGCGCTGCGGTGACGATCTTCTCCTGCAACTGGATACCGAGCTCCTCGCCCGTCTCCACGAAGCCGGAGGTGAACATCGCCACGCCGCCGACACCCTTCTTCACGGCGTCCGCGACGATGAACGGGGTCACCTGACGCGGGACCGCGCAGACGACAAGGTCGACCTCACCGGGGACCTCGGTCAGTCCCTTGAAGTTCGGGATGCCCTTCTCGTCGATGCCGGGGATCTCCTTCTCGTCCAGCTGGACGGAGTAGAGCGTGCCGGTGAACTCGGACATGTTCGTGAGCCACTGGTAGTTGGGGCCCTTGTCGCCCACGACCACCACGGTCTTCGGGTTCAGCGCCCGATGGAGACGGTCGCGGTCGACGTTCACGAGGCTGCCTCCGTGAGCACGATGCGGGCATCGACGGCGAGTGCGCCGTCGCTGTAGGCAAAGACCGGGTTCAGGTCGAGCTCGGCGATCTCCGGGTGCGCCTCGATGAAGTCGGACACGCGCAGGAGGAGCGCCTCGATCGCCTCGAGGTCGGCTGGGTCCTGGCCGCGCACGCCCTCCAGGATCGGCAGGCCCTTGATCTCGCGGACCATCTGGCGGGCGTCTCGCTCGTCCAGCGGCACGACGCGGAACGCGACATCCTTCAGCACTTCGACGAACACACCGCCGAGGCCGAACATGAGGACGGGGCCGAACTGCGGGTCGGTCGTCGAGCCGACGATGATCTCCGTGCCCTGCTTCGCCATCGACTGGATCGCGACGCCCTCGATCTTCGCGCCGGGGGCAGCCTCGGCGACGCGTTCGAGCATCTCCCTGTAGGCCTTGCGGACCGCCTTCGCGTCCCGCAGGCCGACGACGACACCGCCGACGTCCGACTTGTGGGTGATCTCCGTGGAGACGATCTTCATGACGACCGGGTAGCCGATCTCGTCAGCGATCTCGACGGCCTTCTTGGGCTTCTTCGCCAGGTGCGCCATCGCGACCGGGATGCCGGCTTCCTGCAGCAGTTGTTTGGACTCGACCTCCGTGAGCAGCAGGCGCCCCTGGGCGCGTGCGGAGGCAATGATGTCCGCCATCGTTCATCTCCGTTCGGGTAGATGTCAGGCGTCGCGGGCCGCGAATGATTGCGCTACGACCAGCGGAGCGCGCGAATCGTAGATGTGGCGACTCCTCGCCCGCAACAACATTCGGCGTGGACGCCCGCCTCAGGCGTCCACATCGGCGAGGACGGCGTCGATCCCGCGTCGGAGGATGCCCATGAACACTGGATTCGTGTCCCGGTAGTACGGCAATCCCACGAGCGCGACCCAGAGCGCCCATCCCCTCCCCCGCGTCCATGTGGCATCGTCCACACCAAGGGCGGCGCGGTAGTCGCCTCGCACGGCCGCGGGCAGGGAGAGCCACGCGGGGATCATGTCGCACGCCGGGTCGCCGACGCCGAGCGCGCCGAAGTCGATGACGGCGCTGAGACGCCCGTCCTGCATGAGGAGGTTGCCAGGCATCAGGTCACCGTGGAGCCAGGTCGGCGGGCCGTCCCACTCGGGTGCGGCGAGGGCCGCCTCCCAGGTGCG